>NZ_CP031697.1:1536666-1844000 GCF_004136375.1 Xanthomonas oryzae pv. oryzae
TTGAGCCGCTTGGCATCGGGCACGCTCATGCCGCCGAACTTGCTGCGCCACAGGTAGTAGGACGCCTCACTGAAGCCATGCCGTCGGCACAGGTCTTTGATCGGCATGCCGGCCTCGGCTTCGCGCAGGAAGCCGATGATCTGCTCTTCGGAAAAGCGCTTCTTCACGTCCAATCTCCTCGGGGTAGGGAATTGGACTCCAAACTGAGGTGCTACTCAAACTTGGGGGGACGTCGCTCGATGGTGGCCTTGAGCAGTTCCTCGACCCCGGCCTCACCGATGGCCACGCTAAAACGCCCGACCTGCGTGGCATCGCAGGGCAGGCGCGGCTGATAGAACGCCATGCCGCTGAAGTGCTGCCAGACCACGTTCTGGGCCCAGCGCTCCACCAGTTCCTCGTCGCTGAGCTTGTAAGCGTGCTTCAGGTCCAACAGGCTGGCCATCAAGCGAATGGGAAGGCGTGGGCGGCCGGCAGCGACAATACCGGCACCGGCCACTTGCACCGAGGGGCCGAACAGATCAGGTTGCGCCACCGCGCGACCTGCGCGCACCTTGCGAGCGAAATGCGGCGCCAACACCGCCTCGATCTGCGCCCAGGGCAGCCGACGGGCCAGCACCGCCAGCGGGTGGCGCGGATCGATCATCTCGGCCAAGGGCTGGCGGAAGAAGTCGGCGTTCTGGGTGTGGGCCATCGGTAAAACTCCCAGGAATCAGATGCTGATAGACCAATTGTGAGGGATCGGCGCCCCTGCTGTAACGAGTCTGTAAATTGAACTGTGTAACTGCCCTTTGACAAGCGACTGGCCCGGACCGGAGAGGAGCAGGCAAGTGGAACTGGATAAGACGATGCTGGACGAACTGACGTCAGGCTGCAAGACGCCACAGGACGTGGAGAAGCTGTTTTCGCAAATGTTGCAGCACATGATCAATCGCTCGTTGGAGGCGGAGATGTAAGCCCATGTGGGCCATGCGCCGCATGGGCGCTCAGGCGGCAACGTGCGCAATGGCAAGAGCCGCAAGACGGTGCAAAGCGCGTTGGGCGAGTTGCAGATCGAGACCCCGCGCGACCGCGCGGGCACGTTCGCGCCACAGTTGGTGAAGAAGCGCCAGGTGCGGCTGGCGGGGATGGAGGAGAAGATTCTGGCGTTGTACGCGCGCGGCATGACAACGCGCGACATCGAGTCTGCGCTGGTGGACGTGTATGGGGTGGAGATATCGCATAGGTTGATCGCACAGGTGACCGACGCGGTGCAGGAGGAGGCGCGGGCATGGCAATCGAGGCCGCTGGAGGCGATCTATCCGATCGTGTGGCTGGACGGCATCGTGGTGAAGGTGCAGCACAACAAGCAGGTCATCAACAAGGCCGCGCACGTGGTGCTGGGGGTCAACCTGCGCGGGGAGAAGGAAGTGCTTGGCCTGTGGTTGGCTGAACACGAGGGCGCCCAATACTGGCTGTCGGTGTTGACCGAACTGCGTCATCGCGGCGTGCGCGACATCTACATCGCCTGCATGGATGGCTTGAAGGGCCTGCCCGAAGCGGTGCAAGCGGTGTTTCCGCAGACGCTCACGCAACTGTGCATTGTGCATTTGGTGCGGGCCAGCCTGCGCTACGTCAACGCAGGCGACAGCAAGGCGGTTGTGGCTGCGCTCAAGCGCATCTATCAGTCGGCCACGGCGGAAGAAGCGGCGGCGGAACTGGAGGCGCTGGACACGCAGTGGGGCGACAAATACCGTGCGGTGGTCCGCTTGTGGCGGGGCAACTGGGACAACATCATCCCTTTCTTGCAGTTCGTGCCGCAGATCCGCAAGGTGATCTACACCACCAATGCCATCGAATCGTTGAACATGGTCATGCGCAAGCTCACCCGCAACCGGCGTATTTTCCCCAACGACGATTCGGCGCTCAAATCGTTGTTTTTGGCCGTGCGCGAGGCATCGAAGAACTGGCGGTCCATCCATCACTGGAAACCGGCTCTGCAAAGCTTCCAGGTGATGTTCGGCGAAGAACGCGTGCCGATGAATGCGCTATGAAAAACCTGGTTACACAGTTGGCTTGACAGACCCCTGCTGTAACGCCGCAAACCCTGTGTTCATGCGGGGTCGCGGGGTTTTGCAGGGGCGACTAGCTACGTTCAAATCCTCTTAGCAAATCCCAATCGGTGACATGCCTATCATATTCGGACTGTTCCCATTGCGCAGCATGGACGTAATGTTCGACAACATCACTTCCTAGCACCTCGCGGAGCCAACTCGAGTTCGAACTAATGCCGATAGCAGCTCTTAGAGTTGTTGGGATGTCCGGCAATCCCGTATCGCGATATGCATCGCTCTTGCAGGGCTCGCACAGTGGCAATTTCTCGTCAATCCCTGCCAAGCCGGCTGCAATCAGTCCGGCGAACGCAATATATGGATTCATATCAGCACCACCAATACGGCACTCGACGCGCAGATCATCAGAACCAATGCCACAAACACGTAAGCCGGTCGTTCGATTGTCGTAGCCCCATGAGATCTTAGTCGGTGCGAAAGTGTCGATCTGGAACCTTTTATAGGAGTTGATGTAGGGGGCCAATAATAAAGTAATATCGCCCGCGTATTTGAGGATACCGGCCAAATAGCTTCTCATTATGGCAGAAATTCCTTGCGGTTCTGCTTCGTCATAAAAAAGGGGGCGGCCGTCAGAAGACCACAGCGACCCATGGACGTGACTGGATGAACCCGCATAATTATCGTTCCATTTCGCCATGTAGGTGATCGACTTTCCGTGCTGTGCTGCTATTTCCTTGCTGCCATGCTTGATGATTGTGTGCTGATCAGCCATCAATAATGGGTCTGAATGGCGGACATTAATTTCCCCCTGACCAGCGCCCCCTTCTCCCTTTGTACATTCAATCGCGACCCCAGCACCATGTAAACCGTTTCTGATCGGACGCATGACGCACTCCTGCCGCGTTGTCGACAGAATACTATAGTCCTGATTGTAACTTCCAAATACCTTGGGAAGGTTATAATTCTTTCTTGATATCTCGGTATAGGTCTCATCAAAAAGATAGAATTCAAGCTCCGATGCGAAATAGGCACGCATTCCGCGGTCGGTTAGCCTGCGTAACTGCCTTTGCAAGATATGTCTAGGCGATTGCGCCACTGGCTGCCCATTTTCACTGTAGACATCGCAGATCAACAATGCCGTTGCGTCGAGCCACGGCAGCAATCGTAAGCTGGAAAAGTCAGGTCTGAGGATGAAATCGCCGTAACCAGCGCTCCAGCTTGCACTCGCATAACCTGGCACGGGAACCATTTCCATGTCATTAGCCAATAAATAATTACAAGCATGGCCTAGTTCGTAACCGTGACGAACAAATGTGGCGGCATGATAGCGTTTTCCCATAAGCCTGCCCTGCATGTCGACCATGCAGACCAATATCGTGTCGATCAAGTTGGAGGAAATTAAATTTCGTAGTTCATTGAGGTTCATAATAGATTTGCCGCCGCCGTTCAAATAAACCTTATTTATATGAAGAATTAACGAGAGTCGCACGTCTACTGTTGGTGGCGAATTGAAAGCGGCCGCCCTTGTCCAGATCCGTTAAGAAATTTATGCATATGGCTGATCCAGTTCTCGAACAATAAAAGTGCATGACCGCGCCATCGATTCGTCGGCGGGAGATGAGGGCAATCGTTTGGAAAATAACCCTTGGGCAACTGGATATTTATTCCCGCATTCAGATCGCGGAAATACTCATCTGCAAGAGTATTCGAATCGTATTCAATATGATTGAAGAAATGCAAGGCATGATGTTCAGGATCGCTAAGAAGGCAAATCCCCGCATCAAGTGAATCAATGAGAACTGAGACACCGCTGTCCACAGGGAGATCGTTGCGACGTATTTCCGTCCAGCGCGATACTGGAATGTGGACTTCTCCAGTGAAACCTTTCAGGTAAGGTGAATTAACGTCATAGATGTGATGTTTGAATACCCCGAATAATTTCTCTTTTAAAACATGTTTTTTCACCCCATAAAATAAATGCATAGCAGCGTGCGCGCCCCAACAGATGTTAAAGCAACTATGAACGTGGGTCTGCGTCCAACGGAACACTTCAGTAAGCTCATCCCAGTAATCGACGCTGCGGAAAGGAATCTTCTCAATAGGCGCCCCGGTGATTATAAATCCATCAAATTTTAGGTTATTAATATCGCGCCAATCTTGATAAAACGCCTTCAAGTGTTCGATAGGTGTATTCTTTGATGAATGGCTTGATATCCTGACAAGAGTCAACTCGATCTGGAAGGGAGTGGAACCCAAAAGACGGGCTATTTGGATCTCGGTATTGATTTTATTTGGCATGAGGTTGAGTAAACCTACGCGTATAATGCGGCATTGCGGGTGGATCGTTGTTTCATCTTGCAAGACCGTAATGCCTTCGTTTTCAAGAGCACGACCTGCTGGCAATCCTTTAGGTATTATTATTGACATGAGATTGCGACCTCCTTTAACAAGCGGCAGCGTCTGCCGTTTGTAGTATGAGAAACTTTGAATCAGTCAGTAGATGAATAAGAAAATTGCGACAAGCAGATATAGGGCGCCGGCCAACCGAATTGTATTGCGTTCATTCCTGAGAATAGTGCGAGCCCTTTGGGCGAGTATCGCATATCCACCATATATTATAAGTGAAATAAATAAACCCATCAAAATCAATGCAATTGCTTGGTGCGTGTAAGAATAGTATGGGCTGATAAAACTTGGATAGGTGAGAAATGTGGCCAGCCATCCCTTAGGATTGGTTAGGGCTATAAGTGATGAATCAATGAATACCTTTCGCGGAATAGAGTAGATTATCTCGGTACTATGATGTTCGGGTTGGGGCAGCAATGCGACTATACCAAGGTATGTGAGATAAATGGCTCCTATAAAACGAAGATAACCGAGAAGAGACGAGTGCTCGTGTATGAGCAAGCCGACCCCGGATAACGCGATAACGGCGTGAATAAAAGTAGCTAATCCAAAGCCTAATGAACAGGGAAGCATGATTTTATGGCCATACTTGATAGTTTGGGCCACGACAAATGCTACGTTTGGTCCAGGCACGGCGACCGCGCAAGTGAACGCAATCGCGAAAAGAACCATCAGCTGGGAATCCATTGTCTCGGAACCATATTAAGTAATTTTGGCTGTTTCAATCTATTTCTTTGCAGAAAGATGCTGAATTATTGGCGCCATGCCGCCTCGATTCGTATGCATAGCAAGCATCGCCAAAGAATTGGAATATCTTCTGACTCACTGGATCATGCTTGACATGCCATTCCGGATGCCATTGCACTCCTAACTGAAAGGTCGAGGATCGGTAGGAAATTGCCTCGACAACGCCGTCCTCTGCGATGGCCTCCACCCGAACCCCGGGTGCCGGCTCGGACACTCCTTGATTATGGAGTGAATTAACTTGGAGCCCATTTTTTTTGTCTTTGAGAATATCAGATAGCAGTCCATCGGAAACGATCCGAATCCCGTGTGATGGCTGATACTGTTGATCGCGAGGTACGTTCAAGGGCTCGCTATGTACTATGCCGAGCTCAGTGACCGGCAGCTGTGCAACAAGTACTCCGCCTTGCTGTACATGCATTTCTTGCAACCCACGGCAAATTCCCAGGACCGGCATGTCTAGCTCTCTTGCGATCGACAACGCAACACACGACAGGCGATCTCTCGGACGGTCTTGTTCCCTAGCAATAACGTCGTCGTCGGCACGGTTCCATCGACGCTGCAGTCCATTGAAGATGTCTGCATCAAGATTTGATTCATCGCCAGTCAATACTAGGCCGTCTAAACGACGCATCAGATAACGGAATTTGCTGAGGCTTGCGTCCCAACGAAGATCGCCGTCCACAGTAGGAAGAATGACGCATTCAACAGCAGCGTAGATATCGAGCGCTTCAATGTAACGTCTTCTTAACCTGTCACGATGAACTCCATCATCAATGTGCCGATTTGATGTGACTCCAACAACAGGTCGATTCACGTATTCGGAGACCTTTTCCATCGTGGATGTCCTCTGGCTCATTTGCGCGGGCCAATTTCGTAGAGGCGACGGTTTCGTTCAAGCAATTGCGAAATTACGCTCGGCTGTCCCTCTGGGCCGCTAAAAAATATGCCACCCCAGGAATTCGCAATATCTGCATATGTTGGATCGCGCATCCGGATTTTCTGTGCTTTTTTTAACAACCAAAAAGGAACTGCCGGCGAAAGATGGTGCTCAAGATGGTACTCATCGTAATTGACACCGAATAACAAACGCTCTATAAGTCCACCTTTCCTATTCCTTGTCAAATAAACATTCTTGACCTCACTTTCGCACATCGGCGAGTGCTCAGCCAGCTCGGTGAACCAACCCAAAACCTGAAAAGTGGTGAAATAGGGAATTAGCCAAAAAAGCACAAGCAGATGGAGAGCATTTGCTGAGGTAAAGCCAACGATTACCGCTATCCAGAAAGCCGAGAAACCGTACGAATCTATAAGGACGTCTCGCTTATCGACGATCCTCTCCTTGCCTCCCAAGACAAAGAATCGGTTACTCCAAAGATAACTCAAATAACGAAGGGTGGCTCCGCCGAAAATTGACTTCCAGACAATAAATGATTTATACTCGCGGGGATCGCGAACAGTATAAACCCCTGACTTGACAAAGAACTTCAAGTCAGGGTCCTGCTCTGGATCACCAAGGTGTGGATGATGTAGGTATACATGGGAGACGCGGTATGCCCAGTGCCGCTGGAATATAGGGTAGGCGGCGAATATCGTCCCGAGTACATTGTTCAATAATCTATTCTTTGCTAGTATTCGATGAGCTGCATCGTGTGAGATCGTTGTTAGCCCGCGCTGGTGAGCGCCAATAATCAACAATGCCAATGGGTAAAGCCACCAGCTGACTCGAACCGTAGCAACTGCGCAGGCTGCCATTATCGTATAATCCTTAATTATATATAAGGTGCCGGTAATGTTGTCTGCGCGCAAGCCCGCCAGCTCGCGCATAATTTCGCTAGAAAACTCGAATCTTTCAAATCGCTTATTTCTGAGCGACCAAGTCTGCTTTTTTTTCATATGATGCTTTTCCAGGCGATCAGCCATTAAACGGCATCAAGGCCGCGTTTAATGTCATTAATTATGTCATCAATATTCTCTATGCCGACGCAAAGGCGGATGGAACCATCTAGGATTCCAGCTGCCTCACGCTGAGTTCTAGGGACGGTCGTATGAGTGGTAGAGACCGGATGAGTTACGAGCGTTCGTGCATCCCCCACATTCGATACGTGGTACATTAGACGGATGTTCTGCACGAACTTTCTACCTGCAGCCTCATCGTCCAACTCGAACATGATCATTGCGCCGTAGCCAACTTTTAGATCAATCAGCTCGTCTACGATTTCTCTTTCGCGTCCCGTAGCAAGGCCAGGATAAGAAACGCTTCGGACCTTAGGATGACCTTCCAGGAAACGGGCAACCAACGCAGCGTTCTGGCAGTGGCGGTGCATGCGCAGGCTTAGTGTTTCCAAACCCTGTATCAATTGAAAACTTGCAAATGGGCTGATCGCCGCGCCTGTATCGCGAAGCCAAGTCATGCGTGCCTTCAAAAGGTAAGCACTATTACCTAAATCTTTCAGAACGTGCACCGCATCTCGCCAGCGTATGCCGCCATGCGCCTCGTCAGGACCATTTAGCAGCGGGAAGCGGGGGGCATCATCCCAAGCAAAGTTCCCATTGTCGACGGCCAGTCCTCCTAGTGTGGTGCCGTGGCCGCAGATGTACTTCGTTGCCGAATAGGTGGTGATGGCGGCCCCCAGCGCCCCGGGCCTGCAAGCAATTGGTGTCGTAGTGTTGTCAACAATGAGGGGAATGCCATGGGCCCTGCCAATCGCAGCAAGCGCTGATACCGGCAAGGGAATGACACAAGGATTGGAAAAGGCTTCGCCGAACAACGCTATGGTCCTGTCATCGATCTGCCGCTTGAAGGATTCTGGCTCCTGGGGGTCAGCCGATCTTGCCTCAATGCCTAAGCGCTTGAAGGTGTTGAACAGCAAATTCCAAGAATTTCCATATAGATACCTCGATGTAACTATGTTGTCGCCCGGTCGACCGCTGCTCAAGTTCATTAGCGCAAGAAAGGTAGCGGCTTGTCCAGAAGCCACTGCAAGCGCATCCGCCGCGCCCTCCACCCGGGCGTATCGGCGCTCTAGTACACGGGTTGTAGGGTTGATGATTCGCGTATACGTGAAACCGTCGCGCTTTACATTGTAGATATCAGATACACCCGCTAGATCATCACTGAGCTCATAAGCCGTGGTCTGGTATATGGGAACTGCGATAGCGTTGGTGACTGGATCGTGCCGATAACCTGCGTGCAGAACGGCTGTTTCCGTTAAAAAATCTTTTTCATGATTGAGATACGACATCAGACTGCTCCACCTGCAATCGCGGAATTGGAAAATTTCGCCCCTGTCAGACGGCGTTTGCGATCTTCGAAGAAATCACGGAACGCTGTCTCCATAGTGAGTATCCATTTTGGCTCGATCGCGCCGATGCAGCCGATTCTGAAGCTTTGCGTCTGAATATGGAATTTTGAGTAGATATAGAGATTGTAATTTACAAGATGGCAATAAAATTCATCGAAATCTTCTTCGGTATCAATCACACCCTTCGCGGTGAGCGCCAAACATACCGGGGATCGTGCCATGGCACTTAGTAATGGTTTGGCGTATTGGCGGGTTGAACTAATAATATCTTCTCGTACGATGCAATATCGCCTTCTGCGATTTTTTACGCCTTCACAGCTCAGCAATTCGAGCGCTTTGGTGCAAGCTTGTATCACATGAGTAGGAGGAGTTGAACGCCATTCTCCCGTCTGTTCAAAACTTTTCCATTGAGCTTGAACATCCAGAACGAAAGAATTGACCGGAGTTTTCATTTTTCTTTTCAGTAACGCCAAACTGGCGATTACTAATGAAATGCCAGGCGGTCCTTCGATGCATTTATTACTTGAAGTAACAAGAATGTCAAATGGCGTAGATTTTACGCTAATATCCATTGCGCCAAAAGAGCTCATCGCGTCTACAATTGTGAAAACTCCATATCTTTTTGCTAACTTGACGATTTCATCAAGTGGATTTATTACTCCAGTGGTTGTCTCACAGTGAACGAAGCAGATGTGAGTTATGGAGCGATCTTTGCAAAGGTATCTCGCTATATCGATGATGGAAAGTGGTTTATCGGCAGGTGCATTAATGCTGATTGCGCTTATTCCGCGCAGTTGAAGTATTTTAAGAATGCGTTCGCCATAGATACCATTTATGCACACAAGCGGTTTGTCGGACTGGGAAATAAATGTGGCTAACGCCGCCTCGATTCCGTATGTTCCACTACCTTGAATTGGTACAACCGAATGGGAATCCTGTCCTTCAACCAGGTTGATCATTAGATTGCGCATCAAGGCGGTCATGATCCTAAAGCTTTTGTCCCTTGAGCCCATGTCAAAATGCATCTGTGATTTCACCTCGTCGCTTAAGGCCAACGGACCTGGTGTCATTAAGAAATATTTTTCTGCAGACATATAGAAGCCTCAGTGGCGGAGGATAGGCACACTTAACTCAAGGTGCTTACTCAGCCTATAACTGGTGGTGATGAGGGAGGTCAATGATGCTTGTTTAAAAATTGTTGAATAGCCAATTGTGGCAGGCAGCATCTTGGTGTGCTGCAGTTTCTCCATGCCTTAAATTTAATTAATGTAAAATATGACGCATGTCATGATATGCGCACACGCCGAGCCGAGTGTGCGGGGACATGTGATGATTTTGAGAAGAAAATGCGCGAGGACGCGCTATGGAAAATTACTCGATTTCCTTGGCGAGAGTATCGCGTTGCTGCTGCGTCGGGCCCAAATCGATGACGCTCGTACGCACTGGATCATTGCGCTGAAGATCAGCGGCACCGATCATTTTCTTCTTCAACGAATAATAAAAAAAAATCGGCAGCTGACCGCAATAGTGATATTAAATATCGCCTCCGTGACTGTCACATCGGTTGACAAATCACGCTTACCAACCTTAACCTTGCGAGCGGATGCAATCTTCTCATCCAATGCAAGAGCATTCACGCCCAGATTTTCTATGCCGCGATAACAATGTCAGCGGATTACTGAAGTCCTGGCATCTGGCATGGCGCTTTTCAAGGGAAAAATTCATTTGGATAGCTCTCCGTCAGCATCGGCATCAGTCACAATTTTCTCATACTACTGAATCATTTTGAATTTCGCATTGAGTGGTTTCGAGGATATTTAATCTAATTTGATTATATGCTTTGGATGTGCTGGCGCAAGGTAATTTAGCAATTCCATACATGAGATTTTGTTATTAAAATTTCCGTCATGATCGTTTTGCTTATCCCTTTACCTTTTATATGAGATATCTATCTAATAATCTCCTATACAGGTAGCTGAAATACCAACGCCGATCTACTGTGTGAACCGCCCCGGTTTTCCCGGAGACTCCTTGGTTTGAGTCACGCCGACATGGCGGACTCGTTGGGTTGCTTGTGTTTGGAATAATAGTTCCTGATTAGCACGATCTTTCAGCACAGTCGCAGCCAGTGAGAGCCGACCGGTCGATGCTAGGACCGTCGACGTCCCCCCATCCTGAGTACCAGTCGGGTTTAGAGTCCGGGGTTGATGATATCGCTATTGGCCAACTGCTGGGCATAGGCAGCCGGCGTCATTCCGCCGATTGTTTTTTTTGGGGTGGTGTTCGTTGTATTCGCGGCGCCAGCGTTCGATTTCGGTGCGCGCATGCAGCAGCGTTGGGAACCAATGTTCGTCCTGATTAGCACGCACTTTCAGCGGTGAACATGGTGACATCACGCAGGGCCCGCTCGGACCACGGCTTGCTGGCGGCTGCGGCGGCCAGCAAGCTGGGCACCAGCCGGGTCAGATCGAAACGGCGGTTGAACCGCCACATCGTCTCTGCCAGGTAGCGCTGGGCGTATTTGGCGAATTTGAAGGCGTGCTAGGCACCGTCCAGCGAACGCTTTAGGTTGGACAACACCACGTTGACCCAGCGTGCGTTCTCTGCCTCGCAGCGACTTCGACCGCTGCCTTCGATCACCGTGTGCGCGTGCTCGGCTTCCAGTGCTCGAAACGCACCGAGTCCATCACTGTAGACATCTGCTCCAGGATGCAGGCGTTGCCCGATCCATTCCGACAGCGCCGCCTTGGTGAAGCCTGGGACCGGATCCATCACCGCGCGCAATGGACGACCGTCTTCAGTGGTCTCCACGGCGATCACGAAAGGGCGCTTGTTCTCCGAGCCGCGCCCGGCCTTGCCACCGTTGCGTTCTCCGCCCAGGTAGGCATCGTCCAGTTGCACGATCCCGCCCAACTTGCGGTTCGCCTCGCGTTGGGTCATGGCCTGCATCAGCTTGTGCTTCATTCGCCACGCTGTCGGGTAGCTCACTCCCAGGTGTCGCATCAACTCCAGCGCCGACAGGTTCGTCTTGCTCTGGCCCAGCAGATACATGCCAAGCAGCCAGGTGCGTAGCGGCAGCTTGCTGTTGTCCATCACCGTGCCCGAGCGCAGGCTGGTCTGGCGATAGCAGGCCGTGCACTGCCAGTACGTGGTGCCGTGACGCTGGAATCGACTGTGCGCGGTAGCGGCGCAACGCGGACAAACAAAGCCCTGTGGCCAGCGCGAGATCTCCAACGCCTGCTCGCACTGCTGCGCGTTGCCATAGCGCTTGAGGAACGCCGGCAACGACAGCCCGGCTTGGAACTGCACACGATTCATGGCCATGATCTGGTCTCGGTGGAGCGACGGTCCTAGCATCGACCGGTCGGCTCTCACTGGCTGCGACTGTGCTGAAAGATCGTGCTAATCAGGTTGTTTTTTGGGGCGGTGTTCGTTGTATTCGCGGCGCCAGCGTTCGATCTCGGTGCGCGCATGCAGCAGCGTTGGGAACCCATGTTCGTTGAGGCATTCGTCGCGTAGCCGGCCGTTGAAGGATTCGACATAGGCATTCTGGTTCGGCTTGCCAGGCTGGATCTGGCGTAGCTGCACACGATTGGCATGCGCCCAGGCGACCATGGCCTTGCCACAGAACTCCTTGCCGTTGTCCGTGCGAATCACCTTCGGCAGGCCACGACTGTGTGCCAACCGATCCAGCACGCGTGCTACCCCGTGGCCGGAGATGGCGCGTTCCACGTCGATGGCGACTGCCTGGTGTGTCGCGTCGTCCACGATCACCAGAGACTTGATCGCCCGACCTTCGGCGGTGCGGTCGAACACGACGTCCATCGACCACACCGGGTTGGCCTTGGTGGGCCGCAGCAACGGTGCACGCTCGCCTACCGGCACCTTTTTACGTGCGGCGGCGGACCTGCAGCTGCTGCTCGCAATACAGCCGCTCTACCCGCTTATAGTTCACGAGACGCCCTTCCTGCCGCAGCTTGAGAGAGATCATCCCCACGCCATAGCGGCGATGGCGATGCGCCAACGCAAGGATGCGCTCGCGCAACTCAACGTTGCGGTCCTCGCGCGGGCGATAGCGCAGCGCACTGGCGCTCATGCCGATCGCTGCCAGGGCGCAGCGCTCGCTGGCGCCACCTTCGATCCACTCGCGCACCAGCGCACGACGCGCCGGTGCGCTCACCATTGTTTTTGCAGCGCATCCTTGATCAGGTCGTTCTGGAACACCTGCTCGGCCAGCAACTTCTTCAGTCGCGTGTTCTCGGCCTCCAGGTCCTTGAGCCGCTTGGCATCGGGCACGCTCATGCCGCCGAACTTGCTGCGCCACAGGTAGTAGGACGCCTCACTGAAGCCATGCCGTCGGCACAGGTCCTTGATCGGCATGCCGGCCTCGGCTTCGCGCAGGAAGCCGATGATCTGCTCTTCGGAAAAACGCTTCTTCACGTCCAATCTCCTCGGGGTAGGGAATTGGACTCCAAACCAAGGTGCTACTCAAACTTGGGGGGACGTCGACCGAATGCACCCCCTTCTTTGAAAATCCCGTGTCGTCCACGATCCAGTGACACGCTGCGCTCTTGCTGTTCAGGGTCGGCAGCACCTGTGCCGCCACCGCCGCCAGCAGCGCTTGATCGCTCCAGTCGGCATCAGCCATCAGATGGTGCATCGATTGATGGGCTGAGCGCACGTTCTGCGGGTGCACCCGCGCGGCCATGGGCTCCACGCTCTTGCGCCCTCCAGGCAGTAGCAACCCCTTCAGGTACCAGTGTGCGGGCTGTTTGCGATCCGCATGGGACAGGGCGGCAGCAACTACTTCCCCGTACTGTTCAAAACGCACTTCCAGTGTCCTATTCAACACAGCTCTCCCGCGCGGCCTGAAGGTCTTCCAATAGTGGCACAAAGGTATGATTATTTGTAACACAGTGGAACTACCTGATAGCCGAGAAACCCTCGAAGCTGAAGCAGATCAAAAGCAAACGCGAATTGAAGTTGGCCAAGCGCTGGGAGCACACCAAGGCCAGCCTGCGGGCGAAGGTGGAACACCCGTTCCGGGTGATCAAGCGTCAGTTTGGCTACGTCAAGGTGCGCTATCGCGGCCTGGTCAAGAACACCGCGCAGATGCTGACGCTGTTTGCGCTGTCGAATCTGTGGCTGAAGCGCAAAGAGTTAATGCCCGCTGCGGGGAAGGTGTGCCTGTAACCCGGGAAATACACCGAAAACGCGCCGAAAACGGCAAAAAATCAGGGGTTTGAGCGCCCTCAGCTCCGCAGATGTGGCTTGCTTCATTTTCCGGCCGCGTTGATCAGACCATCCCTAGCGTGCAACGGAGACTCGAAGCGCGCGCTTAGCGGTCGTCGCGCGTCCAGATTCCGTCGTGTTCGCGCTTGACCGGAAATTTCGGCACAGCGGTGTACGCGGGTGCGCACAGAGGGCGACCGTCGCGGATATCGAAGCGCGCGCTATGCAACTGGCATTCGATGGTGCCGGCAACCGGGTCGAAGGTGCCGGGCGACAATTCGTAGTCTTCGTGGCTGCAGCGGTCTTCCAGCGCGTACAGCGCGCCATCGAGGTTGAACACCACAATCGGCGTGTCGGTGACTTCGTCCCAGACGGTGTGCATTTCACCGGGCAGCAGTGCGTCATTGGTGCAGACAAAGGTCCAGGTGTCGCTCACGGTGTTGGACCGTTCAACTGTTTTTCCAGCACTTCGAAACGCAGATCCTGGCGCAGCGGAATGCCGAAGCGCTCGTCGTCATACGGGAAAGGTTTGACGATGCCGGTGCGGCGATACCCGCGGCGTTCGTAGAAGGCGATGAGTTCATTGCGCACATCGATCACGGTCATGCGCATCACCGGTAGCTGCCATTCGCTGTGCGCAATGCGCTCGGCCTCGGCCAACAACGTCTTGCCGAGGCCGCTGCCTTGCAACGATGGATCGACCGCAAACATGCCGAAATACCCGGCACCGTGGTCGTCGGCAATATGCGCGCAGGCTTGCAGGCGCCCATCCTGTTCGGCCAAGAGAACCAGGCTGCGCTCGCGCAAAATATCTTCGCGCAGCATGGCCGGATCGATGCGCGCGCCATCGAGAATATCCGCCTCGTTGGTCCAGCCCACGCGGCTGCTGTCGCCGCGATAGGCCGAGGTCACCAGCAGGACAAGGGCCTCGATGTCATCGACGGTGGCGGTGCGGAAAGTGGTGGTCTGCATAGGGGGCAGTTTAATCGGGAATCGGGAATCGGGAATCGGGAATCGGGAATCGGGAATCGGGAATCGGGAATCGGGAATCGGGAATCGGGAATCGGGAATCGGGAATCGGGAATCGGGAATCGGGAATCGGGAATCGGGAATCGGGAATCGGGAATCGGGAATCGGGAAAAGCGTTGCGCTGCCAGATAGGCCATTTTCCATGCATCGAACGTTACCGGCGTTACCAGCGCTCGGGAGAACCGCTCTTCCGATTCTCCATTCCCGATTCCAATCAGCCCAGTAGTCGACGCACCTTCACCAACGCGGCAACGAACCGCTCGATCTCGTCGTGCGTGTTGTAGAACGCCAGCGAGGCGCGGCAGGTGGCGGCGACGCCGTAGTACTGCAACAACGGATGCGCGCAGTGTTGGCCGGAGCGCACTGCGACGCCTTCCAGGTCGAGCAGTGTGGCCAGGTCATGCGAGTGCGCACCGTCGATCAGGAACGACACCACCGCGGCTTTGCCAGGCGTGGTGCCGAAGATGCGCAAGCCGTCGATGCGCTGCAGCTCTTCGGTGAAGTGGGCGAGCAATTCGGCTTCGCGCGCTTCCACGTGTGCCAGCCCGACCGACTCCAGGTAATCCACTGCCGCACGCAGGCCGATGAACCCGGCAATGTTTGGTGTGCCGGCTTCGAACTTGTGCGGCGCGTCGTTGAACACGGTGTTCTCGAAGCTGACTTCCTTGATCATCTCACCGCCGCCCAGAAACGGCGGCATCGCTTGCAGGTGTTCGCGACGTGCCCACAGCACGCCGGTGCCGGTGGGCCCGCACATCTTGTGGCCGGTGATGGCATAGAAATCGCAGCCGATGCTTGCCACATCGATGCGCCGATGTGGTGCCGCCTGCGAGCCGTCCACCACGGTGACGATGCCGCGCTTGCGCGCCTCGCGGCAGATATCGTGTACCGGGTTGACCGTGCCCAGCACGTTGGATATATGCGTAATCGCCAGCAGTTTGACGTCCGGCGTCATCGCCTTGCGTAAGGCATCGAGATCCAGTGCGCCATCGGGCGTTATTTCGGCCACGCGGATGGTGGCGCCGGTCCGTTGCGCCACCAGCTGCCACGGCACGATGTTGGCGTGGTGCTCCATGCGCGAAATCAGGATCACATCGCCCGCGCCCAAGCGTGGCAATGCCCACGAATACGCCACCAGATTGATCGCGAAGGTGGTGCCGCTGCACAGCACCAACTCGTCGGCACGCACGTTGAGAAAGCGCGCGAGCTTGCTGCGCGCGCCCTCGAACGCGTCGGTCGCCTCGCTGCCGAGCGCATGCACGGCCCGGCTCACGTTGGCGTTCTGACGGCGATAGAACTCATCGGTCGCCGCGATCACCTGCAGCGGCTTCTGGCCGGTGTTGGCGTTGTCGAAGTAGATCAGCGGCTTGCCGTGTACCTGTCGCATCAACAGCGGGAAGTCCAGGCGCACGCGGTCCCAATCGGGCGCCGCGCTGTGCGGAACGGCCGACATATTCATGCCACGCCTGCCGAGTTCAATGCGCGGTCCAACTGCAGTGCCAGCACGGCGCTCAAGACCGCCGGCAGCACGCGCAAGGGTTCGTGACAGAACGCCGCGCTAAGCAGGCGCTGCGCCTGTTCCTGCGGCAACCCGCGCGCGCGCAGGTAGAACAACGCGTTATCGTCGAGCTGACCCACCGTGGCGCCATGCGCGGCCTGCACTTCGTCGGCATCGATCACCAGCACCGGCTGGGTGTCGATTTCGGCGTTGGATGACAGCAGGAGGTTCTTGCTGGACAGCCGCGCATCGGTGCCGTCGGCACCCGCGCGAATGCGGATGCCGCCATGGAAGACCACGCGGCTACGGTCCGCGCCCACACCGCGCCATACGAGTTCGCAGGCGGTGTCGCGTGCGATGTGCTCGATGCCCAGGCGCGTATCGACATGCCGGCGGCCATTCCCGAGCAGCACGCCATTGGCGGTGAGCTGCGCATTGCTGCCCTCAAGGCGCACGTTGAGTTCGTGCCGCGACAAGCCTGCACCCAGCTCCAGGTCCACACGCTGGTAGCGCGCGTTGCGCGCAAGGACTGCGTCAGTCCGCAGCAGCGAGGTGGCATGCGCGCTGTTGGCCTGCATGCGTGCGTGCGAGAGCGCTGCGTCCTGGGCCAGATGCACATGCATCACGCTGTTTTCCAGGTGTGCGGCGTCGCCGACATGCAGATGATGCTCGACCAGCTGCAACGCAGCGCCGGCACGCAATTCGATCAAGTGGCGATGATGCCAGGACAGATCGTGCTCACCGGCCATGCTGACGAACACCAGGTGCAGTGGCAGCTCGATCTGCGCGCCGTCGCGCACGCGCACCACCATGCCTTCGTCGGCAAGCGCGGCATTCAGGCGCGCAAAGACCTCATCGCTGCCGTCGAAGCGGCGGCCGAGCAACTGCTGCGCGTCATCGCTTGCGGCCAACGACGCCGACAAGGTGTCCAGCTGCACGCCATCCGGTAGGGTGGACAGGTCGCTCAGCGCTTCGGACGGGCGACCATTGACGAAGACCAAACGTGGCGACGGGATGTCGTCCAGTGCGGCGGCATCCACCAGCGTCGGGACCAGCGGTGCGGGCTGAAAGCTGCGCCGTTCCAGCTGCCGCAACGAAGTGTATTTCCAGGCCTCCGCGCGCGGACCGGGCAGGCCGGTCTGCAGGGCGGCATCGAGCTCGGCACGACGCGTATCGTCGCCACTAAAGCCGCGTGCCAGGGAATCGAGCAGGGCGCTCATCAGGCGGCAACCTCGGGCACCACGCGGTCCTTCAAGAAGTGATAACCGTGCTTTTCCAGTTCCAGCGCAAGTTCCGGGCCGCCGCTCTGCACGATGCGGCCTTCGGCCAGCACATGCACCACGTCCGGCTTGATGTAGTCGAGCAGGCGCTGATAGTGGGTGATGACCAGGAACGAACGCTCCGGCGACCGCAGCGCGTTGACGCCGTCAGCCACGCTCTTGAGCGCATCGATATCCAGGCCGGAATCGGTCTCGTCCAGGATGGCGAGCTTGGGCTCGAGCACGGCCAGCTGGAAGATTTCGTTGCGCTTCTTTTCGCCGCCGGAGAACCCTTCGTTGACGCCGCGATGCAGCAACTCATCCTTCAAATGCAGCACGGCCAGCTTTTGGCGCACCAGCTTGAGGAACTGCATCGAATCCAGCTTGTCTTCGCCACGCGCCTTGCGTTGCGCATTGAGCGCGGAACGCAGGAAGTAGGTGTTGTTGACGCCGGGGATTTCCACCGGGTACTGGAAGGCCAGAAACAGGCCGGCGGCGGCACGTTCTTCTGGCGTCAGGTCGAGCAGATTCTTGCCTTCGAACTGTACGGTGCCTGCGCTGACCTCATAGCCGTCGCGGCCGGCCAGCACATTGCCCAGCGTGGATTTACCCGCGCCGTTGGGCCCCATGATGGCGTGCACCTGGCCCGCCTGGATGTCCAGCGACAGGCCTTTGAGGATGTCTTTGCCGGCGATGCTGGCGTGGAGGTTGTTGATTGTGAGCATAGTCGTATCCAGTGATTGAGCCCCTCTCCGACTGGGCGAGGGGTTGGTGTGAGGGGCGCCGCAAGCAACTTGAAGGTCTCAGTGACGAATGAACGCGTCGCCACGCGCCATTGAAGTGAGCATCCGCAGCTCTTTGACGATTTGCCCTGGCTGGCGCGTGGCGACGCGTTTGTCATGGCCAATCTCCGAGGATGCTCCTGGCGCCCCTCATCCGCCGCTGCGCGTCACCTTCTCCCGGAGGCAGAAGGGTCGGCGCGTCAGCCGACGCTGCCTTCCAGCGAGACTTCCAGCAGCTTCTTGGCTTCCACAGCGAACTCCATCGGCAGTTCGCGGAAGACCTGCTTGCAGAAGCCGTCGACGATCAACGACACCGCATCTTCCTGGCTGATGCCGCGCGCGCGGCAATAGAACAGCTGGTCGTCGCTGATCTTGGAGGTGGTGGCCTCGTGCTCGACGGTGGCGCCCGGATTCTTCACCTCGATATAGGGGAAGGTATGCGCGCCGCACTGCTTGCCGATCAACAGCGAATCGCACTGGGTGTAGTTGCGCGCGCCATCGGCATTGCGGTCCACCTTGACCAGGCCGCGATAGGTGTTCTGACCACGCCCGGCACTGATGCCCTTGCTGACGATCTTGCTCTTGCTGCGCTTGCCGATGTGGATCATCTTGGTGCCGGTATCGGCCTGCTGACGATGGTGGGTCAGCGCAACCGAATGGAACTCGCCCACCGAGTCGTCGCCAATCAGCACGCACGACGGGTACTTCCAGGTGATCGCAGAACCGGTTTCGACCTGGGTCCAGGTCACCTTGCTGCGCGCGCCACGGCATTCGGCACGCTTGGTGACGAAGTTGTAGATGCCACCGCGGCCTTCCTCATCGCCGGGGTACCAGTTCTGCACGGTGGAGTACTTGATTTCGGCATCGTCCAACGTCACCAGCTCGACCACCGCCGCATGCAGCTGATTTTCATCGCGCATCGGCGCGGTGCAGCCTTCCAGATACGACACGTAGGCCTTGTCTTCGCACACGATCAAGGTGCGCTCGAACTGGCCGGTGTGGCCGGCATTGATGCGGAAGTAGGTGCTCAATTCCATTGGGCAACGCACGCCCTTGGGAATGAACACGAAACTGCCGTCGGAGAACACTGCCGAGTTGAGCGCGGCGAAATAGTTGTCGCCCACCGGCACCACGCTGCCCAGATACTGCTTGACGATCTCCGGGTGCTCTTTGATGGCCTCGGACATCGAACAGAAGATCACGCCCTTTTCGGCCAGCTCGTTGCGAAACGTAGTGCCGACCGAGACCGAATCGAACACCGCATCCACGGCCACGCCAGCCAGCTTGGCACGTTCGTGCAGCGGCACGCCCAGCTTGTCGTAGGTGTCCAGCAATTCCTTGGGCACCTCGTCCAGCGATGCGTACTTCGGGCCCTTGGGCGCGGAGTAATAGCTCAGCGCCTGGAAGTCGATCGGCGAGATCTGCAGCTTCGCCCACTCCGGCATCGGCATCTTCAGCCAATGGCGATAAGCCTCAAGCCGCCAGTCGGTCATCCATTGCGGCTCGTCTTTCTTGGCCGACAACGCACGGATGACGTCTTCGTCCAGGCCGGGTGGGAGCGAGTCGGATTCGATCTCGGTAATGAAGCCTGCGTCGTAACGTCGACCCAGCCGTTCGAGGATCTCGGCGTTCTGCGGAGGAGCAAGTTCGGTGGCCATTGGGCTGCCTACGGTTCAGGTGGTCGCGACGCGTGCGGCGATGGAACGCTGACGGGTGTCGCCAGGGTGGGAGAGGGGCTGCAACATCTGCGCGAGCGTGACGCGACGCAAGGCATCGCCGACCACGTCGTTGATCAAGCGCCAATTGGAACGCACGCCGCATGTGTGTGCGATGCCGCACTGGCTATGGTTATGGCTGCATTCGGTGATCGCCAATGGGCCTTCCATCGCTTCGACGATCTCCACCAAGGTGATGTCGCTGGCCGCGCGCGCAAGCCGGTAACCGCCGTGCACGCCGCGTAAGCCTTCGACCAGGCCCGCTTGCGACAGCGGCTTGAGAATCTTGCTGACGGTCGGCGCTTCCAGGCCGGCCTGTTCGGCCAACTCGCTTGCGCTGAGCACCTGATCGCAGCGTGCCGCCAGGACGGTCAGCACAACGGTGGCGTAATCGGTGAGTTTGGTGACGCGCAACATGGGGGCGGCGAATCCGAAAGCGGACCGAAATTGTACTCTTTCCGGCCGGGCAGGGCCAATGGCGTGGTTCAGCCGCCGGCAAGCGTGATCCGTTGCGGCAGGTGGGGTGCTTGTGCTTGGCGCATCAGCGCACTGCGGTCACAATGAGCGGCCCCATCACTGGACCCTTACATGTCGCGCAAAGTTGCCGCCCGCAAGTCACGTATCCACGGCAATGGCATGTTCGCCCTCGCCCCGCTCCGCAAGGGCGAGCGCATCATTCAGTACAAGGGTCGCCTGCGCACGCATGCCGAAGTGGACGCCGACGACACCGGCGACGTAGAGAGCGGGCATACCTTTCTATTTACGCTCAGCGACGATTACGTGCTGGATGCCAACTACGAAGGCAATGTCGCGCGCTGGATCAACCACAGCTGCGATCCCAATTGCGAAGCGGTGATTGAAGAGGCCGAGGGCGACGACCGCCGCAAGGACAAGATCTTCATCGAGGCCAAGCGCGACATCAAGCCCGGCGAAGAGCTCACCTATAACTACGGCATCACGCTCGCCGAGCGCCATACGCCGCGCCTGAAGAAGATCTGGGAATGCCGTTGCGGCTCGAAGAATTGCACCGGAACGATGCTGCAGCCCAAGCGCTGAGCGTGCAGGAGGGCGTTACCCACTGACGCCACGCACACATCGTTTCATGGGTGCGCAACAGCGCGCTTGCCGGGGTTTTGGTCTCCTTTTACGAGGAGCCCCACATGTCTTGTTCGCTCTCCGGCAAGACCGTCGCCGTGCTGGCTACCGACGGCTTCACGCAATCCGAACTGACCGAGCCGAAGCGCTTGCTGCAATCCTGCAGCGCCAAGGTCGAGGTGATTGCTCACTGCGATAGCGCCAAGATGCGCGTCTGGAATCACACCGACTGGTGCGATTCGGTCGCCGTTGACCAGCAGCTGGGCCAGACTAAGAGCGGCTAACAATACGGAGCGAGCAGTTGTCAGGCGGGCGCGGACGGCGCGCTCAGAACCGCAGTGGACGCGTGGTACATGCCGATTCCCAGCACCGGCCGCGCCCACCTGACAGCTGCGCAGTAGTTTTGTTGGCTGCTCTATAGCTGAGGCCTATAACGCGTCAGTGTTGCCTGTCGATGTGCTCAATCCCGACACGCTGCGGACGGACAAACAGGCCCTTGCTTTCAGTCGCGCATTTGCTGCGGCAAAAAAGCCAGTGGCCGCGATCTGCCATGGGCCGTGTTTGCTGCTTGAAAGCGACTTGCTCCGCGACCGCGATGTCAGCTCATGGCCGTCGGTGAAAACAGATCTGATCAATGCCGGCGCGCGCTGGCAGGATGCCGAAGTGGTGGTCGACGGTCAGCTGATCACCAGCCGTATGCCCGATGACATTCCTGCATTTGCCGCCGCCGTGGCAAAAGCCTTGTCCGCATGCGCTTGCATCGGTCGCTAGCACGGGGTTGACGCAAAAAGGCCTGGTGCTGCTGCGCCGGGCTTTTTTCGATCTGCAGCATCGGCTTTGTCGAGCCCGCCGCCATCGCCGAGTATCAATGTGAGAAACGAGGCGAGCTTACTTCCCAGACAGCGCAGCGGCCGGCACCATCTGCTCGATGTTCTGGTTGAAGTTGACTGCAACGCGCCCGTTCTGGATGCCGACCGATTCCACCTGTACTGCACCCATCACGGACGCAATCGCCGGATCGATCCGGTAGATCGGTTCCTTGCGCGCGTAGTCGGCTAGCCAGGTATTGAGCAGCTGGCGTGTGCTCTGGTCGAGCCTTGCACCAGCATGAGCGGGACGAAAGTCGTCAATGCTCGGTTGGTCGAGATAAAAGCCTTGCTTGGCCACGTCGTAGCGCAGTGCGCTGGTCAGGGTCACGTTGCCAACCGGGGCGGGAGCGCCGCCCGCGGTTGCGACGGCAAGATCGAATGCCATCTTCAGGCGATCGCCTGGTGGCAATGACAGCGCCGGATTGCTGACCGTCATCGCCAGCAGGCCGCCAAGCGTGTCGTGCGTCTGCGGGAAGCGGCCACCCAGATATTGCTGCAGATCGCTGGCCTGCACGCTGATCTGTTTTCCCTGGATCTGCGGCGCGGCCCACGCGCTGGTGATGGGCATTGCCAAGGCAAGGGCGAGCATGGATCCGGCAAGCGAACGCAGTTTCATCGGGTGACTCCGGCAACAGGTGACATCACATTAGTCGGCGTCGGTGAACCACGGGTTAGCGCAGCACCGGTTGTAGCGTGGCCGAATAAATTTCCCAGCTATCGCTACCGGCGCGGGGTTGCAGCCGGTATGCGCCAACCAGGCGCTGCGTGCCGGTGGTGGTACGCACCGTCAATTGCAACGGCACTTCGATGCGCTGTGGCGGATGCGCCTCATCCAGCGCAATGGGCGGGTCGTTGTCGATGCGCATCGACTGGATATTGCCGATGGCACGTAAGGCAGCGTCGTCAGGTACCGGGGAAGGGTGGCCGCCGGCCCACAATGCATCGGCGTCTGCGCGCGCCGCTCCGGGCAATGCGCCGAGATAGCGTTGGACGGTGGCGCTTGCTTGGGCGTAGTTGGCCAGCGCGATGGCGTCGCTGGGATCGGCGGCATGGGCTGATGGTGCGGGTGCGTCGCCGGCATTGCCTGTGTTGACCAGGTGCGATGCGCTCGCAGCTTGTGTCGTCGACGCGTCGTTTGCCTGCGGATCCGCGCTGCGATGACAGCTGCAACCAGAGAGCGCGGCTGCGACAACGATCATTCCCATCCAGCGCATGGCACGTCCCCTTCCCCGATGCGCGCAGTGTAGCGGTTACGTGTGGCGATGCGGTCTTCAGGCGCCGGTGGCAGGTTGCACGCGTTGCAGGCGTTCCAACAGCAACTGCAGTTTGGGACGCAGCGCGTCCAGTGTATCGCTGGGTTGCACGCGTGGGCGGGCCGCCAGGTCCTCCAGCAATTGCGATCCGACGGTGAGTGCCGCGCATTCGTCGCTGCTCAGGTCGCGGCGCAGGTGCAACTCTTCGAGCAACCGCATCCAATCGGCGCGCGAGCGTTGTTCGAATTCGATGGTGCAGCGGTCGTCACAGGGGCGGCCGTTGTTTTCGATGGGCGTGACCGTGATGCGATAGCGTTTGCGGGACATATGGGCCGCGTCGTTCTGGACTGTGTTCACCATAGGCGCAGGACGCAACAGCCTCGATAGTGCGGGTCATGACGCAGTGTTCCAGCGTATTCAATTTTCCGGCTGTGGTGCGGGTTTGCGCAGGAGCGGCAGCGGATCGTACACACCGTTGCGTCCATAGACACCATAGTGCAGGTGCGGCGGCGTGCCGCGCGCGTTGCCGGTGGTGCCGACCATGCCGAGCGGTGTGCCGGGCTCGACCACATCGCCTACCGCAAGGCCGGCAGCCCAATCGTCCAGCTGCGCGTAGTAATGCCGCTCCATCGCTGGACCTAGGAGCCAGACCTGTTTTCCGCCCAGGCCCTGGTCGCGGATGGCGCTGACCACGCCGCGCGTTGCAGCCACCACCGCCGTGCCACGTGGTGCGAAGATATCCACGCCGGCATGCGTACGGTCGCGGCCACGCGGTGCACCAAAGGTGTCGGCAATCTGCCGTGCACGCACACCTTCCACGTGGAGATGCAATTGCGCAGGCGGCGGCATCTGCGACAGCTCCCAACTGGTAGGGAGTTGATGGGCGATCGGCAGATGCCAGGCCCAGCGCGCGGCCACCGCCAGAGCGCACAGCAGCGCAATCCAGACCACGACACTGCGCACGCGGCGAGCGGGGCTGCGTGTGGCGGACGCGTATGGCGACGATGGCGGGGTGTTCGGCGGATCGGTCACAGGCACCTGCAGAGGGCGAACCAGCATGCAGGGTAGGGCAGTGTCGATGAGCGGTATGTGCTGCACATGGCTGCGCGACCGAAAAAAAAGACGGCCCGCAGGCCGTCTTCGTGACACCGGATGCGTGCTCGATTAGAGCGCCGCGTCCTTCAACCTTTTCATCATGCGGGACTTGATCTTGGACGTCGCAGGCTTGGCGGCAAAGATCTGCTCTTCCTTGGTGAACGGGTTGATGCCCTTGCGCTTCGGCTTCGCCGGCACGTGCACGGTGGTCAGCTTGAGCATGCCCGGGATGGTGAAAGTGCCGACGCCCTTCTTGCTCAGCGAGGCGTGTGCCGTGGCTTCCAGCGACGCCAGCACGGCGCGCACGTCCTTCGGAGCCAGCTGGGTGCTTTCGGCAATGTGCGCGACCAGGCCGGTCTTGCTCAGTGCTTCCTTGATCGGCTTGGGCGCAGCAGACTTGGCAGCAGCTGCCTTGGCCGGCTTTGCGGTCTTGGTCGCGGCGACCTTTTTCACTGCCTTCTTGGGGGCAGCCTTCTTAGCGGCGGTTTTTGCCATGAGTGATGTGTTCCGTATTCGTTGGTGGTGTTGGGTCTGCCGACCCAGTCGGCAACGCGAAATGTAGGGCAACTGCTGCGCGCCGCCAATAGGCAAACGATGAAACAACAAGAAAAAAGCGTCTTTCGACCGGGATTCGTTCACCAGCGGCACAAAAAGCCTACAAAACGCATCGTTCTGCGAGCGCAGTGCGCGCCTTCGCTACGTGTCTGACGCACAGCAGCAGATCGTTTGCGCGAGGAAAGACCAGAACGCGCATGCGTGGTGGCGGTGCAAGCAGCCGACGCGGGCAGCTGTTTAGCAGTGCGTGTGACGGCAACATGCGCCCTAGATGTGAATGACATCGATGACAACCGCGGGCGCGCGCTCCATCGCCAGAAATGTAGGGTTTTCCGGCGCCATGCGCCGTTACTCGCTCTTGCTCCGTATCGAGCTTGTGTTGGCCAAGGGCGCTGGCGCTACGGTATGGTCAGGTAGTCGTATCGTTGCCGTCTTGGAGTGTTCGCTGTCCCGAGCGGTGTGCGTTGGGACGCGCGCAGGTTTTGCGGCGTCTCAATTAATTCTACTGCGTTACTAAATCCGAATCCGTTGGTACGGTGAGACCCCCGCAACACGGGCAGTGTGGGAGGCTTCTGGCGATCAGCCTAGCCAGTCCGAAGGCCAGCGTGGCAATCGAGTTGGGATGGTGACGTTGCATTGGGGCCAGACCCGCGCGGGCGGACACTTTTGGATACTGCAGGCATCTTGAATGCGACGGAGTTTTTTTTACTGCGCAGGCGCTCGCGCATCAAGAACCCGTATGCGGCGATGCACAGACTGGCGTGATGGTGAAAACCACGCCAGTTGCGCCCTTCATAGTGATGCAGGCCCAACTCCGACTTCAGCTCCTGATAATCGCGTTCAATCCGCCATCGGCCTTGTGCCGTGGCAACCAGTGTCTTGACCGGCGTTTGCTTTGGTCGCGTCGAGAACCAGTAGTGGCGGGGCTCGGACTCTCCCGGCGGCCACTCGATCAGCAGCCACTGCTCGTCATGTGCCTGGCGATTGTGTGCGGCACGAACCCGCACCGCCGCGAACCGCGAACTGAGCGTTGCGTCGCTGCCCTGGCGCCAGCTGACCTGCCGATACGTCCTTGCGGGCAAGCGCTGCGCGACTTCATGTACCGAGATCGGCGCATGTGCGCTATCGCGCATCGGTCGTGTGCGGGGCCGACCGCCCTTAGGGCTGGCTGGCGGCATGGGCGCAGGTTGGTGCGATCCCCACCAGACCTTCGTGTTGCTGCGGACGCCAACCATGTACAGCAGGCCGCGTTCGCTGAGCTGGTCTCGCCAGTGGGTCTCGGTGCCGTAGGCCGCATCGGCTAGCACGACGCCTGCCGCAATCCCTGTCGCCAGCGCGCTGTCGATCTGATCCATGGCCAGCGCTGTCTTGGTCTGAAACACGACCTGATCCGGAACGCCTGCCTTCTTGCGCCGCACAGTATCCCGAGCCCACTGCTCGGGAAGATACAGCCGATAGCCCACTGGCAGGCTGCCGTGTTCGTTGGCGATCGACAAACTCACGGCAACCTGGCAATTGTCCGTCTTGCCAAGGCGGCCGCAGTACTGGCGTGCAACACCGACCGAATGCACCCCCTTCTTTGAAAATCCCGTGTCGTCCACGATTCAGTGACACGCTGCGCTCTTCCTGCTCAGGGTCGGCAGCACCTGTGCCGCCACCGCCGCCAGCAGCGCTTGATCGCTCCAGTCGGCATCGGCCACCAGATGGTGCATCGATTGATGGGCTGAGCGCACGTTCTGCGGGTGCACCCGCGCGGCCATGGGCTCCACGCTCTTGCGCCCTCCAGGCAGTAGCAACCCCTTCAGGTACCAGTGTGCGGGCTGTTTGCGATCCGCATGGGACAGGGCGGCAGCAACTACTTCCCCGTACTGTTCAAAACGCACTTCCAGTGTCCTATTCAACACAGCTCTCCCGCGCGGCCTGAAGGTCTTCCAATAGTGGCACAAAGGTACGATTATTTGTAACACAGTGGAATTAATCATTGGCAGCCGACAAGCTGCGGCCACGTTCGGTCGCGGCGGCAATTGCGTTGGCGGTAAGCGCTTCGAAGCCGCCGGCCTGGAATGTCTCGATGGCGGCGTGGGTGGTGCCGTTGGGCGAGGTCACACGGCGACGCAGGACATCCGGTGCTTCGCCCGATTCGGTCAGCATGCGTGCGGCGCCGAGCAGCGTTTGCAGCACCAGGGTGCGCGCGGTTTCGGCGGGAAGGCCCTGCGCTTGCGCGGCAGCTTCCATCGCTTCGGCCAGCAAAAACACGTATGCCGGTCCGCTGCCGGAGACCGCGGTGACTGCATCCATCTGCGCCTCGTCGTCGATCCAGACGGTGACGCCGGCACTGTCCAGCAGTCGGGTTGCCTGCTGGCGTTGCGGGTCCGAGACGCGTGCGTTGGCATACAGCCCGGTGACGCCCGCACCGAGCAGGGCAGGCGTGTTGGGCATGGCGCGCACTACGGCGATATCGCCGCCCGACCAGCGCTGCAACTGCGTGGCGGTGATGCCGGCAGCGATGGAAACCAGTAGCGGTTGTTGTGCCTGGGCTAGCTCGGCCAGCTGCGCACAGACTGTTGGCAAGACCTGCGGCTTGACCGCCAAGACCCAGGTCGCTGCAGCGTCGACTGCGGTGCGCGCATCTTCAACGACCTGCACGCCGAAGTCGCGCGCCAGTGCGTCGCGCAGCTCAGCCACCGGTTCGGCCACGCGAATGCTGGCGGCGGGCATCCCTTGCCGGATCAGCCCGGCAATCAGACTGCGCGCCATGTTGCCGCCGCCGACGAAAGCGATGCGCGCAACGTCCGAAGACGAGGAAGAAGGCGTGGACGCGACAGGCGTGGTCATTGCAGCACCTTTAACAAGTGATTGATGTGGGGGCACAACGCGATCAGGCGGAGGCAGCCGGAGCCTGGCCGCGCGCGCCGAACAAGGCCGTGCCCATCCGCACCATGGTGGCGCCGGCCGCGATCGCTTCGGCGAAATCCGAGCTCATGCCCATCGACAGGGTGTCCACCTGCCGGTAACGGGTTTTGAGTTGCTCGAACAGCACCTGCATCCGCGTAAACGCGGCGCCACGCCGTGCCTGGTCGGGAAACGGAGCCGGGATCGCCATCAGTCCGCGGAGCTGCAAGCGCGGCTGCAGTGCGATTGCCGCGGCCAGACTGTCGATCGCCTCTGGCGCGCACCCGTGCTTGCTGTCCTCGTCGTCGATATTGACCTGGATCAGCACATTCAACGGCGCGCAATCGTCCGGGCGGTGACGTGCCAGCAGCGGAATCAATTTGGCGCGGTCGACCGTCTGCACCCAATCGAAGCACTGGCTGGCCAATTCGGCCTTATTGGATTGCAGGTGGCCGATCAAATGCCATTCCAGCCCCAGCGCACGCAATTGGGCAATCTTGGCGTCGGCCTCCTGCACGTAGTTCTCGCCGAAGGCGCGCTGGCCCTGCGCGGCCAGCGCGGCAACAGCCTCGGCTGGCTTGGTTTTTGATGCCGCCAGTAGCCGTACGTCGGTACGCGCATGCAGGGTGGCGGCGGCGTGGATGGCATCGAGAATCTGCTGCAGCGACGAAGCCGGCACGTGGCATTCCGGAGAAGGATGGGAGCGCTATAGTGCCGCCCGCCGACGCTTCCTTCTAGTTGACAGCGGGCCGGGTGCCTGCACTGACGCGCCGGCCCCGGGCTGATATGTACGTCATGCTGGACGCGCGGCTGGCGGAAAGCCCCATCCTGACCGGGTCCGCGATTCCACGCGGACGCGCGGTAACGCGGACCGTCACGCCTTGTCGAGCGCTACGCCCGTGGCGGGCGCAAAGCAACCGTTTCAGCCAGGCCCGACGCCGCCGGCCCAAAACGGGTCCAGGCCGCTTCCCGCCAGCAGCCAGAACGCTATACTGACGGCTGGGGAGTACCTTCCAATCGCAGCCTAGGGGAAAAGCAGCGCATGGATATCGCTGAACTATTGGCGTTTTCTGTCAAGAACAAGGCATCGGACCTGCACCTGTCTGCAGGGCTGCCGCCGATGATCCGTGTCGATGGCGATGTCCGCCGCATCAATATTCCGGCGCTGGACCATAAGCAGGTGCATGCGCTGGTGTACGACATCATGTCGGACAAGCAGCGGCGCGATTACGAGGAATTCCTCGAAGTCGACTTCTCGTTCGAAATTTTGTCGCTGGCGCGTTTCCGCGTCAATGCGTTCAACCAGAACCGCGGCGCCGGTGCGGTGTTCCGTACCATTCCCTCCGAAGTGCTGACGCTGGAAGACCTGGGCTGCCCGCCGATCTTCCGCCAGCTGATCGACCAGCCGCAGGGCTTGATCCTGGTGACCGGCCCGACTGGTTCGGGCAAGTCGACCACGCTGGCCGGCATGATCGACTACATCAACAAGAACGAATACGGCCACATCCTCACCGTCGAGGACCCGATCGAATTCGTGCACACCTCGCAGAAGTGCCTGATCAATCAGCGCGAGGTGCGCCGCGACACGCACGGCTTCAACGAGGCGCTGCGCTCGGCGTTGCGCGAAGACCCGGACATCATCCTGGTCGGCGAATTGCGCGACCTGGAAACCATCCGCCTGGCGCTGACCGCCGCGGAAACCGGCCACCTGGTGTTCGGCACCCTGCACACCAGCTCGGCGGCCAAGACCATCGACCGCATCATCGACGTGTTCCCGGCCGGCGAAAAGCCGATGGTGCGCTCGATGCTGTCCGAATCGCTGCGCGCAGTGATTTCGCAGGCGCTGCTGAAGAAAGTCGGCGGCGGGCGTACCGCAGCATGGGAAATCATGGTCGGCACCCCGGCCATCCGCAACCTGATCCGCGAGGACAAGGTGGCGCAGATGTATTCCTCGATCCAGACCGGCCAGCAATACGGCATGCAGACGCTCGACCAGCACCTGCAGGACCTGGTCAAGCGCAGCCTGATCACGCGCAACCAGGCGCGCGAGTACGCCAAGGACAAGCGGATATTCGAATAGCCGGGATTGGGGATTCGGAATGGGGGATTCGCAATGGCGATGTCCCGGTCCGGACCCCGCTCTTGCGCATCCCGAATCTCCACTCCCGAATCCCTGCTCCAGAGGAGCACGTCATGAGCACCATCGACTTCACCTCCTTCCTCAAGCTGATGGCGCATCAGAAGGCGTCGGACCTGTTCATCACCTCGGGGATGCCGCCGGCGATCAAGGTGAATGGCAAGATCAGCCCGATTACCCAGACGCCGCTAACTGCGCAGCAGAGCCGCGATCTGGTGTTGAACGTGATGACTCCCTCGCAGCGCGAGGAATTCGAAAAGACCCACGAGTGCAACTTCGCCATCGGCGTTTCAGGGGTGGGGCGTTTTCGTGTGAGCTGTTTCTACCAGCGTAATCAGGTCGGTATGGTGCTGCGCCGGATCGAAACGCGCATCCCCACCGTGGACGAGCTGAGCCTGTCTCCGGTGATCAAGACGCTGGCGATGACCAAGCGCGGCATCGTCATCTTCGTCGGCGCCACCGGTGCCGGTAAGTCGACCTCGCTGGCGGCGATGATCGGCTACCGCAACCAGAATTCCACCGGCCACATCATCACCATCGAAGACCCGATCGAATTCGTGCACAAGCACGAGGGCTGCATCATCACCCAGCGCGAGGTCGGCATCGATACCGACAGCTGGGAAAACGCGCTGAAGAACACCCTGCGCCAGGCGCCGGACGTGATCATGATCGGCGAGGTGCGTACCCGCGAGGGCATGGACCACGCGATCGCCTTCGCCGAAACCGGCCACCTGGTGCTGTGCACGCTGCACGCCAACAACGCCAATCAGGCGATGGACCGCATCATCAACTTCTTCCCCAAAGACCGCCGCAATCAGCTGCTGATGGACCTGTCGCTCAATCTCAAGGGCGTGGTGGCGCAGCAGCTGATTCCGACGCCGGATGGCCGCAGCCGTCGCGTGGCGATGGAAATCATGTTGGGCACGCCGCTGGTGCAGGACTACATCCGCGACGGCGAAATCCACAAGCTCAAGGAGATCATGAAGGAGTCCACCAACTTGGGCATGCGCACCTTCGACCAGAGCCTGTTCGAGCTCTACCAGGCTGGCGAAATCAGCTACGAAGACGCATTGCGCTACGCCGACTCGCAGAACGAAGTGCGCTTGCGCATCAAGCTCTCGCAGGGGGGCGATGCCAAGACCTTGTCGCAGGGCATGGATGGTGTGGAGATTTCCGAAGTTCGATAAGCGCGTCGGCAGGCACGCAGGGGCGCGCCCATGCAAAGAAACCAATTCGGCCCGCTCGAGGGCGGGTCTGCCGGTGCCATCGAGCGGATGCTGGCTGCGTAGTGGAGATGACGCAGCGCGGCCGCCGACTGAAGCCCGGCTGGGCTGCGCATCGGCGCGTTGCGGTTTCAGATGTAATCGCACCAGCCGATAGTGTCTAATATCCGCACCCCACTGCAGTTCCCCATCCGTGAGCCTTCTCGATTCCGATCTCCGTCCGGAGCAAGCGCCGTTGCCCGACGACGGCGCCGTGGTGACATGCGGCCCGTTAACGCCGCCACCGGATTCGGCTGGTACTGCCGCCGACGACCACGCGTTCCATCATTCGGTTGCAGAGGATGTGCAAGGCATGGTGCTGGCGACCCTGGTCGCATCGCTGGGTCTGGCCATCTTTGCCAAGGGCGGGTTGATGATCGGCGGCATGGCGGGCGTGGCCTTTCTGCTGCACTACGCGCTGCACTGGAATTTTGGCCTGGTGTTCGTGCTGGTCAATCTGCCGTTCTACTGGCTGAGCGTGCGCCGCATGGGTTGGGGATTCACCTTGAAAACCTTTGTGGCGGTGGCTGCCTGCGGGGCGCTTACCGACCTGCTGCCGAGCTGGGCCGAGTACGCGCATGTCGAGACGCTGTTTTCGGCGATCGTCGGTGGCGTGCTGGCGGGGCTGGGCATTCTGTTTTTCATCCGCCACCGTGGCAGCCTGGGCGGCATCGGCATCCTGGCGGTCTATCTGCAGCGCGAGCGCGGCTGGAGCGCCGGCAAGGTGCAGATGAGCTTCGACGCGATGCTGATGGCGGTCGTTTTTTTCGTGCTGACGCCGGGCAAGGTGCTGTATTCGGCCATCGGCGCGTTGATGCTGAGTCTGGTGTTGATGTTCAATCACCGCCCGCATCGTTACATGGGTCTGTAATGCCTGCCGACGATCGCTGGCGTGGTAGCGGCTAACACCACGGAGCGAGCAGTCACCAAGTGGGCGTGGATGGCGCGCACGAACCCGAGCATGCGAGTGGTGCATGCCGCTGCGAGCATTGCTCGCGTGCGCCTGATGGGCGCAGTCGGTTTGTTCGCTCTTCTAAAGAGCGGCTAACAAAACGACTGCGCTCACCGCCAGGCGGGCGCGGCCGGTGCTCGGAATCCTCATGTACCACTCGTACTGCGCGCATCGAATGGTGCATGCGCCTTCGTGTCGTTGTCGAAGTAGCAGTAAACATCGCGCGAGGCGCGCTCGCGTGCCGCCTCGTCCGATTCGCCGCCGCGTTTGCTAGCGCCTGCTCGCAATCGCGCACGCGCTTCATATGAATGATGAAGCGCGTGCCCTTGACCGAGAAGACGAAGTCGTCCGGCGTTTCGTAGCGAATAAAACGTGCCATTGATCTCCACGCTGGGAAAACAGCCTGCGGTGTATTCGAGCTCGCGCCGCTGGGCCAGGCCGGCCGGATAAAACGTGCCGCGCTAGCGCGCATCACGCCAGCCGGAAATGCCAATACGAATCGCCATGTCGCAAGCATTTCGCGCATGGCGTGCAAGAGGTGTCTAGCCGCGCTGGACCGTGCGCGTTGTCGCCGGCTTGTGCGCCTGCAGCCACGGCGGCGCCAGTGCCTGAATGCGGGAAAATACCGGGCAGTCGGCATGATGTGCGCCGGGCAGGTAGCCTAGGCTCATCAGGAACTCGCCGGTGATTTCGCCGCCGGTGAAACGGAAGGTCTTCTTGAACAGCTTGACCCAGGCCGGTTTATCGAGCGGATGGTGTGCGTCCAACCACTGCGCGAAGCTGCCGTGCGTGGCGCGCAAGCGCTGGATGACCTGCGCGTTGTGGATGGCCGCCAACACCTTGAGACGATTGCGGATGATGCCGGCATCGCCCATCAGTCTGGCGATCTCGGCGTCGCCGTACGCTGCAACGGTGTCCACGTCGAAGCCGTCGTAGGCCTGCTGGAAATGGATGCGCTTGCGCAGGATGGTTTCCCAGCTCAGTCCAGCCTGGTTGATTTCCAGCACCAGTCGCTCGAACAGTTCGCGTTCGTCGCGCTGCGGAAAGCCATATTCGTGATCGTGATAGTGGCCGTGAACCGGATTGCCCGGGGCGATGGCGCAGTAGCCGCTCATGGGCGAGTTTCCGGCCGGAGACCTTCTTCGCTGGGCCTGATGTGGATGCGTCGGTCTCCCGGCAGCGCCAACTCTGGCCAGTGGTTGTGCCGCGTCTGGATCTGGCCGTTGCGCAGCGCCTGGCTCACTTCGCTCTTGGCCTCGCTGTCGAGGGATAGAGATCCGCCGTGCCGGTCGGGTACCACCCATCTGGGTTGCGTGTCTGCAGCACGCAGGCGAGGGCGTATTCGCTGTTGAGACTGCACAGCAGTTACGTCGAGCTGGCCGTCGCCATCAAGGTCGTTGCTGCTTGCCACACAGTTGCTGTTGCCCTGCGTGCAAGAGCCCGCGAGCATCTGGGACCTCACCAGGCACTGCCACCAGTCCGCCGGCGGCGCTGCCTGGCCGGCAGCCACGGTCACATGCTGGCGGATCTGGGGCAGGTCGGTCATCTGTCGGTTCGTTTGATCTTCTGTGGGTTCAGACCTGTTCCAGCGACTGGAACGTGCCAGTCGCTGTTCCAGCTGCTGCTTGCGCGTGGTGCTGCCGGTAAAGGCGGGGGGGGCGCAGCGACTACACGGCCTGATAGCCGCGCCGACCGTTGTCGAAAGGCAGAAACTCCATATTCTGGTCTGTTCGCGGAACAGATCACGAAAGGCCTGAATCTTGACCAGCGCGAACAGGCTGACCCACAGCCCCGGCACCATCCAGCACACGCACACGCACAGCAGCGCCAGTGCGTTCTGCCAGGCATGTTCGAACAGGTCGCGGTAGCCTGCGCGCCAATGGCCACGCAGTTGCCGATGCTGTAGCCACGGCAGGGCGACGAACCATCCGAGTGATACGGTAAAACCGAACGACCAGAGAACCGGTATCAGATTCAGGGCCGGCGCGCCTGTGGCCGTCCATGCAGCCCAACTGCCCAAGGCCGTGAACACCAGCGTACTCGCGGCCACGTGCTGAAACAGTGGCCAATCCCGCAGATCCTGCGCGCGCAGCAGCGCGACGCCGGGAATCGTCATGACCAGCGTGTACCAGCAGATTCGCGCGCCCAGCTCGGTAAAGGGCCACATGCCATGTTGCTGGCCCAAGGCCGCCAGAGACAGCGGGCCGCCCTGCAACAGCGCGACCAGCACGATGAAGGCGCGGGTCTTGCGGGGCAGTGGCGCATCGAGAGGCAGTGACGTGGTTCCTGATGTCGGCGGCATCGTCGTTCCATGGCGTGACACGTCACGTATGGGATTGTTTCTGCGCGCGGCAGAGCGAACGGCTAGAATGCGGCCATGTCTGTTTTGCCCACGCCTCTGGCCAACCAACTGCTGATTGCGCTTCCGGCGCTGTCCGATCCCACCTTTTCGCGCAGCGTCGCGCTGATTTGTCAGCACGACGAGAACGGCGCCATGGGCGTGCTGGTCAACCGACCCTCCGAATACACCTTGGGCGAAGTGCTGTCGCAGATGGGCATCGACACCGACGACGAGCCGTTGCGCGAGCAGATCGTGCTCAGCGGCGGGCCGGTGCATCCGGAGCGTGGCTTTGTCATCCATGACGATGCGCGCGAATGGGATTCCAGCCTGGAAGTGGGGCAGGGCGTGTTCCTGACCACCTCGCGCGACATTCTTGAGGCCATGGCGGCCGGCAACGGTCCGCGCAATGTGCTGGTAGCGCTGGGTTGCGCTGGTTGGGGCGCAGGCCAGTTGGAATTCGAACTGGGCGAAAACAGCTGGCTCACCGCGCCCTCCGATGCCAATGTGCTATTCGCCACCGCGCTGGAAGATCGCTGGCAGACCGCTGCCGGGCGTATCGGTGTCGACCTGTTCCGGCTCACGGATTATTCCGGGCATGCCTGAGGCGGGCGCGATCCTCCCCGATGGCACCGTGCTGGGCTTCGACGTGGGGTCGCGCCGCATTGGTGTCGCTGTCGGCACCGCACTCGGCGCTGGCGCGCGTGCAGTGGCCGTCATCAATGTGCATGCCAGCGGCCCCGACTGGGACGCGCTAGACCGCGTGCACAAGGAATGGCGCCCCGACGGCCTGGTGGTCGGCGACCCGCTGACGCTGGACGACAAACACCAGCCCGCACGCAAGCGCGCGCATGCGTTCGCCCGCCAGCTGCGCGAGCGCTATGCGCTGCCGGTCGTATTGATCGATGAGCGCTCCAGCTCGGTTGAGGCCGCGCAGCGTTTCGCGCGCGAGCGCGCCGATGGGCGCAAGCGCCGCCGCGATGCCGAAGCGCTCGATGCCATGGCCGCTGCGGTGATCGTCGAACGCTGGTTGGCCGCGCCCGACCAAGCCACCCTTCTTCCTTGACTCCCGACCTGCGATGACCACCATGCAACTCGATTCGGACGGACGCCTGCGCCACCTTCTCACCCTGGAAGGAGTGCCGCGTACCACGCTGCTGCAATTGCTCGACCGCGCCGGCCAGATCCGCGATGCGGCGGTGGGGCGCGTGGGCAAGCGCAGCGTGCTGGCGGGCACCGCGGTGTGCACGCTGTTCTTCGAACCCTCCACGCGCACGCGCAGTTCCTTCCATCTGGCGGCGCAGCGACTGGGTGCGGACGTGCTCAATTTCGATGCCTCCACCTCATCCACCCGCAAGGGCGAAACCGCGCGCGACACGCTGAAGAATCTCGAAGCGATGGGTGTGCGCGGCTTTGTGGTGCGTCACCCCGACGACGGCGCGGTGAAAGCGCTGGCCGCCGCAGCAGGCGAGGGCACCGCGTTGATCAATGCCGGCGACGGACGCAGCGCTCATCCTACCCAGGGCCTGCTCGACATGCTCACCCTGCGCCAGGCCAAGGGAACCGATTTTTCCAAGCTCAAGGTCGTCATCGTCGGCGACGTCAAGCACTCACGGGTGGCGCGCTCGGACCTGCATGCCCTGCGCACGCTGGGCGCTGGCGAAATCCGCGTCTGCGGCCCGGCCAGCCTGCTACCTGACGACGGCATACTGGAGGGCTGCGTAGTCGGTCAGGATTTCGATGCCATGCTCGAAGGCGCCGACGCGTTGATGATGCTGCGCCTGCAGCGCGAGCGTATGGAAGAAGGCTTGGTGCCGTCGCTGGAGCAATATCACACCGAATACGGCCTGACCCGCGAGCGTCTTGCGCGCGCCGGCCATGACGCTGCGGTGCTGCATCCGGGCCCGATCAACCGCGGCGTGGAAATCACTGATGAAGTGGCCGACGGCGCGCAATCCTGCGTGCTGCGGCAGGTCGCCAACGGCGTCGCCGTGCGCATGGCGGTACTGGAAACGCTGCTGGGCTAAGCGCAACTAACAACAACTGCGCTCACCGCCAGGCGGGCGCGGCCGGTGCTGGAATCGGCATGTGCCACTCGTACACTGCGGCTTCTCCGCGTCGTCGGCACCTACCTGACGACTGCCCGCTATGTCGTGTTAGCCGCTCTGAAAACGGCTGCGCACTAGTTTTATTCGCCGCCCCAATAGCTGCAATGCGACCGCGCAACCAACGCGCGGTCGCATTGATCTGTGAATGGTTGATTGCGAAGCAGCAGCAGTTTTTTGCCGAACGCGCGCCGTTGCGCGGTGGCGTTCGATGTGCAACTTCATGAGTGCAGACAAACAGTCACTCGCTGGCTAACGTGTCCTGCGATCTGCTCTTGCGATTCCCGATTCCCGATTCCCGATTCCCGATTCCCGCACCACCAGCTAACAGCTACTCACCTATCGTGACCGCTCCTTTCAGCGCAGGAGATCGCAATGGGTATTTCACGTCACGCCACCGCTCACTGGGAAGGCGACCTCAAGACCGGCAAGGGCCAGCTCAGCACACCGCAGAGCGGCGTGATGGACAACACCCGTTATGCTTTCAGCAGCCGCTTCGGCGACGAGAAGGGCACCAATCCGGAAGAACTCATCGCCGCCGCGCATGCCGGCTGTTTCACCATGGCGTTGTCTGCGCAGCTGACCGAAGCCGGTTTTCCGCCGACCTCGCTGGATACGCGCGCCGATGTGGATTTGTCGATGGAAGGCGGCCCGCAGTTGTCGCAGATCCGTCTCAAGCTCAAGGCCGTCGTGCCGGGCATCGACGAAGCCACGTTCCGTGAGTTGGCCGATACCGCCAAGAAAAATTGCCCGGTGTCCAAGGCGCTGAGCGCCGTGCCGATCAGTCTGGAAACCGAGTTTTCCAGCTGAGAGCACCACCGCTGCGGCGCGTCGGCACAGGTGCCCGGCGCGTGCAGCTGGCGGAAACCTGAATAGGGCTCTTCGAGGCCGGTTTGGTTCAGGGCGGTTTCACTGGGACAAGTCGAGCATCGGCAGCGTGTCCTCCCTATGAAGCTGCCGCAATGAAAACTCTCGTGCTTGGTGCTCTGGTGATGGGTCTGGTCGTGGCGGGTGATGCCACGGCACAGCGCTATGATGGCGGCTACAGCAATTACGGCCGCAGCGGCTACGAGGATGGTCGTTACGAGTATGCGCGCGTCGTGCGCGTGGATCCGATCATCGTTGCCGATTCGTACAACGAACGCACCAGCGAACGTTGCTACGACCGTCCCTCCAACGGTTACTACACCAGCAATGACGGCTACTACCGCGACGGCGGCTACAGCCAGTCCGATGTGTCCAATCGCGGTGTTGCCAGCGTCATCGGCGGTATCGCGGGCGCCGTACTCGGCAGCCGGGTCGGCGGCGGCAATGGTCGTTTGGTGGGTACCGCCGTGGGCACCATGGCGGGTGTCGCAGCGGGACGTTCGATCTATGAGGCGAACAACCGTACCTACCAGGGCAACGTCAGGGTCTGTGAGCCGGTGTCCTATCGCCGCGAACGCGACCGCGTGGATGGCTACGACGTCACCTACGAATACGCTGGCCGCATGTATCACACGCATAGCGACTACAACCCGGGCGACCGTATCCGTGTGCGCGTCGACGTACGCCCTGACTAATCAATGCCTGGCGCACGTGGTGTCGCTAGCTACTTGCGGCATCGGGTCGAACAAGAACGCTGCGGGCAACCGCAGCGTTCTTGTTTTTTGGCGCAATGGTTGCGGACTGCAGTAGCGCGCTGTCGTGACGATTAGGATGTGATCGACGCGATGCATTGTGCTGCATCGCACGCGTTCGACCATTGGCGTAGCGGCCGTGGCCTGCCATCTAGCAGCCCTGGCTGGCACGGCGCGGTTCTGCGTTGCATCCCGCGCGTTGAATCCGGCGCGGCAATCTTGTGACCCGCTACGCCCAATCCAGCGTGCCGCGAATCACTGTCTGGATCTGGCCACCCGACCAAACGTCGCCATCGGCATCGATATGCAGTTCCAGCAGGGCGTCGAAGCCAATTTCGCGTCCCTGGCTCACCACATAGCGGGAGTCGGTGCCGGGTAACGCGTGACGACTGTCCAGCCATGCGGCGAGCACTGCATTGGCCGCGCCGGATGCCGCGTCTTCGAAGCGCCGGCCGTTGCCGACGAACGCGCGCACCGCCAGATCGTAGGCGCCCGGAGCGGCGGCGCGGGCATAGGCAAAGACGCCCATGCTGCCGGTGGATTCGGCCAATGCAGCGATCGCGTCCCAGTCCGGCTGCAGGCTGCGCAACGCGGCCTCGCTGGCCAGCTCCACCACCCACCATGTGCGGCCACCGTCCATCAGCGCAGGCGGCAACGTGCCTAACGGCCAGCTGTGCAGCGCATTGCGCAGGCGCGGGTCGTCGGCGTGCACCTGCTGGGCAACGCGCGCGCGCGGCGTGCGGATTGCGATGCTGCGGTGGCCGTTGCGCTGTTCCACACGCAGCGGCAACTGACCGGCGATGCCGTCCTGCACCAGCACGCCATCTATCGGTGCAGCCAAGCCGGCTTCAAGCGCGGCATGTGCCGTGCCCACGCTGGGGTGGCCGGCAAACGGTACCTCTTTTTGCGGCGAAAACATGCGCAACCGGTAGCTACTGTGCGCGCTTTCGGCGGGGAACACGAAGGTGGTTTCCGGCAGTTTGGTCCAGCGTGCGATGGACTGCATCGCCGCATCGTCCAGACCCTGGGCATCCAGCACCACGGCCAATGGATTGCCGCTGCCGGGGCGGGCGGAAAAGACATCCAATTGCAGGAAGCGGCGAGTTGTCATGGGCGTCGATCCACATGAATGGAACATTAGCTTAACAATCGATGCGGCCGTCGATCACCTGCAGCGTCGTTCCGCCGATCCAAACTTCGCCATGCTCGTCCACCTCCATATGGACGCGACCATCGCGGCCGACCTCGCGGCCCTGACTGGCGACATAGCGCGCGCCGACCCGGGCAAGCGGCCTTTGCCACGCAGGCGTGTGGCAATACAGGCATTGGCGCTGCCGGTCACCGGGTCTTCCGGAATGCCGTCGCCGGGGCAGAAGGCGTGCACGACCAGGTCTGCGTGACCATCGTGCATGGGTGCGTAAATGGCCAGGCCAGCCCACAGGCGGCGCTCTAGCCTGGGTCAGGCGCGCAAGGGCGGCAAGGTCCGGGGCTGCCTGCCGCACCGCCCGTATCTCGGCCAACTCCAGCAATCACCAGTTCGGGCCGTTGTTCCAGAGCGCGGCCGGCTGCGCGCTCACGCGCAGGCCAGCGCAGGCAACACGCAGCGCCTCGGCGCAGCTGTCGTCCGTGTCGATGGCGCGTGCGCGCGGCGCGCGCAGCCGCACCAGCAAGGCGCCGTGCCGGTCGAACACTTCCACCGGCAGCATGCCGGCCGCGCATTGCTGGCGCAGCTGGCCGTTGGGTGTGTGGGCGATCAGGCCGTGAGTCACCGCTGCCCAGGCCGCTCCCACGCTGGGGTGCCCGGCAAACGGTAGCGCGGCGCGCGGCGTGAAGATGCGGATGTGGTCATCCGCATCGGGCACGCTGACCGGCAGGAAAAAGATCGTCTCCGACAGATTCAGCCACGCGGCAATCTGCTGCATTTGCTCGGACGACAATGTCGCTGCATTGAAGATCACGCCCAGCGGATTGCCGCTGCCGGCCTGGCCGGCGAACACATCCAGTGGCAGGTAACGCTGCTTACTGATGGCGGGTACATCCCGTCGAAAGAGGCTGCACCGATGGTTGCAGCGCAAACCGATGCGGCAGTGGAGGCGGCGACCCGCGCGCTGTGATCGCACGCGGGGTCATGCGAGCGGCATTGGCAGTAGAATCGGAAGTTAAGCTCGGTATACCGGGCATCTTCCCCCCATCCTAAACATCTATCTCAATGTCAGCTCCCCACTCTACCGATCGTTGGATCGTCCTCAAGTTCGGCGGCACTTCGGTGTCGCGTCGTCATCGCTGGGACACGATTGGAAAACTGGCGAGCAAACGGGCCAGCGAAACCGGCGGCCGCGTGCTGGTGGTGGTGTCCGCATTGTCGGGCGTGACCAACGCGCTCACCGCCATTGCCGATGGCGCTGCCGACAGCGCACAGCGCGTGGCGGCACTGGACCAACGCCATCGTGAGTTTCTGGCCGAGCTCGAACTGGACGCCGACGCGGTGCTGGGCGAGCGGCTGGCCGCACTGCATGCATTGCTGAGCGACGCGCGCGCCGCAACGCGCACGCTGGAATGGCAGGCCGAGGTGTTTGGGCAGGGCGAGTTGCTATCGTCCACCATTGGTGCGGCGTATCTGCATGCCAGCGGCCTGGACATGGGCTGGCTGGACGCGCGCCAGTGGTTGTCGGCGCTGCCGCCGCAGCCCAATCAGAGCGAATGGTCCAAGCGGCTGTCGGTGTCGTGCCAATGGCAGTCCGATGCAGATTGGCGTGCGCGTTTCGCCGCCCAGCCCACGCGTCTGTTGATCACCCAGGGCTTCATTGCGCGGCACGCCGATGGCGGCACCGCGATTCTGGGCCGTGGCGGTTCGGACACTTCGGCGGCGTACTTCGGCGCGCTGCTCGGCGCCAGCCGGGTGGAAATCTGGACCGACGTGCCCGGCATGTTCAGCGCCAACCCGAAAGAGGTACCGGATGCGCGCCTGCTGACCCGGCTGGACTATTACGAAGCACAGGAAATCGCCACCACCGGCGCCAAGGTGCTGCATCCGCGTTCGATCAAACCGTGCCGCGATTCCGGCGTGCCGATGGCGATTCTGGACACCGAGCGCCCCGATCTGCCGGGCACCAGCATCGATGGCAATGCCGAGCCGGTGCTGGGCGTCAAGGCGATCAGCCGCCGCAACGGCATCGTGCTGGTGTCGATGGAAGGCATCGGCATGTGGCAACAGGTGGGCTTCCTGGCCGACGTGTTCACGCTGTTCAAAAAGCATGGGCTGTCGGTGGACTTGATCGGTTCGGCCGAGACCAACGTCACTGTGTCGCTGGATCCTTCGGAAAACCTGGTCAACACCGATGTGCTGGCGGCGTTGTCGGCCGATCTGTCGCAGATCTGCAAGGTCAAGATCATCGTTCCGTGCGCGGCCATCACCCTGGTCGGGCGCGGCATGCGCTCGCTGCTGCACAAGCTCTCCGACGTGTGGGCCACGTTCGGGAAAGAACGCGTGCACATGATTTCGCAGTCGTCCAACGACTTGAACCTGACCTTCGTCATCGACGAATCCGATGCCGACGGCTTGCTGCCGATCCTGCACGCGGAACTGATCGACAGCGGTGCGATGCCGGTCAGCGAGGGCGACGTGTTCGGCCCGCGCTGGCGCGAGATCACCGGCTCGGTGCGTCTGCGCCCCACGCCGTGGTGGCACGCCGAGCGCGCGCATCTGCTGTCGCTGTCCAAGGCCGGCACGCCGCGCTACGCGTACCATTTGCCCACCGTGCGTGCGCGTGCGCATGCGCTGGCGCAGATCGCCGCGGTGGATCAACGCTACTACGCGATCAAAGCCAACGCGCATCCGGCCATTTTAATGGCGCTGGAACAGGCCGGCTTCGGGCTGGAATGCGTCTCGCATGGCGAAGTGCGCCGTGTGTTTCAGGCGTTGCCCGAACTGTCGCCGCGGCGCGTGCTGTTCACGCCGAGCTTTGCGCCCAAGGCCGAATACGCAGCGGCCTTCGCGCTGGGCGTGACCGTCACCGTGGATAACGTCGAAGCGCTGCGCAACTGGCCGGAGGTCTTCCGTGGCCGCAATATCTGGCTGCGCATCGATCTGGGGCACGGCGACGGCCATCACGAGAAGGTCAACACCGGGGGCAAGGCCTCCAAGTTCGGGTTGTCGTCCACGCGCGTGGATGAATTTGTCGACGTGGCGCGCACGCTCGAAGTCACCATCACCGGCGTGCATGCGCACCTGGGCAGCGGTGTGGAGACCGGCGAGCATTGGCGGATGATGTACGACGAACTGGCCGGGTTCGCGCGCCGCATCGGCACGGTGGAGACCATCGACATCGGTGGCGGCTTGCCGATTCCGTACAGCGCCGAAGACGAGCCGTTCGATCTCGATGTGTGGGCCAAGGGCCTGGCCGAGGTCAAGGCCGTGCATCCTGGCTACCGCCTGGCGATCGAGCCGGGCCGCTATCTGGTGGCCGAAGCCGGCGTATTGCTGGCCAGCGTCACCCAGGTGATCGAAAAGGACGGCGTGCAGCGCGTGGGCCTGGATGCGGGCATGAACACCTTGATTCGCCCAGCGTTGTACGATGCCTGGCACGACATCGAAAACCTCAGCCAGCTGGATGCGCCCGCCGATAGCACGTTCGATGTCGTCGGACCGATCTGCGAATCGTCGGATGTATTCGGCAAGCGTCGCCGCCTGCCCGCGGCCACCATGCCGGGCGATGTGGTGCTGGTGGCCGACACAGGCGCCTACGGCTACTCGATGGCCAGTACCTACAATCAGCGCGAATTACCGCGCGAAGAGGTGATCGATGCGCCCGCTGGCTGAGTTCGTTGTACTCAGCACGCTTGCCGGTGGCGTGGCGATGGTGTTTTCCACCGCCATCGATATCGCCGGGCAACCGACGCGATGGACCGACAGCCTGAAGTGGGGACTGCCCGCGTTGGTCGCTGCCGGCATCGGCGCGTGGAGCGCGGCGTTATGGCAGCGTCGGCGCGCCGAGCGCGCACCAGCGCAGCGTGCCGGCGGCATGGCCTTGCGCGCGGTGGTGTTGAGTGCGCTTGGCTATCTGCCGGCCTTGCTGCTGTATCTGCTGGCCGCGTTGGCAATCACCGGCGATGCAGCGATGATTCGCTCTGAGGTGATGCTGCTGTTGTTCGTGATCGGTTGCCTGCCGCTGCTGTGGGCGGCGGTGCCGTTTTCCATGATTGAATATGTCCTGTGCCGACGTTATCTGCGTCGTGTGCGTGTTCCTGCAGGTAGTCCATGAGCGCTTTCGACAAACATCAGATTTCCACCTTCCGTTTCGTGCGTTGTGCACTCGACGCACAGACCGGCGTGGCGACGCTGGTGTATGCCTTCGATCAAGGCCCGGAGCTGGTCGAGACCGTTGCCGTACCGGGCGCGCCATTCGCGCTGGGCGGCGCGAACGCCACCGCCGTGCAGCAGGCGCTGCAGCTGCTGCATCTGATTGCAGGCGTGAGTTATTTCAAGGCGGCGGTGCCGCCGAACATCGCCATCGATAGCTACAGTATCGATGCCGAAACGGCCGCGTTGGTGCAAAGCGTGTACCTGCACGGCCTGGGCGAATTTGCCTACCGCAATGGCTTGCAGCTGCACGGCAAGATCCGCTTTCCGGTCGCTGCGCAGGCGGCTGCCGCTGCGCCGGCATTGGGGCTGCGCGTGCATGCGCTGGTGGCGATCGGTGGCGGCAAGGATTCGCTGGTGAGCATCGAGGCCCTGCGCCATGCCGGCGTGGACCAGACGGTCAGCTGGATCGGTGGCTCGCAACTGATCCGCGCCTGCGCAGAGCGCACCGGTTTGCCGGTGCTCAACATCGGCCGCGTGCTGGCACCGGAATTATTCGAGCTCAATCGCCAGGGCGCCTGGAACGGGCATATCCCGGTCACCGCGGTGAACTCGGCCATTCTGGTGCTGGCGGCGCTACTCAATGGCGTGGACCAGGTGGTGTTCTCCAACGAACGCTCGGCCAGTTACGGCAGCCAGATTCCCGGCACCGGCGAGGTCAATCACCAGTGGTCCAAGGGCTGGGCATTCGAGCAAGCGTTCGGCGACTACGTGCAGCGGCATGTGGCGGCGGATCTGCGTTATTACTCGCTGCTGCGGCCGCTCTCCGAGTTGGCGGTGGCGCGGCAATTCGCCAAGACCGATCGCTACGACGCGCATTTTTCCAGCTGCAATCGCAACTTCCACATCATGGGCGAGCGTCCGGTGCATCGCTGGTGCGGCGTGTGCCCGAAGTGCCATTTCGTGTTTCTGGCGCTGGCACCGTTCATGCCCAAGACACGGCTGGTCAACATCTTCGGGCGCAATCTGCTCGACGATGCGACGCAGGCCGGCGGCTACGATGCGCTGCTGGAGTTCCAGGACCACAAGCCGTTCGAATGCGTGGGCGAAGGTCGCGAATCGCGCACGGCGATGGCAGTGCTGGCCAGCCGCGCCGAGTGGAAGGAAGACGCAGTAGTGAAGCGCTTCATTCGCGACATCCAGCCGCAGCTCGACCCGAATGACCTGCAGGTCGAGCCACTGATGGCCATCGAAGGCGAGCACCGGATTCCGCCAGCGCTGTGGGAGCGCGTGCGTGCGAATTTCGCAGTTTGAAGGCAAGGCGGTTGCGTTGTGGGGCTGGGGACGCGAAGGACGCGGGGCGTATCGTGCGCTGCGCGCGCAGCTGCCCACCCAATCGCTGACGATGTTCTGTAACGCTGAAGAGGTGCGCGAACTCGAATCGCTTGCAGACGCAGCCTTGCATGTGGAAACCGATGCCAGCGCGCAGGCGTTGGGGCGATTCGAGATTGTGGTGAAGTCGCCCGGCATCAGCCCGTATCGCGCTGAGGCACTGGCCGCCGCCGCGCAGGGCACGCAATTCATTGGCGGCACCGCGCTGTGGTTTGCCGAGCACGCGCAGCCGGACGGCAGCGTGCCTGGCGCCATTTGCGTTACCGGCACCAAGGGCAAGAGCACCACCACTGCGTTGCTGGCGCACTTGCTGCGCGTGGCCGGGCATCGCACTGCGTTGGTCGGCAATATCGGCCAGCCCCTGCTGGAAGTGCTGGCACCGCAGCCGCCGCCGGCGTATTGGGCGATCGAGTTGTCCAGCTATCAAACCGGTGATGTCGGACGCAGCGGCGCGCGCCCGGAGCTGGCGGTGGTGTTGAATCTATTTCCCGAGCATCTGGACTGGCACGGCGATGAGGCGCGCTATGTGCGCGACAAGCTGTCGCTGGTGACCGAAGGCCGGCCGCGGATCGTCTTGCTCAACGCGGCCGACCCGCTTCTTGCCAGTTTGCAGCTGCCCGACAGCGAGGTGCTGTGGTTCAACCATCCCGAGGGCTGGCATTTGCGTGGCGATGTGGTCTATCGCGGCGAACAAGCCATTTTCGATAGCGCTGACGTGCCGCTACCGGGCGTGCACAATCGCCGCAACCTGTGCGCGGTGCTGGCAGCGCTGGAAGCCCTGGGCCTGGATGCTGAAGCACTGGCGCCGGCAGCCTTGAGCTTTCGTCCGTTGCCGAACCGCCTGCAGGTGCTCGGCAGCGTGGACGGCATCAGCTACGTCAACGACTCGATCAGCACCACGCCGTATGCCTCGCTGGCCGCATTGGCGTGCTTCGCGCAGCGTCGCGTTGCCTTGTTGGTCGGCGGGCACGACCGTGGCCTGGACTGGCACGATTTCGCCCGGCACATGGCGCAGCAGGCGCCGCTGGAAATCGTCACCATGGCTGCCAATGGCCCGCGTATCCATGCGTTGCTGGCACCGCTGGCCGACGCCGGGCGCTTCGGCTTGCATGCCGCAAACGATCTGGAACACGCCATGCAACTGGCGCGCGATGCGTTGGGCGGGCAGGGGGGCGTGGTGCTGCTCTCGCCGGGGGCGCCCAGCTTCGGCGCCTATAGCGACTACGTTGCGCGCGGTCGGCACTTTGCCCAGCTGGCGGGGTTCGACCCGGCGGCGATCAGCGCGATTCCCGGGTTGGGTGTGCATTAATCCGACTAACAGACCGACTGCGCTCATCGCTAGAAGTGCGGAGTCGGTGCTCGGAATCGGCAAGTACCGCTCGCTCTGGTTTCTCTGCACCGTCCACATTCACCTGGCTAATGCTCGCGACCTTGTGCTTGGCTGCGTCGGCTCCAACGCCGCTGCCATTGATGCGACTGGCTTGAAGCCGGTACCCGCAGCCGATGCGGACGTGTACGGCATGCGCTGACCAACCAATTGCGGCGCAGTTGCCAGAAGTGGCGATGATGACCCCTCCCGCACGGCGACAGCGCCTACACTCGGTGCACCATCTGGGAGCAAGCACATGCAATCGATATGGCGTGGCGTTGGGTTGATCGGCCTCCTGGCCTCGCTGGCCTTCCCCGCAGCGGCGGCGATGCAGGCCAAGCCTCTGGAATGGAAGGTTGGCAAAGACACCTACAGCGGCGTGCTGGTGTACGACGATGCCGGCGATGCCAAGCGTCCGGGACTGGTGATGGTGCCCAATTGGCGCGGCGTCAATGACTCGGCGGTGAGCAAGGCCAAGCAACTGGCCGGCGACGAGTACGTGGTGCTGGTGGCCGACGTGTACGGCAAAGGCAAGCGCCCTGCCAACGACAGCGAAGCCGGGCAGTTCGCCGGCGCGCTGAAGAAGGATCCGCCGGAGTTGCGCGCACGCGCGTTGACAGCAGTCGAGGTGCTCAAGGCGCAGGCTGGCAAGGCACCGCTGGACGCAGCGCGCATCGGTGCGGTGGGTTTCTGCTTTGGCGGCACCACGGTGCTGGAGCTGGTGCGTGCAGGCGCGCAGTTGGCCGGTGTTGTCAGCCTGCATGGCGGCATCGCCACGCCCAGCCCGGCCGCCGCCGGCTCGGCCAAAACGCCGTTGCTGGTGCTCAACGGTGCCGACGACAAGAGCGTGAGCAAAGCGGATATTGCTGCGTTCGAAACCGAGATGAATGCAGCCGGCGCGGACTGGCAGTTCGTCAATTTCAGCGGCGCGGTGCATTGCTTTGCCGAGGCCGACGCCAACAGCCCGCCGGGCTGCCTGTACAACCCGCGTGCGGCCAAGCGGGCGTATCGCATGCTCGGCGATTTCTTCGACGAGCGGTTTGCTAAGTAGCCGGGCTTGGGGATTGGGGATTCGCAAGAGGTGGTCCCGTCCTTCAGCGAATCAAACCCCTGAGTTTTTGCTGGGAGTTTGCGCTGACCAATCATTCGGCTATCGAATGCGGGAATTCGTCGACACGCAAGCTAGCCGCTGTTGCGAATCCCCAATTCCGTCCGGAGCGCAAAAGCGCGCCGGATCAGTGCGTGCGTTCGACCGCATACCGCGCCAGGCCGCGTAGCGCTGCCACCGCGGGGCTGTAGGGCAAGGTGTCCAGCGCCTGTTCGGCGGCGGCGGCATATTCGCCAGCACGTTGACGGCTGTAGTCCAGCCCGCCGGTGGCATGGATGGCTGCCAGCACGTCCGGCATCGCCGCTGCATCGCCCTGTTCGACGATCTGCCGCAGGCGTTCGCGGGTGGTCGCATCCGAATGCGCCATGGCGTGGATCAACGGCAGCGTGGCCTTGCCTTCGGCCAAGTCGTCGCCCAGGTTCTTGCCCAGCTCCGCGGCTTCGGCAGCGTAATCGAGCACGTCGTCAGCGATCTGGAACGCGAAGCCCAACTGCATGCCGTAGTCGTACAGTTGCTGCTGCACCTGCGCATCCGCGCCCGAAGCCAGCGCTCCCAGCCGCGTACCGGCCGCGAACAGCACCGCGGTCTTGCGCTCGATCACCCGCAGGTACGCCGCTTCGTCGGTGTCAGGGTTATGCACGTGCAGCAGCTGCAGCACTTCGCCTTCGGCGATGCGGTTGGTGGTGTCGGCCAGGATCTGCATGACTTCCATGCGATCCAGTTCCACCATCAACTGGAAGCTGCGCGAGTACAGAAAGTCGCCGACCAGCACGCTGGGCGCATTGCCCCACAGTGCGTTGGCGGTGCTACGCCCACGGCGCAGGTCCGATTCGTCCACCACGTCGTCGTGCAGCAGCGTGGAGGTGTGGATGAATTCGATGATCGCCGCCAACTGGTGGTGCTCCGGGCCGGAGCCACCAGCCGCATGGCCGGCCAGAATCACCAGCATCGGGCGCAGGCGTTTGCCACCAGCGGAGATGATGTGATCGGCGATCTGGTTGATCAGCATGACGTCCGAGGCCAGGCGGCGGCGGATCACCGCATCGACCGCGGCCATGTCGGGCGCGGCGAGGGACTGGATCTGGGGCAGGCCCAGGACGGTGGGGAGGTCTTCGGCGATGGTCATGCGCAGGCGTTCGTGATGTGCGTCGATTATAGGTGCCCGGGCCGGATCCGTCCCGCTGGGCACAACCGGTCTCTTCACCTTTACCGCACCATGCAGCCTTGCCGGAGGCCGCAAAGGCCTGTCCGGGCTGGATTTCCGACCCCTGACTGGGCGCTTGCCCGGGAGCACCACGCGGCAAACTGCCCGGACCGTCGACGGGCAGGTGCGGTAACATTGCCGTACAGACATTCCTCGTTGCGCGCCCCCGGCGCCAGCGCATCATCTCGGAAGCACCTATGGCCCGCGGCATCAATAAAGTCATCCTCGTCGGCAACCTCGGCAACGATCCCGACACCAAGTACACCCAGGCCGGCATGGCGATCACGCGCGTGAGCCTGGCCACCACCAGCATGCGCAAGGACCGAGACGGCAATAACCAGGAACGCACCGAGTGGCACCGCGTGGTGTTTTTCGGAAAGCTGGGCGAAATCGCCGGCGAGTACCTGCGCAAGGGCTCGCAGGTCTATGTCGAAGGCGAGCTGCGCTACGACAAATACACCGGTCAGGACGGCGTGGAAAAGTACAGCACCGACATCGTCGCCAATGAGATGCTGATGCTCGGCGGCCGTGGGGAAGGCGGTGGTGGCGGCATGGGCGGCGAGCGCCCGCAGCGCTCGCAAGCCCCGCGCCAGCAGCAGGGCGGTGGTGGCGGGCAGGGCGGTGGTGGATACGGTGGCGGTGGTCAGGACTATGCGCCGCGGCGTCAGCAGCCGGCCCAGCAGCAGTCGGTACCGCCGATGGACGATTTCGCCGACGACGATATCCCGTTCTGAGGATTGCTTCGTCGCTGCCTCACCCAAGGAAGGCCCGCATTGCGCGGGCCTTCCGCGTTATGGGCAATAGCGCGCCCATGTCGTCCGATTTTCGCCAGGGGGCGACAAGAGCGTCGCGGGCGTTGTGCGTCGTTTGATGGCCCGCGCTGTGCTTGCAGCGCCTAGAGCAGCCGTCGTGCAACGTATGCATTGCGTGGGCTGTCCTGGCGTTCCCCAAACTCGCGACGTCCACTTCGCAACGGCAGCGCGATCGTGCGGCAAGCCACCGAACCGCCTGAAGGCCTAAGCCGACGTCCGATTCCGCCCTTTCTGCTTGGCGCGATACAGCGCCGAATCGGCGTCGTGCACGATGGCGTTGGGGCTCAGCGGCGCTTCGCCCGGTTCGAAGGTCGCTACGCCGATACTGACGGTGACATGCGCGCTGGTAGGGCTGGACAAGTGCATCAGACCGAGCTCGGCAACTGCATTGCGCACTGCGTCTGCCAAGCGTAGCGCGCCAGCGGCATCGGTGTGCGGCAGGATCATGCCGAACTCTTCGCCGCCGTAGCGCGCGGCCACATCTTCGCTGCGTCGCGAGCAGGCCGCAATCGTGCCGGCAATCACGCGCAGGCAGGCGTCGCCGTTCACGTGGCCATAGGTGTCGTTGTAGAGCTTGAAGTGGTCGACATCGATCATCAGCACCGACAATGGTGCCTCAAGGCGAATTGCGTCCTGCAATGCACGCGAGAGCCGGTCGTCGAAGGCGCGCCGGTTGGCGATGCCGGTCAATGCGTCCACCCAGGCTTCGGTGCTCAGCTGGGCTTCGTTACGATGCATGCGGCGCAGTTGCAGGTCCAGCCAGATCCCTACGCCCAATAGCAGCACACAGCCCAGCGCCGCCACGACGATGCGCTGACGCGCCGTTTCCCGCCAGTTCGCCAACGCATCGTCGACCGAAACGCCGGTCAGCACGGTCAGCGGATACGGCCGCGCCGGTGCAAAGCCGGAGATGCGCTCCACGCCGTCGATCGGTGAGCGATAGGTGGCGGTGCCGTGCTTGCGCGCGCGCACGGTGACGTAGATCGACGTGCCTGCGATCGAGCTGCCGATCACGCCCTGTTTGTCGGGCCGGCGCACTAGCACGATGCCATCGTCGTTGGTCATGCCGATGGTGCCGTGCGGGCCGACTTCGAAGGTGCTGTAGTAGTTCTGGAAATACTTCAACTGCAGGGTGACCAGCACCACGCCGGCGAACTCGCCGCTGGGGGTATTGACGCGGCGGCTCAACGTGATCACCCAGGAGCCGTCCGAGCGGCTTTGCACGGGCGGGCCGACCAGCGACATGGCGTCGCGATGGTCGCGATGATATTTGAAATACGCGCGATCGGCGTTGTTGTGTGTCCTGGGCGTGCTGTCGAGAGACGAGCTCACCCAACTGCCATCCGCTGCATAGATGAAAATGCCATGCAGGCGATCCGAGCGGCGCGCTTCGCTTACCAGAAACTCATGCATTGCCGAACGCGCGGCACTGGAGCGCTTGTCGTGTTCAACCCGCGACACCAGCCCGGATAGCACCGCGTCGGCAATCGACAGGGTGTCGCTGGCATGTTGCGCCAGGGAGTTGGCCAGATTCAATGACTGCGCCTGGGCGCTGCGCAGCGCAGTCGCGCGCTCCTCATGGATGGACCAGTACTCCGAACCGAGCAGCAGCATGCAGGAGGCGGTCAGCACGAAATGCAGCGCGATGCGCTGTGCACGTTGCCGTCGCCGCTTGGTTGTTGACGTCACTGTGGCTACCTGTCTGGAAACCATTGCTATGCAACCGCTGTGCCAGCCTACGCGGGCCTGCACACGCGGCTAAGCGAATGGAGACGCGCAATGACAGAACTGTGATTGATGCCTCACGCTACATGCAACAGCCCGCTTGCGCGCGTTGCGGCACGCAATGCGGTTGCCATGTATTCGCTGCGCTTGCGCGGGAAAACATCACCAGTGGGCAAGCTAGCTCGACTGCATGCGCGTCATGGCGCGCGTGATGTTCCGTGCGTTGAACCACGCTCAGGGGTGCCCCATGCAAGCCATTGGTCATTTGCCATCCCGCCGCGATCGCATCGCTACAGTCGGTTGCATTGCCCGATCCCGGGCAACCTGCGCGCGGTCAGATCCGTGTGCGTCTGCGTGCCAGCTCGCTCAATTTTCATGATCTGGGCGTTGTGCTCGGGAAGATGTCGACCGCAGACGGGCGTATTCCGATGTCAGATGGTGCCGGCGTCGTGGAAGCGGTAGGGCCGGAGGTCGAGGAGTTCGCAGTGGGCGATCATGTCGTTTCCACCTTCTTTGCGCAGTGGCTGGATGGTGAGCCGTTGCATGCTGGTTTCGCCACCACCCCAGGTGACGGCGTCGACGGCTACGCGCGCACTGCGGTCGTTGCCGATGCGCAGGCATCCAGCGACGCATCCCGCGGTTATAGCCACGCCGAGGCCGCGACGTTGACCACCGCCGGAGTTACTGCGTGGCGCGCGCTGGTGGTCAATGGCAGACGCAAGGCCGGCGACAGCGTGCTGGTGCTGGGTAGCGGTGGCGTGCCGATCTTTGGGCTGCAATTCGCCAACGCGATGGGCGCACGTGTGATCGCCACTTCATCATCCGACGAGAAGTTGAAAAAGGTGCGCGCGCTCGGAGCCGAGCACCTCCTCAATTATCGGCAGCATCCCGAATGTCGGCGCAGGTGCTGGACATCACCGAGGGGCGCGGCGTTGACCATGTGGTCGAGGTCGGCGGATCGGGCACGCTGACGCAATCAATTCGTGCGGCGCGCGTGGGAGGACATATCGCCTTGATCGGCGTGTTGACCGGTGGGGCTGGAGAGGTGCCGACCGCCGACATGATGGGGCGCCAGCAACGTCTACAGGGATTGGTCGTTGGCAGCCGCGAGCATCACCAGGATTTCGTGCGCGCGCTGGATGGCTTGCCGCTGCGGCCGGTGATCGACCGTCGCTATGCGCTGGAGGAGATCGGCAAGGCCTTCGAACTGCAGAAATCCGATGGACACCTCGGCAAGATCGCACTGGAGTTCTAATTCCACTGTGTTACAAATAATCGTATCTTTGTGCCACTATTGGAAGACCTTCAGGCCGCGTGGGAGAGCTGTGTTGAATAGGTCACTGGAAGTGCGTTTTGAACAGTACGGGGAAGTAGTTGCTGCCGCCCTGTCCCATGCGGATCGCAAACAGCCCGCACACTGGTACCTGAAGGGGTTGCTACTGCCTGGAGGGCGCAAGAGCGTGGAGCCCATGGCCGCGCGGGTGCACCCGCAGAACGTGCGCTCAGCCCATCAATCGATGCACCATCTGGTGGCCGATGCCGACTGGAGCGATCAAGCGCTGCTGGCGGCGGTGGCGCCACAGGTGCTGCCGACCCTGAGCAGGAAGAGCGCAGCGTGTCACTGGATCGTGGACGACACGGGATTTTCAAAGAAGGGTGTGCATTCGGTCGGTGTTGCACGCCAGTACTGCGGCCGCCTTGGCAAGACGGACAATTGCCAGGTTGCCGTGAGTTTGTCGATCGCCAACGAACACGGCAGCCTGCCAGTGGGCTATCGGCTGTATCTTCCCGAGCAGTGGGCTCAGGACCTTAGATATCCCCACGTTTTTAAAGCACCAATGTCATCTGCTCGCGCACTGCGTCGGGCAGCGCGCGCAAGCGTTCTAGCCAGCGTGAGACTGGTTCCATCGGCCAGCACCTGACCAGCGCCTCGCGGCCGACGCGCAGCGTCGAGTAGAGTTTGCGTGTGCTGCTGCGTGGAGATAGCCACTGGGCGATACCGGTGGCTTCGCATCCCAGTCCTGCCAGCCAACTGGCGAAGGTGGCCAGCGTGTTGAGCAACAACAGGATCTGCAACCGCTCGCCGCGACGGGTCAGGCTGTCTTCCATCGCCTGACCGTAGCGGTGCGACTTCAGATCACGAAATGCCAGCTCGATCTGCATCCGTCGTGCGTACAGGTTGACCAATTGCTTTGCGCTGGGTGCGTGTAGCTGTGGGGAGGCAACGATCAACCACGGCTCGCGCTCACGCGCTGCGGCTTTCAAACTGGATGATGCACGCGAGACCTTGGCGGGTGAGCGCCGGTTGCGTTGCTGACGTCCCTGGCGTGTCTTGGCATAGAGCACCAGACGGCAATCGAGCGGATCGCTGCGATTGGCCTGCATCGGCGGCAATTCGCGCGCACGGTTGGACGCCAGCGCATGCAGGCGACGGCTATCGATCCATTGCACTGCATCATCGGGCACGTCTTGCGGTTTGACCTGCGTACGTCCGCGCAGACGTCCGACCCAATCCCAGCCCATCGCCGACACCGCGCGAAACCATGGCGTGCGGAATCCGGCATCCGTGACCAGGATCGGACGCACATCGTCTGGAATCAGTGCCCTGAGCTGCTGCAAAAAGCGTTTCTCCGCGCCTGGCGATCCCTGCTGTTTCCCGGAAACCACCATATCCAGCAAGGTGAGCGTGCGTCCACCGACCGGCACGGCTGCGCGCAGCAGACACCACGACTTGTCCGGCTTCAAATCGCTCCAGTCGATGACGATCACCGGCTGGTCGCCGCGCAGTAGCCAATGCGCCATGTCCCGCTCGATGGCTGATCGCTCGACCTGCAACGCGCGATTGCACAGCAGGCGGTCGCATGCCTTGAGGGGCGCACGTACCCGCGTCGCGCCGGGCCAGGCACGTGCAAGGTCGATCAGTGTCAGCCGGCCTCCGTGCACCAGCGCTTCAACCGCGCGCAGCAAGGCGCGTTGGCGTAATGCATGCATCCCGGAGAGTGAGTTAGACAGGCACTTCTGCAATACTTCGCTGGCGCGCATGGTTGGCACTCTTCTCTGGCTTAGTCACCTTGAAGCGTGCCCCATGCGCGCACCTTCTTCCACCGCATGGCCCACCAAGTGCTTGATCTCGCAGGAAGAAATGTGGGGAAACCTCAGGCTCAGGACACTGTGCGGCGCAAGAAGGCAGGCGTTCCGGATCAGGTCGTGTTTCAGACCAAGACAGCGCTGGCCATGGATCAGATCGACAGCGCGCTGGCGACAGGGATTGCGGCAGGCGTCGTGCTAGCCGATGCGGCCTACGGCACCGAGACCCACTGGCGAGACCAGCTCAGCGAACGCGGCCTGCTGTACATGGTCGGCGTCCGCAGCAACACGAAGGTCTGGTGGGGATCGCACCAACCTGCGCCCATGCCGCCAGCCAGCCCTAAGGGCGGTCGGCCCCGCACACGACCGATGCGCGATAGCGCACATGCGCCGATCTCGGTACATGAAGTCGCGCAGAGCTTGCCCGCAAGGACGTACCTGATTAGCACGATCTTTCAGCACAGTCGCAGCCAGTGAGAGCCGACCGGTCGATGGTAGGACCGTCGCTCCACCGAGACCAGATCATGGCCATGAATCGTGTGCAGTTCCAAGCCGGGCTGTCGTTGCCGGCGTTCCTCAAGCGCTATGGCAACGCGCAGCAGTGCGAGCAGGCGTTGGAGATCTCGCGCTGGCCACAGGGCTTTGTTTGTCCGCGTTGCGCCGCTACCGCGCACAGTCGATTCCAGCGTCACGGCACCACGTACTGGCAGTGCACGGCCTGCTATCGCCAGACCAGCCTGCGCTCGGGCACGGTGATGGACAACAGCAAGCTGCCGCTACGCACCTGGCTGCTTGGCATGTATCTGCTGGGCCAGAGCAAGACGAACCTGTCGGCGCTGGAGTTGATGCGACACCTGGGAGTGAGCTACCCGACAGCGTGGCCAATGAAGCACAAGCTGATGCAGGCCATGACCCAACGCGAGGCGAACCGCAAGTTGGGCGGGATCGTGCAACTGGACGATGCCTACCTGGGCGGAGAACGCAACGGTGGCAAGGCCAGGCGCGGCTCGGAGAACAAGCGCCCTTTCGTGATCGCCGTGGAGACCACTGAAGACGGTCGTCCATTGTGCGCGGTGATGGATCCGGTCCCAGGCTTCACCAAGGCGGCGCTGTCGGAATGGATCGGGCAACGCCTGCATCCTGGAGCAGATGTCTACAGTGATGGACTCGGTGCGTTTCGAGCACTGGAAGCCGAGCACGCGCACACCGTGATCGAAGGCAGCGGTCGAAGTCGCTGCGAGGCAGAGAACGCACGCTGGGTCAACGTGGTGTTGTCCAACCTAAAGCGTTCGCTGGACGGTGCCTATCACGCCTTCAAATTCGCCAAATACGCCCAGCGCTACTTGGCAGAGACGATGTGGCGGTTCAACCGCCGTTTCGATCTGACCCGGCTGGTGCCCAGCTTGCTGGCCGCAGCAGCCGCCAGCAAGCCGTGGTCCGAGCGGGCCCTGCGTGATGTCACCCTGTTCACCGCTGAAAGTGCGTGCTAATCAGGTGGTGGTTTGCTCCTTGGCAGCGGGCGAGGCGGTGCATGAGACCGCGAAAAACGAGGTCGCAAGAACGCGCAGGGCGGGGAATCGCGGTTGCATCGAAATCTCCTTCTGCTGATCGCATTCCTGGCGACGCTGGGGCAAGTCCCGCCGCAGCTCGGCAGACGCCAACAGCTGCAAAAATCGCTTGCGGTGAGATTTCTTGGCATGGATGTTCCTCGCATGGCACAACATTGGCTACGTGCTTGGGGCCGCCTGCGTTGGTGGCGCGCACGGTGCGGGCACGCGAAGGGGCCCCGCTGTGCCAACCTGCAGCGGGCCACAGCCGACGGTCACACCCCGGCCGGCATAATGGTGCTTTGCGAGCAGATGGGTGCAATGGCGTACGAGCTACTGATCAGTGACTGTGATGGCGTTCTTGTCGACAGCGAGATATTGGCCGACCAGGTGATGCGTGAGGCGCTCGCGTCCTTCGTACCGAGCGCGCCGCTGGAACATCTGCTGGAAACCACGTTCGGGCAGACCACGCGTGAGGTGTTGCGGCGGGTGGAAGAGCGCTTTGCGCTGCAGTTGCCGGAGACGTTGCTGGCGCAGATTCAGGCGCGCAGTGAAGCCTTGATCCAGGCGCAGGTGCAGCCGATCGCAGGTGTGCGCGAGGCGCTGGAGCAAATTCCGCTGCCATTGGCGGTGGCCTCCAATAGCCGGCGGCACACTGTGATTGCCTCGGTGGAGCGGGTCGGGCTCACCGCGCGTGCGGCGGGCCGTATTTTCAGCGCCGACATGGTGGAACGGCCCAAGCCGGCACCGGACGTCTATCTGCTGGCGGCACGCACAGCCGGAGTAGCGCCGGAGCGTTGTCTGGTCATCGAAGACAGCCCCACCGGTGCGGCTGCGGCCGTTGCGGCAGGCATGCAGGTACTTGGGTTTACCGGTGCGAGCCACATTCCACCGGCGCATGGCGACACCTTGCGCCGCATCGGTGTGCTGGAGGTGTTCGACAATATGCGTGATTTACCGGCGTTGTTCGAGCGGCTGGCGCAAAAGCGCGCTGGGTAAGTCGTTACAGCAGCTAGCAGCGAAGGCAGGACATCCACTGAGCGAAGAGCGGCTAACAACACGTCGCGAGCAGCGGTCAGGTGGGCGCGGACGGCGCGCTCAGAACCGCAGTATACGCGGGGTCCATGCCGATTCCGAGCACCGGCCGCGCCCGCCTGGCGGTGAGCGCAGTCGTTTTGTTAGCGGCTCTGATACGTAATTCGTTGAATGAATCGCGCACTGCACTGCTTTCGCCATGTACACCGACCAACCCGGCTGGTCCTTTCCCGCTCACCGTCGCGGGACCCGTGGCGGCATGGATGCCGCCACGGAGCTTGCATGGACGGACTTGCCGCGTGTGCTGCGATGGTGGGCGGGCAAGGGCCTTGCAGCCAGACCCGCAGATCGGTCGCTTTGCACCAGATCAACCACATCATCCGTTCGTACAAAGACAACCGCGCTATTGCATCCACATCAACGCAACAGGGCGCGATTCGCATCGTGCCCTGTTGCGTTTCCACTTCTTGATCAGCAGACCACTCACTGCCAATCAACCAATCAACAACACCGAAACCCACTCTTGCCGCCATAGCGCGCGTCCTGGCGTTCGCGGAAGAAGGCGGGGTAGTCCATCACCGGCTTGTCGGGGTGCTTTTCCAGCATATGCCGCACGTAGTTGTCGTAATCCGGAATGCCGCAGCATAGCCGCGCGGTCTGGATCAGGCGCCGCCAGATGCGGCGGTGCACCTGATATTGACTGGCCAGGACGAGTTGTGTGCCCATTAGAGGTCTGCCATCTGGTGCGGCTGCAACGCGACGTACGGGGTTTCGCGGTCGGTCCGCTGCGGGTTGCGGCGTGCCGCCATGATCGTCTTGATCGAATAGATCAGGATCGACGCCACCACGAACAGAAACAGCACGGTCAGCCCGGTGTTCACGTAGGCGTTGGTGACGATCTGCCGCATCTGCGGCACCGTCTTGGCCGGCGCAGTGATGGTGTTGCTGGCGATCGCCGCCTGGAACTTGTGCGCCTGCGCCAGGAAACCCTGCGCCGGGTTGCTGTCGAAGATCTTGATCAGCCCCGCGTAGGTCGTGCACAGCAACAGCCACAGCGCCGGCACGATGGTGACCCAGGCGTAGCGGTCGCGCTTCATCTTGAACAGCACCACCGTGCCCAGCATCAGCGCGATGCCGGCCAGCATCTGGTTGGAGATGCCGAACAACGGCCATAGCGTCTGGATGCCGCCGAACGGATCGATCACCCCGGTATAGAGCAGATAGCCCCACAGCGCCACGCAACCAGCGGTGGCGATGATGTTGGCGGCCCACGATTCGGTCTTCTTCAACGCCGGGATGAAGTTGCCCAGCAGGTCCTGCAGCATGAAGCGGCCGGCACGCGTGCCGGCGTCCACTGCGGTCAGGATGAACAGCGCTTCGAACAGGATGGCGAAGTGATACCAGAACGCCATGGTGTCTTCGCCTGGCAGCAACTGGTGCAGGATCTGCGCAATGCCGACGGCCAACGTGGGTGCACCGCCGGCACGCGCCAGGATGCTGTGCTCGCCGATATCGCGCGCCGTGGCCTCGAGGACCTGCGGTGTGATCGAGAAGCCCCATTCGCTGATCTTGGCGGCCACTGCGACCGTGTCGGTGCCCACCAGCGAGGCGGGGCTGTTCATGGCGAAGTAGATGCCCGGCTCGATGATCGACGCGGCTACCAGCGCCATCACCGCCACGAACGATTCCATCAGCATGCCGCCGTAGCCGATGTAGCGCATGTGGCCTTCGTTGGCGAGCAGCTTGGGCGTCGTGCCGGAGGCGATCAACGCATGGAAGCCGGAGACCGCGCCGCAGGCAATGGTGATGAACAGGAACGGGAAGATGCCGCCCTTCCACACCGGGCCCTCGCCGGTGGACGCGAACTGCGTGAGCGCCGGCATTGTCAGATCCGGCCTCACAACCAGGATGCCGATCGCCAGCGCCAGGATGGTGCCGATCTTGAGAAACGTGGAGAGGTAATCGCGCGGTGCCAGCAGCAGCCACACCGGCAGCACCGAAGCGACGAAGCCATAGCCGATCAACATCCAGGTGATTTGCGAGGCGGTGAAGGTGAAAGCCAGGCCCCAGGTCGGGTCCGCCGCCACCTTGCCGCCCAGCCAGATCGCGCCCAGCAGCAGGATCAACCCCACCACCGAGATCTCGCCGATCTTGCCGACGCGGATGTAGCGCATGTACACGCCCATCATCAGCGCGATCGGCATCGTGGCGATCACGGTGAACATGCCCCAGGGGCTTTCGGCCAGCGCCTTGACCACCACCATCGCCAGCACCGCCAGGATGATGATCATGATCAGGAAGGCGCCGAACAAGGCGATGGTGCCGGGCACCTGGCCCATTTCCTCGCGCACCAGATCGCCCAGCGAGCGGCCGTTGCGGCGGCTGGACAGGAACAGCACCATGAAGTCCTGCACGGCACCGGCGAACACCACGCCCACCACCAGCCACAGCAGGCCGGGCAGGTAGCCCATCTGCGCGGCGAGCACCGGGCCGACCAAGGGTCCAGCGCCGGCGATGGCGGCAAAGTGGTGGCCGAACAGCACGTGCTTGTTGGTGGGCACGTAATCCAGGCCGTCGTTGCTGGCCACCGCCGGGGTGGCGCGGGTGATGTCCAGCTGCATCACCTTGTCGGCGATGAACAGGCTGTAGAACCGGTAGGCAATCAGGTAGATCGATACCGCCGCCACCACGATCCACAACGCGTTGATGTGCTCACCACGTCGCAGCGCGACGGTACCCAGGCAGAACGCGGCCAGTAGCGCCAACGCGCCCCAGGCCAGCTTCGAGACCCCTTTCATGCATGCCCCTCCGGAACCATTCGCCCAAGGGTCCACCCACGCCCGGTCGCGGTCAATGCCAGCCGGGCGCGAGTGGGTAAACCGTTGGTCGTAGAGTGCTACGGTCACCGATGGGTAGGGACGCTGCCGCGCCGGCGTCGTTTGGAACGATCGGTTGCAGTGGTCGCGGTTGGGCGCCGGGCCGCCCGCACCCATCATTGTTGCTTCGCCACAGAGCACAGGGACAAGCGATGAGCACCACGACCACCACGGCCGCGCACGTGTTGCGCACGATCCGCGGCATGCCGACTTCCGACGGGGCCGGCGTGAAGCTGACCCGCGTCATCGGGACGCAGCAGCTACCGGAGCTGGACCCGTTTCTGATGCTCGATGAGTTCCGTACCGAGAAGGCCGAAGACTATCTGGCCGGGTTCCCCAGCCACCCGCACCGCGGCTTCGAGACGGTGACCTACATGCTCGACGGGCGCATGCGCCACAAGGACAACCACGGCAACGAAGGCCTGCTGACCCCGGGCAGCGTGCAGTGGATGACTGCCGGCCGCGGCCTGATCCATTCGGAAATGCCCGAGCAGGAATCCGGACGCATGCGCGGCTTTCAGCTGTGGGTAAACCTGCCGGCACGCGACAAGATGACCGATCCCAAGTATCAGGAGTACGCACCGGACCATATTCCAGTGGCGCATCCGGCGCCCGGCGTAACCGTGAAGGTGATTGCCGGTGCGGTCGGCGAGGTGGTGGGGCCGATCGTGCAACCTGCAACGCGCCCGGTCTATCTGGACATCATGTTGGAACCGAACGTGGAGTGGGATGACCTGCTGCCCAACGGGCACAACGCGTTTGCGTATGCCTTCGAAGGCGCGCTGACGGTGGGCGAGGGCGATGCAGCACGCGCGTTGCTGGCGCAGCAACTGGCGGTGCTGGGTGGTGGCGAGCGCTTGCGTCTGCGTGCCGGTGCCGATGGCGCGCAATCGATTCTGGTCGCGGGTCGCCCGCTCAACGAACCGGTCATGCGGCATGGCCCGTTCGTGATGAACACCAAGCAGGAACTGATGCAGGCGTTCGTCGATTTCCAGGAAGGCCGGTTTTGAACCGGCCCGCTTGCACGACGGCGGGAGCGCGCAATGAGTGACCGGCCTGTTCGCGTCAGTACCGGCACGGGCCGTACACGGTCAGCATCCACGATGGGCAGCACACCTGGAGTGGCCACACGCCGCCGGCCAACGGTGGCGCCGACGCCGGGCCGGATCCCGAATCGCCGGTGCTGTGCGCACCGGGTGCGTGCACGGCCATCACGGTGTCGCTGGTGGCCGCGCGCAAGCAATGGCCGCTGACGGCGGTGCACGTGCATCTGCATGACACGCAGCGCGGCGCTGCCGGCATGGCGATCACCCGCGAGATCGTGCTCGACGGTGCGCTGGACGATGAGCAGCGCGCACGATTGATCGAGGTGGCCGACACATGGTTCTTCTCCCGATTGAGGGGAGCAAGGCGCACGCTGCGGCCTGTCCGGATGCCTACAGCGCCATCTGCACAGTAGATTGCATGCCACTGGCACCGACGGCGCCCGACCGCTGCGGCGCGGCCTGCCGCGCGCCTGCATGCGCGCCTGCATGCGCGCCGCCGCCTCGTCTGTTAAATTCGCCCTCCAGGGGCAGGAAACGATGTTGCCCGGGGCGAGATGGCCCGAGGACAGAGGTAGTGTGATGGAAGCACTGAATGCGTTGATGTTTCAGGGGGCCTTGCTGTCTGACAGCGGTCGCCTATACCGCTTGCAGCTGCCTGGCGGGGATGTCCAGGTGGTGGAGCGCTGGAGCGGGTCTGAACGGCTGAGCGGCGGTTTTGAGTGGTGGGTGGACGTGCTGAGCACGCAGGCGGGCTTGCCGCTGGAGGCGTGGCTGGGGCGGCGCGCGACGCTGTACACCCGGCTGGCCGATGGCGATGAAAGCCCGCGCACGGGGTTGATCCACGACGCGTACGTACTGGGCAGCGATGGCGGGCTGGCGCGCTACCGGGTAGGCCTGGTGCCGTGGACGTGGTGGTTGTCGCAGGGCCGGCACAGCCGGGTATTCCAGGAACGCACGCTGGTGCAGATCGTGGAAGCGGTATTCGCCGACTACGCGCCGATGGCAAGCTGGCAGTGGAGCGAGGAGACGAGCGCGTTCCTGGCCCAGGCGCGGCCGCGCAGCTACTGCGTGCAGTACCGCGAGAGCGACCTGGATTTCGTGCAGCGGCTGCTGGCCGAGGAAGGCCTGGGCTGGCGGCTGCAGGAGGCGGACGCGTCGCCCGGCGGGCACCAGCTGGTGGTGTTCGCCGACAGCGCCGCGCAACCGCAGGACCCCAGTTCGGCGCAGGGCGGGGGGCTGCGCTACCACCGCAGCGACGCCACCGAGGCGGCCGACAGCGTGCTGGCGATCGGCGCCACCCGGCGGCTGGGCAGCGGCCGGCTGACGGTGCTCAGCGAGGACTTCAAGACGCGCCAGGCGCGCAGCGCGCAGTTGCCGTTGCACGGCGGCGGCAGGCAGTCGCTGCGCGAGGTGTACGAGCCGGTGGGGATGGACGCCTTCGCCAGCGCGCAGGCAGCAGACCGCTCTGCGGAGTTGATGGCGCAGGCGCACGAGGCGCAGTGGTCACCGTGGCAGGGCCGCAGCACGGTGCGCACGCTGCGCGCCGGCACCTGGTTCACGCTGACCCAGGCACCGCAGCAGGGCCAGGCGCCGCCGGCGCAGCTGTTGCTGACGCGGGTGTGGCATGCGGGTATCAACAACTTGCCGGTGGACGTGCGCGCGGCGGTGCAATCGCAGTTGGGGGCCGCGCCGGCGTGGCCGGACGCCAGCGCGGTGGCCGCACGCAGCACCTGGGCGCAGGCCGAGGCGGTGGGCTACGGCAACGCCTTCGAGGCGGTGGACCGGCAGCAGCCGTGGCGGCCGGTCCTGGCCGACGGCACGGGTGCGCGGCTGCACCCGCGGCCGACCGCGCCGGGCTACCAGAGCGCCATCGTGGTCGGTGCCGATGGCAGCACCGACGGCAGCCAGGAGGTCCATGCCGACGCGCTGGGCCGGATTCGGGTCAGGTTTCACTTCCAGCACGCCGCGTCGGCCCCGGCCGCGCAGGACAGCACGTGGCTGCGGGTGGCGCAGCGCTACGCCGGCCCGGGCGTGGGCAGCCAGTTCCTGCCGCGCATCGGCCAGGAAGTGCTGGTGGGCTTCCTGGAGGGGGACATCGACCGTCCGGTGGTGCTGGGGGCGCTGTACAACGGCAAGGGCGAAGCCGGCGTTCCTGCCACCCCCGGCGGCACCAGCGCCGAGGCCGACACCGGCCTGTACGCCCAGGCCGGCGACGGCAGACCCAGCGCGCAGGGCAACCTGGCCGGCGGCCATGCCCCGGCCTGGCACGGCGCCGGCGGCGGCGCGGACAACCACCGCAACGCCACCGCGCTGTGGGGCGTGCAATCCAAGGAATGGGGCGGCGCTGGCCACAGCCGGCTGGTGTTCGACGACAGCGACCAGCAACTGCGCTTGCAACTTGCGACCACCCAGGCAGCCACGCAACTGAACCTGGGGCACCTGATCCACCAGGCCGACAACTACCGCGGCAGCTTCCGCGGGGAAGGCTTCGAACTGCGCACCGACGCGTGGGGCGCGGTGCGTGCCAGCTCGGGGCTATGGCTGAGCAGCTACGGCCGCAGCGGCGGCCCGGCCGGCGAGGCGACCCAGCCCAGCGCATTGCTGAGCCAGCTGCAGACGCTGGGCAAGACGTTCTCGCAGGCGGCGGGCACGCACCAGACGGTGAAGCTGGCCGCGCACGAAGGCGTGGGCCAGGCGAACCACTCCCAGCTGATCGCCGAGCAGGCGCCGCTGCGGGCGCTGCTGACCAGCGTGAAGACCACGGTGCCGGGCACGGCCTACGCCGACGCCAAGGGCGCGGCGGCCGAGCGCCGCGCCAGCCCGGGCGACGACCGGGTGCCGCACACCGGCGATGCGCTGCTGGGCCTGGCCGCACCAGCGGGGATCGGCGTGGTGGCCGGCCAGGGCCTGAGCTGGAGCGTGGGCGAGACGCTGACGCTGGCCAGCGGCGCGGGCAGCGAAGCGGCCATCGCCGGCGACGCCCGGCTGCACAGCGGCCAGGCAATCGGCGTGCTGGCCGCGGCGGTGGACGGCGGGCAAACGCAGGCGCACAGCCTGAGCCTGGTCAGCGGCGAAGGCGCGCTGGACGTGCAGGCGCAGTCGGACGAAGTACGGGTGCAGTCGAAAGAAGGACTGAAGCTGATCAGCGCCAACGCCGACGTGGCCCTGGCGGCGGGCAAGACCCTCCACCTTGCGGTGGCCGGCGGGGCCAGCGTGACCATCGAAGGCGGCAACATCACCGTCGCCTGCCCCGGCACCATCACCGTGCATGCGAGCAAGAAGTCGTTTGTGGGGCCGGTGCAGCAGGCGTATCCGTTGCCCGCGTTCGCAAAGTCGGTCTGCATCCCGTGCCTGTTGCAGGCCATGGGCAAGGGGCAAGCGTTGTCCCCGGTGAATGGGTGATCGGCATGCACCGAGTCTGGATCGATGTCGCCAGCGATGAAACCAAGGCGGCTACGCACGCGCTGCTTGCAGAGGCGTCTGCGTCCGATGTCCGCATCGCCTTGCTGTTGGACCGGGCATTCGTGCCGGCGGACGAGTGGCGCCGATTCGCCGCCAGCACGCCGGGCGTGCCGCTATACGGTGGCAAGTATGCCGGCGATGGCGTGGAGCAGGCATCGCCCTGGCTATGCACGGTGCCGGAGCAAGGCGCATCGCCAGGGCCGTGGCTGGACGCGCTGTTCCGGCTCTGCGCCGGGCGACCGATGCTGACACTACTGCAGACGCGCTTGCCGTTGCAGCCGCTGCGGCTGCATCTCCAGCAGCGGCTGGAAGCGTCCGTGGCCGGCGAGACCTTCGTCGTCCGCTATGCCGACACCCGCTGCCTGCCGCAGTTGTTCGAGGTACTCGACCCGGCGCAGCGCGCAGCGTTCCTGGAGTCCATCGACGGGTGGCGGTACGTGGACCGCGCCGGTGCCTTGCAGTCGCTGCCGAAGCAGAGCGCCGATGCGGCCGCCGCGCTGCCCTTCGTGCTGTCGCCGGATCAGCAACAGGCCCTGCAGACGGTGGCGCTGCCGGACACCCTGATCGCTTACTTGCGCGAGCGCCAGGACGTGTTCGGCCACCTGTGCGGATCGCCGTCGGCCATCCACCGCTGCGTCCACGCCGTGCTGGGCGGCCTGGCGGAGACGCCGCAGATATCTGCAAACGCATACCGCCAGGTGCTGGTGGCCCTGGAAGCCGAAGGGCTGCTCAGCGCTGCCGAGGCGACGCAGGATGCGTGACGCGATCGCGCACCGTGGCGTTGTCACTGACGTAACGCGCGGCTCGGTGCCGAGACGCCTGCTTGCCATCTGCGGCCTGATGCTGATGCTGGCAGGGTGCGGCGCTGGCAATTCGTCCGCGCCGTCATCGGCACAGGCCCAGGAAACCGACACGGTCGGCCTGAGCCTGTTCGGGCTGAACTATACCGATGTGCCGATCGGCATCTTTTATGTGAACGGCACTTGGGGTGGTGCGGTGACGCCTTATGCGGCTGGGCTGAAGACAGCAGGCAGCATCGGTCTACCAGACAAATGGCATCCAGGCATCAAGGTCAAGGTACAGTGGCGGGACGATCTTCTTTACGATCAGGACAAGGATGCGCTGACGACGGCGGAAGTCGAGGTGCCCCGTTACGGGAAGATCTACTCCGGCTACTTGCTGGTGGCGTTCCTGCCAGGCCGCAAGGTCAAGGTCTATGCGTCTGGTGTCGGACCTGGGCACAAGGACGCGCCGGATGGTTTGGAGAATCCTGGCGAATTCTGCTTGAAGCAGCCGGGCTGCGATGAATGGTACGACAGCGGGAAGCCGCCCAGGGAGGGTCATTACTGATGCAAGTTTCCTTCGCTCCACTGTGTCCTGAAAATCCGTTGCAGCTCAGTCGCGCGCAACAGGCTGAAATGATGAGCGCGGGGCTGGGCCGTCCTCAGGACAGTTGCTGCATCGACTTGCGCTGGGGGTTCTTCTTCGACGGAACCAACAACAATTTTCACAGAGACCAGCCGAAGAAGGCGCATAGCAATGTCGCCCGGCTCTACGACATTTTCGAGGCCGACCGAAGAAAGCCAGAATTTGTAGGGCGCTACGCCGCAGGCGTGGGCACCGCGTTCAAGGACGAAGTGGGCGATCAGGGATTGGGGATCCAGGAAAAAGCCGGCCTGGCCGCAGGCTGGGGCGGCGAGGCGCGGATCTGCTGGGCGTTGCTCAAGTTCCTGGACAATCTCAATTATTACTTCGAACGGATCGACCTTGGTGAAGCGCTAGGCCAGAAGGACCCCGCCACCGTGCGGCGCATGGCCCAGGACATGACGATTCCGTCGATGGAACTGCGCAAGATCGCCGGCGACGAAACCGAGATGCTGCGGCAGATCAGCATGATGGCCTCGCTGCAGAGCCTGACCGCCACGGCCTTGAATCTGCCGAATCACCGCGGCCGCCGCGCCGTGCTGGCCGAGCGCCGCGCGCAGCTGCGGCAACGCGTGCAGACATGGCAGCGCGCGCAGCCCAAGCCGAAGCTGCGCAGCATCCGTGTCTCGGTGTTCGGCTTCTCGCGCGGCGCGGCCGAGGCCCGGGTGTTCTGCAGCTGGCTCAAGGATGCCTGCGACGGCGGCGGGGGCGAGCTGACGCTGTGCGGCATCCCGGTGCAGCTGGACCTGCTGGGCATCTTCGATACGGTGGCGTCGGTGGGCCTGGCGAACAGCTCGCGCCTGTGGAGCGGCCATGGCGGCTACGCAAGCGAGGACGACCTGCGGATCGCCCCTGATGTGCGCCGCTGCGTGCATAGGGAGGGACATGACTGATGAAGCGAAGCGATGCAACCAAACGTGGAAAAGAGACCGTGATGCCAGCATTGAAACGTGCGTTGTCCATCTGCGGCCTGATGCTGATGCTGGCAGGGTGCGGCGCTGGCAATTCGTCCGCGCCGTCATCGGCACAGGCCCAGGAAACCGACACGATCGGCCTGAGCCTGTTCGGGCTGAACTATACCGATGTGCCGATCGGCATCTTTTATGTCAATGGTGTGTGGGGCGGTAATAGCACTCCTTACGCCGCTGGATTAAGCACAGCAGGCAGCATCGGTCTGCCCGCCAAGTGGCATCCAGGCATCAAGGTCAAGGTGCAGTGGCGGGACGATCTTCTTTACGATCAGGACAAGGATGCGCTGACGACGGCGGAAGTCGAGGTGCCCCGTTACGGGAAGATCTACTCCGGCTACTTGCTGGTGGCGTTCCTGCCAGGCCGCAAGGTCAAGGTCTATGCGTCTGGTGTCGGACCTGGGCACAAGGACGCGCCGGATGGTTTGGAGAATCCTGGCGAATTCTGCTTGAAGCAGCCGGGCTGCGATGAATGGTACGACAGCGGGAAGCCGCCCAGGGAGGGTCATTACTGATGCAAGTTTCCTTCGCTCCACTGTGTCCTGAAAATCCGTTGCAGCTCAGTCGCGCGCAACAGGCTGAAATGATGAGCGCGGGGCTGGGCCGTCCTCAGGACAGTTGCTGCATCGACTTGCGCTGGGGGTTCTTCTTCGACGGAACCAACAACAATTTTCAGAGAGACCAGCCGAAGAAGGCGCATAGCAACGTCGCCCGGCTCTACGACATTTTCGAGGCCGACCGAAGAAAGCCAGAATTCGTAAGGCGCTACGCCGCAGGCGTGGGCACCGCGTTCAAGGACGAAGTGGGCGATCAGGGATTGGGGATCCAGGAAAAAGCCGGCCTGGCCGCAGGCTGGGGCGGCGAGGCGCGGATCTGCTGGGCGTTGCTCAAGTTCCTGGACAATCTCAATTATTACTTCGAACGGATCGACCTTGGTGAAGCGCTAGGCCAGAAGGACCCCGCCACCGTGCGGCGCATGGCCCAGGACATCACGATTCCGTCGATGGAACTGCGCAAGATCGCCGGCGACGAAACCGAGATGCTGCGGCAGATCAGCATGATGGCCTCGCTCCAGAGCCTGACCGCCACGGCCTTGAATCCGCCGAATCACCGCGGCCGCCGCGCCGTGCTGGCCGAACGCCGCGCACAACTGCGGCAACGCGTGCAGACATGGCAGCGCGCGCAGCCCAAGCCGAAGCTGCGCAGCATCCGTGTCTCGGTGTTCGGCTTCTCGCGCGGCGCGGCCGAGGCCCGGGTGTTCTGCAGCTGGCTCAAGGATGCCTGCGACGGCGGCGGGGGCGAGCTGACGCTGTGCGGCATCCCGGTGCAGCTGGACCTGCTGGGCATCTTCGATACGGTGGCGTCGGTGGGCCTGGCGAACAGCTCGCGCCTGTGGAGCGGCCATGGCGGCTACGCAAGCGAGGACGACCTGCGGATCGCCCCGTATGTGCGCCGCTGCGTGCATCTGGTCGCGGCGCACGAGGTGCGCGGCTCGTTCCCGCTGGATGCGGCCGCTGGCGTCAATGGCGAAGAAGTGGTGTACCCCGGCGTGCATTCGGACGTGGGCGGCGGCTACGAGCCGGGCGAGCAGGGCAAGGCCTTCATCGGCGACAGCATCGACGATAGCGCCAAGCTCTCGCAGATCGCGCTGTGCCATATGTACCGCGAGGCCATGGCCGCGGGCGTGCCGTTGAATCTTTCGGCATCGCGCTTGTCGAAGGAAACCAAAGCGGCGTTCAAGGTGGACAAGGGCCTGATCGACGCCTTCAACGGTTATGTGGCGGCCACCGGTTCGATCAAGGCGAGCACCACCGTGGCGCTGACGCAGGCGCACTACGCGCTGTATCTGCGCTGGCGGCGCCTGCGCCTGGACGACACGGCGCCGGACGGCATGGCGCAGCAGCCGTTCGTCACGCGCGCGCGGACCTACAAGGCGCAGGACGTGACCGACCTGCTGCAGACCAACGCGGAACTGCGCCAGGAATGGGCGGCGCTGCAGCAGGACGAGAAGGACGCGGCCTATTCGTCAGAGGCGTCGGTCGCCCACGTGTTGCGAAGCACACTGGCACCGATCGCCGCGCGCGACGACATCGTCGCGCTGGTGTGGGGCGAAAAGATGACACAGTGGCGCGAGGTAAAGCCGGCCTGGAACGACTTGTCGCCGCTGGACCGGCGCATCGTGCGTTTGCATGACGACTATTCCCACGATTCACGTGCCTGGTTCAAGCCGTTCGGTGCCGCCAGCGAGGAGGCGTGGAAGCGCCAGTATCGCCAGCGGATGAACAGGCTGGAAGCGCAGGACAATGCCTGGCAGCAGTGGAACCGCGACGTGCAGCCGGTCATCGATGACGCGGTGCGCAAGGCGCAGAAGCATCCTGGCAGTTTCCAGCCAACGCCCGAGGTGCGCCCGATGCCGCCGCTCGTGGCAGGTCAGGATCTGAAGGATCTGAAGCAATGGCGCAGCAACGGTGGCGTCATTCCGACCGAGCAGGATGGACGCGAGTCGTATGGCATGTTCGGCTTCCTGCGTTGGCGGACCATCTTCGTGCCGGAGAAGTCCGCGCTTGCGCACAGTATCGACGCCGTCGACGAGACGCTGGAGCAGATCAAGCAGCTGCCAGGCAAGGCGAAGCAGGCCGTGGGCGATGCCGTGGAGTCGGCCGTGGACAGTGCGGTCGAGGCTGGCAAGGATTTCGTTGGCGATCAGGTGAGGAAGTTGATCCCAAGTGGCTTGCCGAGGATGTGAGGGGAAGCGCAGCAACCAGACCCTCAGCAGCCTGGTCAGCGGCGAAGGCGCGCTAGACGTGCAGGCGCAGTCGGACGACGTGCGCGTGCAGTCGAAAGAAGGCCTGAAGCTGATCAGCGCCAACGCCGACGTGGCACTGGCGGCGGGCAAGACCCTCCACCTGGCGGTGGCCGGCGGGGCCAGCGTGACCATCGAAGGCGGCAACATCACCGTCGCCTGCCCCGGCACCATCACCGTGCAGGCCAGCAAGAAGTCGTTTGTGGGGCCGGTGAACTTGGGATATGGCCTACCGCTATTCCCCGAATCTGTGTGCGTCGAATGCATGCTCAAGGCGGCGGCTAACGGCTCCCCGTTTGCGGCACTGCAATGAGCGAGTTTTCCTTTGCCAACGCGCCCCCTGACGATCAACAGCTAGCGCGGGTGTCGGTGGCGGTGACGGTCACCGCCTGGTCGGCCAGCAGTTCCAGCGCGCCGGTATGTGCCTGCAGGCTCACCGGGCCGGCGGCGGCGATGAGTTTGATCGGCCCGCGTTGGGCGAACAGCGCGGTGTGCTGGCCGGACACCGCCGACAGGGTCTGCCCGGCGCTCAGCTGCGCATCCTGCTGCACGGTCAACTGCAGGGCCTGCCCGGCATAGGCCACCGCGCTGGCCGGGGTGGTCCAGGCGATGTGGTCCGGCGACTCGCCGAGCAGGCGCGCCTGGGCGAAGCGTTCCACCGGTGCCTGGCCGTCGCGGCCGCCGTCGGCCGGCGTGGTCGCTGCCTGGCCGCCGACCGCAGCGGTGTACTTGCCCTGCGCTTGCGGGTCGATGGCCTCGCGCAGCCGGGTCACGCTGGGATGGGCGTCCAGGCCGGGCACCTGTTGCTGGGTCAGGGTGGCGTGCAGCGCCTGAGCGGTGCGTTGGGCGCCGTGCAACTGGGCCACCGCCTCGGCCGCGTCCAATGCGGTCGAGGCCCCCTGGTCGCGGGCGCTGCTGGACAGCAGCAGGCCTTGCGCGGCATGCACGTTGCCCCAGCCCTGGGAGGCCAGTTCGAAGCCCTGGCCGCGCAGCGCGCCGCGGGCGGTGTCGCTGTGCTGGACCAGGTAGCCCAGTTCCAGCCGGGTGTCGGCCAGCGAGGTGTGCAGGCGCGTGCGCAGCTGGCCGGGGGTGTCGTCCAGCAGCCATTGCTGGGTGCCGCTGCCGTCGTGGGACTGGGTGTGCAGGCCGCTAAGCGTGCCGGGGTGGCTGGCACGCGCGTCCAGGCCGCCGCCGAAGGGTGGGGCGACCTCGCCGTTGTACAACTGGCCGGTGATGCGCGGCTGATCGATGTCCCCGTGCAGGAACTCCACCAGCACTTCGCTGCCGATGCGCGGCAGGAAGTGGCTGCCCCAGTTCGGGCCGGCCACCCACTCGGCCACCGGCACCCAGGTGCCGGCGCGCTGGTCGCCCGGCGCGTGGCCGGGCGCGGTGCTGGCGCTGTCGGTCAACCCGCCTGGGGTGGGCTGGTCGCCGCGCTGCCACGGGAACTGGATCCGCACCTGGTGGTCGCGGCTCGGGCTCAGCGCCGCGTCGGCCACGCCGACCACGCGCGCGCTCTGCGGCCCGGGCATGCGCGGGCGGTCCTGCGGCAGCGCGCGCAGCGGCGTGGCCGCCGGCACCGCCAGGAAGCGGTTGCGGTAGCTGCCGTGCTCCAGCTCCGGCGCGTCCAGCAGGGCGACGATGCCCTGGCCCAGGTTGTTCACCGCCACGTGCTCGATCGCCACCGGAACGAAACGCTGGCCGTCGTGCTGGGCGTGCTGGCGCAAGGTGAACGCCGCCCCGGCCGCCAGCACGCGGGCGCTGCCGGCCCCGGCGTGCAGCGTGTGCGGCACGCGCAGCGCGTCCAGCCGCGCCTGCGCCTGATCCTGCGCGGTCGCCTCCTGGGCGAAACGCCCGGCGCGCGGCTGCACGTAGACCTCCAGCGGCGGCAGCGCGCCGGCCTCGGCCTGGGCCTGGGCCTGCGCGCCGACCGCGCGCACTTGCTCGCTGTGCCAGCTGGTCACCGTGCTGGCGGTGGGCACGACGCCGCGGCGCTCGCCGAAGGCGCCGATCGCATCGTCGGCCTCGGCCAGGTCGCTGCGGTGGAAGCGGATCGTGCCGCTGTCCGGCACCTGCGCCTGCGGGTCGAAGATCACCAGCGTGGCCGACACTTAATGAAGCAGATTTTAATGTAGCAGCTTTCAAATAGCTTTCAATTTGATTTGAACGCTTCAAGGCAATCGATTTTTTTAGCGATGCCGGAGGATTGAGTGATCGTTTCGCACCGATATGGATGAAAATCTTCACTGTCACTATCTAGTTTGTAGATAATTTTAGTCATTGGCATTCCGGGAGGCGGAGTGTCGATGGATATGGCCTCATTAGGTAATTTATTGTTAGCCATTTTAAATTCGATTGAACTTGACATTGGTGCATTAAGCACTGCGCACGCTTGTGTCTTGCTAACCCTGAAAAGAGTACGTGTCACGTTTGTGCCTGGAGTTTTGTCAATGATCCACGTATAAAAATTTTCTAAATTTTTTGCTTTACTTACTTCTGTGACTTGTATATTTTCATCATCTCCATCCTTCGTCCATGGAAATGCCGAGGAAATATAATCCTTCAGTGAAGGATAGCATTTCCCCGTGATTGAGCCTGGCCAGTCTGCTGGGTTATCTCTTTCTGCCGAGGCGTCTTCTGCGCAGCCAAGTAGGGAGATCCCAATTATTGTACTACACAGGAGGAATTTGAGGTTCATAATCGATGATCTGCCTTTCTGTGTAAGGGACTGTCGCAGGGGGGAAGCTGGTACAGAGTGCAGGGTTCCCTGGTGGTGACAATGCGGGGTAGGTAAAGTTAACTTGGCCAGATTTTAATGGTTCGTCAAGAAGGATGTTGGCGAGAAACTTAGCAAATTGCTGTCGGTTAGAATAGCCTGCCCCACCACCATTAATAAGCCAGCAACAGAACCCTACTGATGACTCATTAAATTCCAAGTCCGCAACTCGGTTCATATTTTTTTTGCCTCGAAAGCTTTTGGATGCCCAGAAAAATCCACTGGATTCTCCAGCGTGATCGAGGTCGGATGAGATTGTCGCCGGATCATAGCGTGGTGACCATGTGATAAGTGTTCCTCCCGAGTCCAGGGGGTGCTGTGATGTTCGGGTAATTCTTCTGTCAGAGTAAGCGCCTGTATGCTGTGGGAGGTTTTTGAACTCGCCGTATCCTCGATAATTGCCAGCCCATGTTAACTGATGGTAGCCCCTGCCAAAAAAAGCAGTATACGGATGCCCATTGCCGGCTCCTCCTTCTTCCATTAAGGATAAAATTCCCGTTTCGATATAACTTTGGGCTAGGTTGTGAGCGAGCCTTTTTCTGGAGTTGCCACAAAACTTGCGTATGTATTTGTTGTAATGAATCGAATGTGTCGTTGCCCTAGTCAATGCCGTATTCCAGACTAAGTTGCGATCTGAAAGGCTGCGTCTTGGTAAGCATCTAGCAAACTCATTAACGCTAAGCCACCCACATTTCATGTAGTGGTTTATGAAAGTCAAAGGATGGAAATGCCAGACGCTCCGGTCTGCTAAGCCTGTCTGAGGCCAAAACGCCATCGCTTCAACGTGGTCTTTGAAGTTCTTCCAAGCAGTGGGATCGTTAAGTGGCTTACCCGGTTGCTTCAGCACGGCATATCTGGTGTCGATATCGCTTGTATCCCATTCACTAGGATGTTTGCAAATAAAATGCCGCAGCAGCTTAATAACACTGGCGTCACTAGCCCGTGACAGAAAGCTTGGTGCAGCCGACAAGGATGGCTCAGATGGCGATGCAGGTAAGTTAAGAAGTTGAGTTAAGCCATCTACGTTTGCGATGCCATCCTCAGGGCTCGCTGCCCGGCCTTCGGATAGCTTTTGCCAAGAGTCAGGAAAGTCCGCGTCCGAAAGTACAATGACGTTATTCCCAGGATCAGCCAAGTTGATGTAGCCGATAGCGTTTTCGGCATATCGGATCAATTGCCAGTTTTCTGTATGCGTTGTTGTGTCGCTGCTCAAAATACGACCAAAGCGCAGGTATTCATATCCTGCACTTGGGCAATCCGCGTAAAGTTTCGTTGCCAGTCGGAAAATTTCGTACTCATAGTCATCTTGCCTCAAGGGGAGACCGATCTGCCCTGCGAGCTTTCCTTGAGCATCCAAGCGATAAGTGGTAGCAATGCGATGTCCTTTGCTTAGTTCTACTACCACGTGTAGGCGTTCAGTGCTTTGGCCTGCTATGCCAATGGGCAGTTCGTAGAATTGGTTATGCCCGGGTACGTCTATGCGGTGTGGAGCGACGGCATGCGGATGGCGTGCTACGAAGTTGAGATTGGCCGGGAGGATGAAGTGGGTATCCCCGAAGACATCATTGGAGCCATGTCCACCTGCAGCGACAGCGCTGGCGTCCCGCCAGAACCTCGCAAGGTCTGCTTCCGTGGTGAATATTTCGAAGTGCACCGTCGGTACGCCGTAAAGCTGGCCCCCGAAGCCGAGTACTTCCTTCCGCCAAACCCGGGTATTGGCAGGTGCTTGCGTGGCCGATTCGCCAGTTGCCGCATTTCGCAGGAACGGCATCATCTGTGACCGCTGAGCGTCGGTAAGCGAGCCTTTCGGGGCGAGGTGCATGTATAGCGAGTAGTACACGACCTGCGTGTTTTCACCGCTATGCGTATCGTGCTTTATCAGCACGAAACTGGTGTCGTAAAGGCCCTGTCCTGGATAGTCTTTGGTTGCCGGAGCCAGGCGATAGGCGACGATGACGCCATCAGCGATCGCACGTATGGGCTCGGTTCCCGGTGTAAGGTGGATGCCGCCGTGCCAGCGGTTTCCCGTTGTGATTGGGTAGAGTCCTCTGGTCGGTTGTGTAAGCGCCACCATCGCATCGAACTTTGCTTGGTCGCTTTGATTGGCTGCGTTGGCAGGCAAAATGGGATAGCTGATAAGCATTGATGTCATTCCTTAGACGGAGAAAGGTGCAGTGCCATCGGGCTTCTTCAAGCTGTCAGGCAAAGGCGGCAGGGCGGCACTGCCGCTCTCCCCACCCAAGAACGGATGCATGCTGGCCTTGACCGTGAACTGCCCCGGGCAGGCGAAGGTGATGTCGCCGCCTTCCAGGGTGATGCGGGTCTGTCCGGCCTGCAGCACGATCTTGTGCTGCGCCAGCACGTCGATGCGGGTGTCGGTGGCGGTGACGGTCACCGCCTGGTCGGCCAGCAGTTCCAGCGCGCCGGTATGTGCCTGCAGGCTCACCGGGCCGGCGGCGGCGATGAGTTTGATCGGCCCGCGTTGGGCGAACAGCGCGGTGTGCTGGCCGGACACCGCCGACAGGGTCTGCCCGGCGCTCAGCTGCGCATCCTGCTGCACGGTCAACTGCAGGGCCTGCCCGGCATAGGCCACCGCGCTGGCCGGGGTGGTCCAGGCGATGTGGTCCGGCGACTCGCCGAGCAGGCGCGCCTGGGCGAAGCGTTCCACCGGTGCCTGGCCGTCGCGGCCGCCGTCGGCCGGCTTGGTCGCCGCCTGGCCGCCGACCGCAGCGGTGTACTTGCCCTGCGCCTGCGGGTCGATGGCCTCGCGCAGTTGGGTCACGCTGGGATGGGCGTCCAGGCCGGGCACCTGTTGCTGGGTCAGGGTGGCGTGCAGCGCCTGGGCGGTGCGTTGGGCGCCGTGCAACTGGGCCACCGCCTCGGCCACGTCCAATGCGGTCGAGGCGCCCTGGCCGCGGGCGCTGCTGGACAGCAGCAGGCCTTGCGCGGCATGCACGTTGCCCCAGCCCTGGGAGGCCAGTTCGAAGCCCTGGCCGCGCAGCGCGCCGCGGGCGGTGTCGCTGTGCTGGACCAGGTAGCCCAGTTCCAGCCGGGTGTCGGCCAGCGAGGTGTGCAGGCGCGTGCGCAGCTGGCCGGGGGTGTCGTCCAGCAGCCATTGCTGGGTGCCGCTGCCGTCGTGGGACTGGGTGTGCAGGCCGCTGAGCGTGCCGGGGTGGCTGGCACGCGCGTCCAGGCCGCCGCCGAAGGGTGGGGCGACCTCGCCGTTGTACAACTGGCCGGTGATGCGCGGCTGATCGATGTCTCCGTGCAGGAACTCCACCAGCACTTCGCTGCCGATGCGCGGCAGGAAGTGGCTGCCCCAGTTCGGGCCGGCCACCCACTCGGCCACCGGCACCCAGGTGCCTGCGCGCTGGTCGCCCGGCGCGTGGCCGGGCGCGGTGCTGGCGCTGTCGGTCAACCCGCCCGGGGTGGGCTGGTCGCCGCGCTGCCACGGGAACTGGATCCGCACCTGGTGGTCGCGGCTCGGGCTCAGCGCCGCGTCGGCCACGCCGACCACGCGCGCGCTCTGCGGCCCGGGCATGCGCGAGCGGTCCTGCGGCAGCGCGCGCAAGGGCGTGGCCGCCGGCACTGCCAGGAAGCGGTTGCGGTAACTACAATAGCTTCACCTCAGTTGAGTTAATCCAAGCATCAGTTTCTTTGCTCTTTCCTTCGTATTTGAATCTATAATACAAGTTGGAGCCTAGGTCTTCAAAATCAACAAGATTTATTGTGTCGCCTTTAATGAGGTAAGAGTGATTTTGAGAGAATTTATCGCCCTTCTGGCTAAAAGTAAAAGCTTTGTCTGTAGAAATTACAGCCATGATTTGTTTGTCTGTATTGCTGCTTACCAATATTGGGCTTGAGCAGTGACTTCGCTGGTCACAACTTTCCTTCTTTTCGATGCTGTCGTTTAGTGATGTGCGTTTTTCGCAAAGATAGGGGGAGCCTGTTTGTACTGAATAGCATAAAAATTCCTTATGCCAACGAGCGGCATCTCTATAGCTGCTGATAACAGTCCCATCCTTGAATTCTGGGTTTATCAAGCTCGGAGACTTGGGTTTTGTTGGTGCAGATGATGGGTTTATTTCATAAAGTTCGTACGACTCATTTACATCGCTTTCGGCAACTTTCGTTGCAACATAGCAATGCCTGTTGTTCCATAAATCGCCGATGATGAATTCCGATGGCTCAATAGAGTCGTCTTTATTTATTGTGATCCATTTGCCATTGGCCCCCAGAGAAATCTGGTCGTTGCCGCTCTTGATGCTAAGAGTGATTCCAGGGCAGAGGCGCTGATTCTGAAAATGTCCTCCATCTGGAACTTTTACGTAATCATAGGGAGGGTCGGATTTCAGTTCTGATGCTAAAACAATAGAATATGAGGCTAGGCTAACATATGCCGTCAGAATTAGCCGAATTATCTTCATTGCATTTCCTTTTTAATTTTCTTAAGCAAATTTTGCCGTTCGGAAAGCCCTCTATCTCCTCCGTTAATTATCTTGGTTAATCTTCTAACAACGTCATCATCAAGGGCTTCCGAATTAAGGCCGGATTTAGCCCCTTCTTCGTAATAGCGATCTATCTTTCTATTGAGGTCCTCTCCTTTAAATTTTGCCCAGAACCAAAATGCCATACTAACAGCTGTGGCTAGATCTTCGGCTACCTTCATTGGGTTGCTCACAACATCCGAGCCAGAGTATTCCTTGTAGGCATTGTACGTGCCTTTCCACGTAAGCTGAATGATTCCCTTTCCCTTATAGGTTGGTCCATCGCCAATAGTGGTATTACCTTCTTGTATGATCTGGTTGCGGCGCCTGCATTTCTTCTTGTCGTATTCCGAGCTATTAACATCGCACACGGAAGTTGGATATTTTGATAAGTCGTAGTCTAGACCGCTTGCATATTCTATGGTGGTGTTAAAGTGATCGCTTTCGTGATAGCACTGTGCGAGAAAGTGCTGCTTATAAATGCACGTTTCAAAACCATTTTTTGAAAATCCATCATTGAGTAAGTCAATAAATTTTTGTATGTCAGCTTCGTATGTGTCACCACCGCGTGGCATGTCGCGATGGTTGAATATCTTTCGGTCTCCAAAAATAGATCGAAACGATGCCATGGTAAGTTGGCAGCATTCCGATGGAGAAGAAAAATTACTAATCAACCCAATAGGATGGAAAGCATAAACCTTGGCATCCCCCGGCAAAGCCGGAGTGGTTTTTACGTCGCTCCACCACTGCAGGCTTTCAATCCGATCCTTTTCCTTCTCCCAATCCGCCTTGCGCGATTCTGGGATATCGCCGTCGATCGCGTTCCATTGCGCACGCGGCGTTCCCCATTCGCTTGTGTGATGGAAGACCAGGCGGGAAATCGCCTCCGCCAACCAGGGCTGTTTCAGGGCCTTGCGCAGTTCTGCGGGGGTGAGATGACGGTCGTCGTCCAGGTCGATGGCGTCGCATACGCGCGAGAACAGCGGGCCTCCATTGGCTTGTGCGGCCTTGGCTTCCAAAGCGGCCTGCTCGTCAGGCTTGGCTTGCTTGGTGGCGACCACGTGGCGTGCGTACAGCGCTTCCGGCGTAGTGCCGTCGGCTTCGATGAACTCGAAACCCGGCCACTCCCACGGCGAGCAGCGGGTGACCTTGGCATGGTCCTTCTCCCTGGCCCAGCCCACGGCGCTGCTGCCGTCGATCTTGCCCACATCCACTTCCCACCAGCGGGTGCCGTCCGGTTCGGTCGCGACCTTTTTCAGTGTCTTGATGGCGGCGACGCGGATGAAGCCCGCCTCCGGTCCGTTGGCCTGGCTGGCCTGTAGCGGGAACGTGCTCCACGCCTTGAGCGAGCGGCCGGCGACGCTGGCGTCGGCGCCCATCATCGCCTTGTCCACCCACACCGGCGCGCCGCTGGGAACGAGTACCTGGCGGCGCGGGTACTTGTCTTTTTCTTCCTTGGTCTTCAGCGCGTTGTAGGCCGCTTCGGTGATGCTGTCGCTATCGCTGGCACCGAGCACGCGATGCAGGATCTGGCCGCCGCCGTAGGTGTGGGTGGTGCTGTTGAAGCCGCTCAGGCTGTCCTTGTCCATGATCTGCAAGGTGCCTTTGCGCACCTGAACCCAGGCTCCGACCTTGCCGCCGGGGACCACGGCGGCAGCCTCCTCGGCGCCGATCTGCTGGTCCGGTTCGCTTGGCAGCACAAGCTTGGCGCCCACGTCGATCTTGAGCAGGGTCTTTTGCTTGGCATCAAGCAGCTTCGCCCGCTCACGGCTCTTGGCGATGAAGGTCTTGAGATCTTCTGCGGTGAATACGTCCAACTGGATCAGTGGCCGCACGCCATTCTGCGCGGGGCCGGCTGCCGCCAATGGCGTGAGATCGGCAAAGCGCTGGTAGTGACCGAGATAGCCGATCAAGTCGCCGGCTTTGATCGGGGCGGGGGTTGGCAACACATAGACCGCGTCCTGGCGGTCGGGCTCGGCGCCGGCGGCGGTCAGCTCTGCCTTGTAGGCATACAGGCCTTTTGCGTCGGCAGGAACGGTCTGCCCGCTGACGACCTCGGAGATGACGAAATAGCCCTTTTTGTTGGGATTTTCGGCGCCAAGCCGCAGCTTGGCGCCGCGTGGCGCATAGCCGACCTTCTGATGCTGCGCGTCGCGCAGGTTAAGGCCTACGCCTCCTTCCGGAATGGAAGGGTTAGAGACTCTGTCGCTGTCCTTGGCCTTGTCGCCGACCATATAGGCCACGCTCTTCCAGAACGCCGGGCGCGGCTTCTTCGGATCGGCTTGGTAGCCGGCCCAGTCGAGCAGGTGGAGATAGACGCTGTAGAAGATCAGCGAAGGCTCTTGCGCCTTCTGATCGAGTGTTGCCGCAGGCTGGGCTACCGGCTGTGGCGTAGCCGGTGCCGTGTTGGCCGCGCTCGGTCCAGCAGGGGCAGGCTGCGCGGTCTGCTTGGGCGCAGGCGGCAGCTCCAGGCGGTGGCGGACCAGCACGAAGCCGCGTGAGTAGGTGGCCTTGCCGGCGCTGTACTCGATGCTGGGGTACTTCGCATCGATCTGGTACGCCACGACCTCGCCATCGCCGATGCAGCGGATGCCGTCTTCCTGCGCCAGGGTGTTGCCGGTTTGCGTATCGAAATGGATGCCGCCGTGCCATTGCCCGTTGGCACCGATGGGGTAGAACCCGTCCTGTGCGTTGGAAAGCGCATCGAAATAGACCTGCGGATCGTCGATGTCGGTCGGCTTGGCGCCGGCCTTGCCTGCCTTTGCGCTTTTCTGGAACGGATGGACTAATTTGCTGATCTTCGCCAGTTTCTTCTGCTCGGTATCTGCCATGAAGATGTCTTCCTTGTAGATGAATCAGCCCGAGAAATCGAGCATGCGGTCTGGTTCCAGATGCACCAGCCCATCGGGCAAGGCGAATTGGGGGTTGCCGCTCTCCCCACCCAAGAACGGATGCATGCTGGCCTTGACCGTGAACTGCCCCGGGCAGGCGAAGGTGATGTCGCCGCCTTCCAGGGTGATGCGGGTCTGTCCGGCCTGCAGCACGATCTTGTGCTGCGCCAGCACGTCGATGCGGGTGTCGGTGGCGGTGACGGTCACCGCCTGGTCGGCCAGCAGTTCCAGCGCGCCGGTATGCGCCTGCAGGCTCACCGGGCCGGCGGCGGCGATGAGTTTGATCGGTCCGCGTTGGGCGAACAGCGCGGTGTGCTGGCCGGACACCGCCGACAGGGTCTGCCCGGCGCTCAGCTGCGCATCCTGCTGCACGGTCAACTGCAGGGCCTGCCCGGCATAGGCCACCGCGCTGGCCGGGGTGGTCCAGGCGATGTGGTCCGGCGACTCGCCGAGCAGGCGCGCCTGGGCGAAGCGTTCCACCGGTGCCTGGCCGTCGCGGCCGCCGTCGCCCGGCTTGGTCGCCGGCTGGCCGCCGACCGCAGCGGTGTACTTGCCCTGCGCCTGCGGGTCGATGGCCTCGCGCAGCCGGGTCACGCTGGGATGGGCGTCCAGGCCGGGCACCTGTTGCTGGGTCAGGGTGGCGTGCAGCGCCTGAGCGGTGCGTTGGGCGCCGTGCAACTGGGCCACCGCCTCGGCCACGTCCAATGCGGTCGAGGCGCCCTGGCCGCGGGCGCTGCTGGACAGCAGCAGGCCTTGCGCGGCATGCACGTTGCCCCAGCCCTGGGAGGCCAGTTCGAAGCCCTGGCCGCGCAGCGCGCCGCGGGCGGTGTCGCTGTGCTGGACCAGGTAGCCCAGTTCCAGCCGGGTGTCGGCCAGCGAGGTGTGCAGGCGCGTGCGCAGCTGGCCGGGGGTGTCGTCCAGCAGCCATTGCTGGGTGCCGCTGCCGTCGTGGGACTGGGTGTGCAGGCCGCTGAGCGTGCCGGGGTGGCTGGCACGCGCGTCCAGGCCGCCGCCGAAGGGTGGGGCGAGCTCGCCGTTGTACAACTGGCCGGTGATGCGCGGCTGATCGATGTCTCCGTGCAGGAACTCCACCAGCACTTCGCTGCCGATGCGCGGCAGGAAGTGGCTGCCCCAGTTCGGGCCGGCCACCCACTCGGCCACCGGCACCCAGGTGCCGGCGCGCTGGTCGCCCGGCGCGTGGCCGGGCGCGGTGCTGGCGCTGTCGGTCAACCCGCCTGGGGTGGGCTGGTCGCCGCGCTGCCACGGGAACTGGATCCGCACCTGGTGGTCGCGGCTCGGGCTCAGCGCCGCGTCGGCCACGCCGACCACGCGCGCGCTCTGCGGCCCGGGCATGCGCGGGCGGTCCTGCGGCAGCGCGCGCAGCGGCGTGGCCGCCGGCACCGCCAGGAAGCGGTTGCGGTAGCTGCCGTGCTCCAGCTCCGGCGCGTCCAGCAGGGCGACGATGCCCTGGCCCAGGTTGTTCACCGCCACGTGCTCGATCGCCACCGGAACGAAACGCTGGCCGTCGTGCTGGGCGTGCTGGCGCAAGGTGAACGCCGCCCCGGCCGCCAGCACGCGGGCGCTGCCGGCCCCGGCGTGCAGCGTGTGCGGCACGCGCAGCGCGTCCAGCCGCGCCTGCGCCTGATCCTGCGCTGTCGCTTCCTGGGCGAAACGCCCGGCGCGCGGCTGCACGTAGACCTCCAGCGGCGGCAGCCCGCCGGCCTCGGCCTGGGCCTGCGCGCCGACCGCGCGCACTTGCTCGCTGTGCCAGCTGGTCACCGTGCTGGCGGTGGGCACGACGCCGCGGCGCTCGCCGAAGGCGCCGATCGCATCGTCGGCCTCGGCCAGGTCGCTGCGGTGGAAGCGGATCGTGCCGCTGTCCGGCACCTGCGCCTGCGGGTCGAAGATCACCAGCGTGGCCGCGGTGGCCTGGCTGTCGGCGTCCTGCGCGTGCGCGTAGCGCCAGGCCAGGCCGGCCTCGGCCAGCAGGCGGGTGACGAAGGCCCAGTCGGTCTCGCGGTATTGGGTGGTGATCGGGTGCGCCGGCAACGCGGCCTGCACGTCGAAGCGGAACGCGGCCTGCGGGTAGTCGGCGAAGATCCGTTCGCAGATCGCGCGCGCGTCCAGGTCCTGGAACACCAGCGCGTTGCGCCGCAGCTCCAGCAGCGCCGTCCACGGCGCCAGGGTCAGCCGGTAGCGGGCCAGGCCGCCGTCGCCGCCCAGTTGCGCCACTTCGGTGCACAGGCCCTGCCAGTGGCGTTGCGTGCCGTCGGCCTGGCGCAGCTGCAGGTCCAGTGGCTGCTCCAGCAGCGCCTCGGCATCGAGAAACGCCGAGGTGGCCAGGCACGCGATCTGCAGCACGGTGGCGCCGCACACCGCCTCCTGCCCGTGGAAGCGTTCCACCACCAGCCCCTCGACCGGGGCGCGCAGTTGGATCAGGCGGGCATGTTGGGACGGCTGCGCCAGACTAGCCAGGGCGACGGCCAGCGTCGGGATATCCATATCGACGTCCTCACGGCAGGGTGATCGTAATGTGCGCGGTGCGTTGCGGCATCTGCACCACCTGGTTGTAGGCGGCCATGCGCCGCTCGGTCTGGTGGTCCAGAGACAGGCGCAGACCGAAGAAGCCGAGCAGGCCGAAGCCGGTCACCAGCGCGGCCGGCAGCCACAGCGGCACCACACGGCGCAAGGCATGGCGCACGTTGTCCGGCGGCGGCCAATGCGGTGCGAAACCGCTGCGCTTGCCCTTGAAATAGACGATCTCGTCGCCCAGCCGCGCGGTCAGGTAGCCGAGCTTTTCCGGCCCTTCCAGCCGATACTTGCCTTCGAAGCCAAGCAGCAGGCAATAGTGGTAGATCTCCAGCGAGGGCAGGCGCACGGCGCCCTGGCGGCGCAGCTCTTCCAGGCGATCGAAGAAATGCTCGCCGGCCAGGTGTTCGCCGAACAGGCGCAGCTGCAGCGGATTGCGTTCCCAGGTTTCGTGCAGTGCCGAGGGCTGCGACAGGATCGCTTCGTCCACTGCCGCGCAGAACGCGTATTTGGCCGCGTAGATGTCCTCGGAGGCGATGCCGAGCTTGACTGCGCCGCGTTCCACGCCATCGAGGAATGTCTGCACCGACTGCACGAAGGATTCGGTGTCGCTGGGCATCTGCGCGCGCTTGAGCAGCAGCAACAGGTAGAAGCCGTCGGCCATCAGGTCGAGCAGGCTCTGCGGCGTGGAGGGATGGGCGCTGGCCAGGCCGTGCGGCGCCTGCGCGGTCAGCGACGGCATCGGGCCGGGGGTGGGGGGCAGCGGGTTCATCATGAGGTCACCGCGACAAGTTCCATCTTGAGGTCATCAATGCCTGACGGCACATAGAGCATCATAGACTGCGCCTTGAGCATGCGCTCGTACAGCGGCCCGCGCGCTTCCAGGGCGAAATAGTAGCTGCCGGGACGGACCGGGATCGCTGCCGGCACCTGCGCGGCGTGGGTCAGCTTCACGCCCGGCAGGGCCGACAGCACGCACTTCTCGACGTCGTCCGGCGCACCGATCTTGAACCGCACCGGCACCGTCTGCACCAGTTCCGGCCCGGGCATGTCGGCCGACACGCTCAGGTAGAACGCGGCGTTCTCGTCGATCCGCTGCGAATCGATCCGGCCCAGGTGGAACGACGGCTTGACCTCGGTCAGCGCGATCTTGAAGTAGCGCGCCGAGATCACCGTGTCGAGCAGGTCGCGCACGATCTGGAACAGGCGCTGGAAGCAGGCTTCCGGCGCCGCGTGGTTGTACCGGGGCAGGTCGTTGAGCTGGTAGGCGTTGGAGAACGTCAGCAACGCGCCGGCCATGCGCAGCAGTTCCTGGTACAAGCGCTCCGGGTGCAGCTGCGGATGATGGAACAGGTGCGACAGCGCGCCGAACGAGGAACAGGCGGTATGCAGCAGCCAGAACGAGGCGATGTCGCCGGAGCGGAATTCGATGATGTGCTGCGACGATTGCCGATGCAGCCCGTACAGCGCATCGACCTTGGCCTGCAGCGAGTCGAGCAGGCCGCGCAGTTCGCGATACAGCGTCGGCGAGGCGTCGATGTGCGCGCATGACGGGATGAAGTCCTCGTCCAGCTCGAAGCCGCCGGTCGGGGTACGGCGCACGCGCGCCACCGGCACGGTCACGTACGGATCGCGCGGAGTGTCGTCGGTGAGCAGCTTCACCGCCTTGCTCAGGTACGCCAGTTCCGATTGGGCCGCGTCGGTGTACAGGTCGCTGGTCGGCCGGTTGAGCTGCTGGTAGCGGGCCAGTTGCGAACCCTCCGCATCGCTACAGTTGCCGCCGTCGTCGCGCAGCAACGGCAGCGCCAGGTACACCGTGGTGGTCTGGATGCCGGCGGGGAGGTCATTCAGCGACAGCGCATCGGGCAGCGCGTCGTGCGCCGGCGCGTCGTACGATTCGCCATCGGGAAAGACCACCGACAGGGCGAGCGCGCGCAAGCTGCCGCTAGCCATGCTCTGCGGATCGAAACGGATCCGGCGCGTTCCCCAGCCATAGGGATGCAGCGTCTGCGCCAGATCCTGCAGCCTTGCTTCGTGGTAGGTGTCCTGGCGCTGGAAATGCTGCGGCCGCAAAAACAGACCTTCGCCCCAAAATACTTTCGACATCCTGCTTACATGAGACACGGGTCTATCCCTGGATTTGAAGAAGTCGGTCCGCACCGATCCGGCCGGCCGCGAGAGGCAAGGCCTCGCGTCCATACCGCAGATTCCTTGCCGACGGGCGGGATACTACAGCACGCGTCCGCGCAGGCGGGCGCTAGCGCGCAGCGGCGCAACGCACCGACGCCAGGCTGCTGGGATCGCCCGCCAGGCGGGTGACCAGCGCCGGGCTGGCGGTGGTCAGCGCGCAGGCGTGAATGCCGATGGTGATGCCCTGGGTCGGCAATTCCTTGCGTCGCGTATCGAAGGCCATGCGCCAGCGGCCCTCGGCCGGCGCGCGGAACAAGGCCACCACGCCCAGGGTGGTGGTGCCTTCGGACATCTGCTCGTTCAGTTCCTGGCGGGCGCTTGGCGTCAGAACGATCTCGTTGACCGACAGCAGGTCCGCGCCCAGCGCCGCCTGCTCTCCGGCCTGATCGAGGAACGCGTTGAACGCGGCCTGCTCGAAGCGTTGCGCGCTGCGCAGGTGATAGATCTTGACCACCGCTGCGGTGGCGTGCGTGTCGCTGCCCGCATTCAGGTTGCTGCCGGCAAACAGCCGCAGGGGAATCATCGGAGACGCCTCTGGCTTTGCTTCCTTGATGCCCACTGCCTGCAGGGTCTTGTCCATCGCCTTGCCGATGCCGCCGCTGGCGCAGCCTGACAGGGCTAGGGCGGCTACAATAAGAACCAACAGAAAATTGAAACGGTGGGCGGATATGTTCATGCTTGTTCTGAAGTGGCGGACGGAGGACGATCCACATCCAGCCACTCAGTAGTGTTCGTCCTTGTGCGGTGCGCCCGACCGCCCGTGCACATGATGTAGCATGGGGCAGATTATGGCCGGCTTGACGCGGTCGTGGAACCCCACTATACCCGGCCCTATTCGCGGCTGTAAACTAACGAAAAAACGCACATGCCTCGGCGCACCCTGTCTTCACATCGGGGTCGCCAGGTTAACTCCAGGATTGGTTTTCAGAGGAAGTCATGATGACGGTAGTCAAGGGGCTGGTCACATTCCGGCCGATGTTCGCACTCGTTCTACTCTCCGCCCTCGTCGGTTGCGCTTCCGCGCCGAAGAAGGCTCCGCCACCGTCGTCGTTCGACGCCACGATGTCGCGCGCCGAAGCCGAAGTCACCAACGGCGGCCCCGAGCAGGCTCTGAAAACCTTCGAAGACGCCGGTCGCGCCGACCCTACCCGTAAGGAGCCGTGGGTGCGTATCGCGCAATTGCAGTTCGACCGCGCCAATTACGCGCGCGCCATCGTCGCGGCGCAGGAAGTGCTGCAGCGCGATCCCAACGACCTGGTCGCTGACGGCGTGTTGACGGTCGCCGGCTTCCGTATCGCTAACCAGTCGCTGCAGCGCCTGCAGGGTCGCGGTGCGCTGGTTTCGGGCACAGCGCGCAAGGAGGCCGAGATGCTGGCCAGCACGCTGCGCGCGACCATGGGCGACGATATCCTGCAGCCCGACGAGCCGAAGAAGCGCAAGCCCGTACGCAACACCCGCCGCGCCGCGCCGCCGGCTGCAAAAGACGCCGCGCCGCCCAAGCAAACGCCCAATGCGTCGGCCGATCCGTTCCAGAACCTGGGCGGCAACTGAGCCGGTCATCCGGACTCCCCTAAAGCCTTAACGTCAGGAGACACCAATGGCTAAGAAGGAAAGCATCCAGAAACGTCTGCAGAAGATTCGGCCGCCGCGCGTGCAGCTGACCTACGACGTGGAAAAGGGTGACGCGATCGAACAGAAGGAGCTGCCGTTCGTGGTAGGCGTGCTTGGGGATTTCAGCGGCAATCCCGAACAGCCCCTGGCCAAGGTCAAGGACCGCAAATTCGTCAACGTCGACCTCGACAACTTCGACGAGGTGATGGAGGGAATGGCGCCGCGCGCGGTTTACCGTGTGCCGAACAAGATCAGCGATGCCGGCGGCGAGTTCGGCGTCGAACTCAAGTTCAAGTCGATCGACGACTTCCGTCCGGAGGCTGTGGTCGATCAGGTCGAACCGCTGCGCAAGCTGCTGGAATCGCGCACCAAGCTGGCAGACCTGCGCAACAAGCTGGCCGGCAACGAGAAGCTCGAAGACCTGCTAACGGACGTGTTGAACAACACCGAACAGCTGAAGAAGCTGGGTCGGGAAAAGGAGAAGTAAGCCATGGCCGCAGAGGTTTCGAGTGCCACCCACAATTCGGCGCCCGCCGCGCTGGCAGAAACAGGCTTGCTCGACCAGATCGTCGAGCAGAGCAAGGTCGCCAAATCGGAGACCGAGCACCAGCGTGCGAAGGACATCATCTCCGAGCTGGCCAAGGAGGTGCTGGAAGGTACCGTCGTGGTGTCGGACAACCTCAATCTGACGCTGGACGCGCGCATTGCCGAGATCGATCGGATCATCTCCGAGCAGCTGAGCGCGGTGATGCATGCGCCGGAGTTCCAGAAGCTGGAGAGCAGCTGGCGCGGCCTGCACTACATGTGCGAGCAGACGTCCACCGGCGTGACGATGAAGATCAAGGTCTTCAACTCGCCCCAACGGGATCTGGTGCGCGACTTCAAGTCGGCGATCGACTTCGATCAAAGCGCGCTGTTCAAGAAGGTCTACGAGGAAGAGTTCGGCACCTTCGGCGGTGCGCCATTCGGCGCACTGGTCGGCGACTACTACATCGGCCGCCAGCCGGAGGACATGTACTTCGTCGAGCAGATGTCGCATGTGGCCGCCGCGGCGCACGCGCCCTTCATCTCTGCCGCGTCTGAATCGATGTTCGGTCTGGAAACCTTCACCGACCTGGGCAAACCGCGCGATCTGGCCAAGGTGTTCGACACTGTCGAATACGCCAAGTGGAAGTCGTTCCGTGAGTCGGAGGATAGCCGCTACGTCGGCCTGACCATGCCGCGTTTTCTCGGGCGGCTGCCGTACAACCCGAAGGACGGCACTACGGTCGAAGGCTTCAACTTCGTCGAAGACGTCGACGCTGCCGACCATAGCAAGTATCTGTGGTGCAACACCGCTTATGCGATGGCCACGCGCCTGACCAAGGCGTTCGAGGACTACGGTTGGTGCGCGGCGATCCGCGGTGTGGAAGGCGGTGGCCTGGTCGAAGACCTGCCGACCCACACCTTCCGCACCGACGACGGCGAAGTGGCGCTGAAGTGCCCGACCGAGATCGCGATCACCGACCGCCGCGAGAAGGAACTCAGCGACCTGGGCTTCATCCCGCTGGTACATTGCAAGAACACCGACTACGCGGCGTTCTTCGGTGCGCAGTCGGCGCAGAAGCCGAAGAAGTACAACACCGATGCGGCCAATGCCAACGCGATCCTGTCGGCGCAGCTGCAGTACATGTTCGCCGTGTCGCGTATCGCCCATTACCTCAAGGCGATGATGCGCGAGAAGATCGGCAGTTTCGCCTCGGCGCGTAATGTCGAGGACTTCCTGAACCGTTGGATCTCCCAGTACGTGTTGTTGGACGACAACGCCGGTCAGGAAGCAAAGGCGCAATACCCCTTGCGGGAAGCGTCCGTACAAGTTTCGGAAGTGCCGGGGAAACCCGGTGTCTACCGCGCGGTGGCCTTCATCAGGCCGCATTTCCAGCTCGATGAGCTGTCTGTTTCGTTGCGTCTGGTGGCCGAACTGCCGGCTGGTACCAAGAAGGCGTAGCGTTTCTTGTTGTCGTAGCGTCGAGGGACGGAGATCCCACTGTTTTGCAGTTGACGCAATGTCCTTCGGGACAGGCAAATAACCGCCAGGCCCTGCCTGGCACATCAATCTCACGGAAGACCGGAATTTAGGAGACCAGATATGCAGCACGCGTTTCTTTCTATCGATACCATCAAGGGTGAATCGCACGACGACAAGCACACGGACTGGGTGGAGATCAAGTCGTTCTCCCAGGACTTGTTGCAGCCGCGCTCGGCCACCGCATCCACCGCTGGCGGTCAGTCGGCCGCTCGTGTAAACCTGTCGCCGATCGAGATCGTCAAGTCGATCGATCTGTCCACCACCGCGCTGAATCAGGCGTGCGCCAACGGCACCACCTTCCCCAAAGCCCGCATCGAGTTCATGCGCGCCGACAAGGACGGTAATGCCATCAACTACTACCTGGTTGAGTTGATGAACGTGCTGGTACACCGCGTCACCACGACGGTGGACGAGGACGGCATGCCGCAAGAAGTCGTCCAGCTGAGCTTCGGCGCGATCAAGTGGACCTACAACCAGCAGAAGCCGGAAGGCGGAGTCGGCGGCAAGGCGGTTGCGCAGTGGAGTGCTACCAAGAACATTCCCAACTACACCGTTTGATGTTTGTTTTGCGATGGCGCCTTCGCGCGTCATCGCATTTCCGCGCCGCGCGCCGACACAGGACCGACGCATAGCGGGGCCGCGCCATCCGCTGGTCGCGCCCAGTCGGCAGCAAAGCGCAAGGACGACTTCACGTAGGAGCGGTCAATGAAGGGACTCGAACCCAGTCTGTTGGAAAAATTGTTCGACGACACGCCCAAGTCCACGGGTAGCTCGCATGTGTTCAAGGCCATCTCCATCGACCAATACAAGGAATCGGTCGCTCGCGACCTGGAAGGCCTATTGAACACCCGTTCGGCCTTCAGCGAAGAAGGCCTCACCGAATTTCCCAATTGCAAGCAGTCGTTGCTGACCTACGGCCTCGGCGATTTTTCCGCGATGAGCCTGGCCAATGGCTACGACCGCACGATGATCTGCCGCTCGCTGGAGCAGGCGATCGCGCGCCATGAGCGGCGCCTGCGCAACGTGCACGTGACGCTGGAAACCGCCGGCCAGTTCGGCGGCGGCCTGCATTTCACCATCCATGCGTTGCTGGACATGGAGCCGGCGCGCGAGCCGGTGAGCTTCGACGCCATGCTGCAACCGTCCACCCTGCAGTACTCGGTCAGCCGCCTGCGGCGCCAGGCAGCGCCCTGACCATGCAAGACCTGCTTCCCTACTACGAACGCGAACTGGGCTATCTGCGTCGCTACGGGCGCGAGTTCGCCGAGCGCTATCCCAAGATTGCCGGGCGCCTGCAGCTGTCGGCCGACGGCAGCCAGGATCCGCATGTCGAGCGCCTGATCGAGGCGTTCGCGCTGATGGGCGCGCGCATCTCCAAGCGCATTGAGGACGACTACCCCGAGTTCACCGACGCGCTGCTGGAAGTGCTGTATCCGCACTATCTGCGGCCGTTTCCGTCCTGCTCCATCGCCTATTTCGACATGGAAGGCGTGGCTGCCAAGCTCAGCGCGCCGATCCGCGTGCCGCGCGGTAGCTACCTGCAGTCGCGCCCGGTGCGCGGGATCAACTGCCGGTTCCGCACCGCCTACGACGTGGTACTGGTGCCGGTGGCGGTGAAGGCCGCCAGCTACCGCGGCGTGGCCGAAGCGCCGATGGCGGTCAGCCTGCCGCCGGGCACCGGCGCACAGATCTCGATCAGCTTCGAGCTGTTGTCCGACCAGGCCTCGTTCGCTGGCCTGGGCACCGACGCGCTGCGTTTCTTCGTCGACGGCGAGCCGTCGTTCTGCTCGGCGATGCGCGATGCGCTGGCGCTGGGGGTCAAGGCAGCCTATGTCGAGTCCGACGGCAGCGGACGCTGGCGCCGGCTGGCGGACACCCCGCTGGTGCCAGTGGGATTCGCCGACGACGAATCGCTGATCGATTTCCCGGCGCGTTCGCACCCGGCCTACCGCCTGCTGACCGAGCTGTTCGGCTACCCGGACAAGTTCGGCTTCTTCGATCTTCAGCTCAAGCCGGTGACCGCCGGCGCCAGCCGCTGGTTCACGTTGCACCTGGTCCTACACGCGACGCCGCCCGATCGCGCCGCCAACCAAGTGCTCGAGGAGTTGGATTGCAAGAACATCCGCCTGGGCTGCACCCCGGTGGTGAACCTGTTCGCGCAGCACGGCGAGCCGATCCGCGTCACCCATCGCAGCGTCACCTATCCGGTGATCGCCGACGGGCGCCGCGCCTTTGCCTACGAAGTGCATTCGATCGATTCGGTGCACCGTATCCGGCAGACTCCGCAGGGCGAGCTAATCCAGGAGTTCCGCCCGTTCTATTCGCTGCACCATGGCGAAGACCCCGAGCGCGCCGGCCAGTATTGGGTGGCGCGGCGCGACGAGGATGTGGCGCGGGAGAGTCCCGGTTACGAAACCGAAGTGAGCTTCGTGGACCTGGAATTCAATCCGACCCTGCCGCAGACCGATGTGGTCAGCGTCGAACTCACCTGCAGCAATCGCGATTTGCCCAGCCAGCTCGCCTACGGCATCGCCGGCGGCGACCTGTTGATCGAGGGCGGAACGCCGGCGCGCGCGATCAGCCTGTTGCGCAAGCCGAGCCGGCCACTGCGGTTCCGCCACGGACGCGGCGCGCAATGGCGGCTGATCTCGCACCTGTCGTTGAATCAGCTGTCGCTGACCGGCAGCGGCTTGCCGGCGTTGAAGGAGATGCTGCGGCTGTACGACATCTCCGGCAGCAGCGTGTCGTCGCGGCAGATCGACGGCATCGTCGGCATCGAGCAGTATCCGGTCACCACCTGGCTGTCCGGCAAGCATTTCGCATCGGTGGTGCGCGGCCTGGAAGTGCGTTTGACCATCAGCGAAAACCATTTCGTCGGGACCGGCGTGGCCGCGTTCGCGCATGTGCTCGACCACTTCTTCGGCCTCTACGTCCACGCCAACAGCTTTATCCGGCTGGTGCTCATTTCCAGCGACACAGGGGAGGAACTCGTCCGATGCTTACCGCGAAGCGGCGAATCGATCCTGGCGTAGCGCTGCAACTGCTGGCCGAGCCGCATCGCTTCCAGTTTTTCCAGGCGATGCGGATTCTGGAGCGGGTGTTCCAGCGCCAGGGGGTCAAGGCCGGTCAGGCCCTGCCCACACGCGTACGTTTTCACAACTCGCTGTCGTTGGCGTTTCCGGCGACCGAGCTGGACCCCGTCGGCCAGGCCTATTCGCAGAACGGCGAGCGCCTGGAAAGCGATGCGGCGCTGGCGTTCGCGATCGAGACCGAGAGCCTGGGCGAAGTGCATCTGACCCCGAACTTCATGGGGTTGCTGGGCACCTCCGGCGCATTGCCGCTGCACTACACCGAGACCCTGCACGAACGCGAGCTGTACCAGCGCGACCGTACCCCACGCGCGTTCCTGGACATGTTCTCCAACCGCGCGGTGGCGCTGCACTACGCCGCGTGGAAGAAGCACCGGCTGGCGCTGCAGTATGAGCTGGACCGGCGCGAGCGCTTCCTGCCGCTGGTGCTGTCGCTGCTGGGCATGGGCATGCCGGGACTACGCGATCGCATGGTCGACGGCGGCGGCGACGTCTTCGACCAGGCGGTGGCGTACTACGCCGGCGCCATCCGCCAGCGGCCGATCTCGGCCAAGCTGCTGCAGCGCGTGCTGGCCGACTACTTCAAGGTGCCGGTGGAGCTGGAGCAGTTCGTCGGCGCCTGGTACAAGGTGCCGGCGCAACAGGCCACGCGGCTGGGCCAGGCCAACGCCACTCTCGGGTCCAGTGCGCTGGCCGGCGACCGGGTGTGGCAGCGCGACCTGCGCATGCGCCTGCGCTTCGGTCCGCTGCAGCGTGAGGCTTTCGACCAGTTCCTGCCCGGAGGCAGCGCCGCGAAGGCCTTGTCGAAATGGCTGATGCTGCTCACCGGCGGCGGGCTGGAATACGAGGTCAAGCTGGTGCTGCGCGCCGAGGACGTACGCGGCTCCGGCGTCGGCGAAGCACTGGGCGTACGCCTGGGCTGGGACAGCTACCTATGCTCGCGCCCGCAGACCCAGCCGCGCGCCGACACCACCTACGGTCTGCATACCCTTCAATAGCCCGGGCGCGAGCCCAACGCCGACGGCAGGCAGTGACGTCGGCGTCACATCATGAAACCGCCAGCATGGAGCGTCCTGTTTTCGCATGAGCATCAATCTCAAGACCCTGATCAGCAAACTCGACGACACCTGCCGGCAGGCGGCCGAGCGCGCGGCCAATCTGTGCATGGCGCGCGGCAACTACGAAGTCGACCTGGAGCATCTGTTCCTGGCGCTGCTGGAGCAACCGCAAAGCGATTTCGTGCTGATCGCGCGCCGCTGCGGCATTTCGCCGGAGACGCTGGAACGCGATCTCAGCGAGGAGGTCGGCCGCTTCAAGGCCGGCAATACGCGCACGCCGGTATTTTCCCAGCACCTGCCCACGCTGTTCGAGCACGCCTGGCTGATCGCCTCGCTGGATTCGGAAACCACGCGCATCCGCAGCGGTCATCTGCTGCTGGCGCTGCTGACCGAGCCAGACCTGTCGCAGCTGGCCTACCGCGGTTCCAAGCAGTTCGTGAAGATCAAGCTCGACGCGCTCAAGCACGACTTCGCCCGCCTCACCGAAGGCTCGCAGGAAGCCGGGCAAAGCCTGCGTTTCGCCGATGCCGGCCAGGCCGACGTCGGCGGCGACCCGGTCGATGGCCTCGCCGGCGTGCCGGACGGCAAGGGCGGCCTGACCAAGACCCCGGCGCTGGACCAGTTCACCACCAACCTGGTCCAGCGCGCCCGCGATGCGCAGATCGACCCGGTGATCGGCCGCGACGGCGAGATCCGCCAGGTGATCGACATCCTGATGCGGCGGCGCCAGAACAATCCGATCCTCACCGGCGAAGCCGGCGTCGGCAAGACCGCGGTCGTCGAGGGGCTGGCCCGGCGCATCGCCGAGAAGGACGTGCCGGACGTGTTGCAGGGGGTGGAACTGCATGTGCTGGACATGGGCTTGCTGCAGGCCGGCGCCAGCGTCAAGGGCGAGTTCGAGAACCGGCTGAAGAACGTCATCGACGAGGTCAAGAAGAGCCCGCATCCGATCATCCTGTTCATCGACGAGGCGCACACGATGATCGGTGCCGGCGGGACCGCCGGCCAGAACGACGCGGCGAACCTGCTCAAGCCGGCGCTGGCGCGCGGCGAGCTGCGCACCATCGCGGCCACCACCTGGAGCGAATACAAGAAGTACTTCGAGAAGGACGCGGCGCTGGCACGGCGCTTCCAGGTGGTCAAGGTCGAGGAGCCGAGCGAGACGCTGGCCGCGGCGATGCTGCGCGGCATGGTGCCGCTGATGGAGAAGCACTTCGGCATCCGGGTGATGGACGAGGCGGTCACCGAGGCGGTGCGCCTGTCGCACCGCTACATCAGCGGCCGCCAGCTGCCGGACAAGGCGGTCAGCGTGCTCGATACCGCCTGCGCCAAGGTCGCGCTCGGGCAGAGCGCCACCCCGGCGATCATCGAAGACATGCGCAAGCACCTGGACCGGCTGGCCGCGGAGCTGGCCGCGTTGAACCGCGAGACGTCCGGCGGCGCCCGCCACCACGACGCGCGCGTGGCCGAGCTACTGCAAGCGCAGGAAAGCGCACGCAAGGTGCTGGCCGACAACCAGACGCGGCTGGTGCGCGAGCGCGAACTGGCCGAGCGCATCGTCGCCCTGCGCGCGCAGCTGGAAGCGGCGCCGGCGGCGCACGAACCCGCGGCCGCCGCCAAGCCGGCACGCGGCGCGGCGAAGCAGGCCACCGCGGCGGCTTCGCCGCAGCACGCGCAGCTGGACGCGCTGCTCGCCGAGCTGGGCGAGCTGCAGGGCGAAACCCCGATGGTGCCGCTGCAGGTCGACGGCGGCGTGGTCGCCGAGATCGTCTCGGCCTGGACCGGGGTGCCGCTGGGGCGCATGGTCAAGGACGAGATCCGCACCGTGCGCAACCTCGACAGCCTGCTCGGCGAGCGCGTCATCGGCCAGGACCATGCGCTGGCCGCGATTGCCCAGCGCGTGCGCACCGCCACCGCCAAGCTGGAAGACCCGAACAAGCCCCGCGGCGTCTTCCTCTTCGTCGGCCCGTCCGGCGTCGGCAAGACCGAGACCGCGCTGGCGCTGGCCGACATCCTGTACGGCGGCGAGCGCAAGCTGATCACCATCAACATGAGCGAGTACCAGGAAGCGCACAGCGTGTCCGGGCTGAAGGGCTCTCCGCCTGGCTACGTCGGCTATGGCGAGGGCGGCGTGCTGACCGAGGCGGTGCGGCGCAACCCGTACAGTGTGGTGCTGCTGGACGAGGTGGAGAAAGCACACCCGGACGTGCTGGAGATGTTCTTCCAAGTGTTCGACAAGGGCGTGATGGACGATGCCGAAGGCCGCGAGATCGACTTCCGCAACACCTTGATCATCCTCACGTCCAATGTCGGTTCCTCGCAGATCATGCAGGCCTGCCTGAACAAGCCGGCCGAGGAGATTCCGGCTGCCGACGCATTGGCCGAGGCGTTGCGCCCGATCCTGATGCGCAGCTTCAAGCCGGCCTTCCTCGGCCGGCTGAAGGTGGTGCCGTATTACCCGATCAGCGACGACGTGCTGGCGCAGATCATCGCGCTCAAGCTCGGCCGCATCTGCGACCGCGTGGCCACCAACCACAAGGCCGCCTTCCACTGGGACCAGAGCCTGGTGGAGGCGGTGTTGGCGCGCTGTACGGAAGTGGATTCGGGCGCGCGCAACGTCGACCACATTCTGAATGGGACGCTGTTGCCGGAAATCGCCGAGAGCGTGCTCGCGGCGATGGCCGAAGGCGGCAACATCAACGCCATCAAAGTAGGCGCCGGCAAGAACGGCGCGTTCAAATACAAGTTATCCTGACCCCGCAGTCCATCACCAAGGAGGAACACCATGGATTTCTACGGATACAACCGCGCCAAAGCCATTGCCCATTGCGACAGCCTGGTCGTGGGACGGGCAAGCCGCCAGACCGACAGCCTTCGCAGCTGGAACAGCCTGCGTCCGGAGCACGTGGTCGAACTGCTGAGCAAGGCGTCCGCCGACGCGCGCGCCGATGCGCGCGTGCTGGCCTCGTTGATGCAGCGCGCGTGCTGGCGCATCCATATGCAGGGGCCGACGCAGGGCAAGGCCAACCAACTGGTCAGCAACGTGCGCGAAGTGGCGATCACAGCCGCCGGCCGCGAGTTCAAGCTGCAGTGCACCGAAAGCCCGTCGCTGCAGCTCGAGCGCATCATCGCCGCCTGAGCCGCATCACCACGCGCCACCCGCCAGGCCGCGCTCGCGCGGCCTTTGGCCGCTAGGCGCGGGGGGCCGATCTGTCATCGCAAGGAGCACCTATGGACCCGGTCGCCACAGTACTTTCCGCCCTCAGCGCCGCCCCGCACCAGCAAGAACGCCTGCTGCGGTTGCACACCCCGCTGGGCCCCGACGTGCTGGTCGCAGAGACGCTCGATGGCCGCGAGTCGGTCGATGGCGGCGGCTTCCGTTTCGACGTGGGCGCACTATCGGCCAACGCCGGCTTGCCGCTGGACGACCTGCTCGGCCAGCCGGTGCTGCTGGAACTGCTCACCGCCGAGTCGCGCACCGCGCTGCGCCCGTTCCACGGCCATGTCACCGCGTTCGAACGCCTCGGCAGCAACGGCGGCCTGGCGCGCTACCGGCTGGTGGTGGAGCCGTGGCTGGCGCTGCTGGCCCAGCGCGTGGACAGCTACGTGTTCCAGGACATGAGCGTGGTGGAGATCGCCGAGAGCGTGTTCGCCGACTACGCCGGGCAAGGCGCGCTGGCGCCGGCGTGGCGCTGGGAGCTGTCCGACCGCAGCACGTACGCCAGGCGCAGCCTGACCACGCAATACGAAGAGACCGACTTCGCGTTCCTGAGCCGGCTGCTGGCCGAGGAAGGCATCGCCTATTGGTTCGAGCACACCGGCGCAGCCGACAGCGCCACGCGCGGCACGCACACGCTGGTGCTGTCGGACCATAACGCCGCCTTCGCCGACCTGGGCACGGTGCGCTACCACCGCACCGACGTCACCGAGCAGCAGGACAGCGTGCAGCAGTGGGTACAGGCACATCGCTGGCGCGCGACCAGTCTGTCGCGGGCCAGCTGGGACTACCGCAGCCGCAGCCTGCGCCTGGCCGGTGCCGAAGGCACGCCGCTGGGCGACATCGGTGCCGAGGACGTGGACACCGCCGGCCCGTACGGCTGGCAGGACAGCACCCGTGGCCAGCGCCGCGCGCAGCAGCATCTGGATGCGCAGCAGGTGACGGCGCAGACCATCCAGGGCCAGGGGACCTGGCGGCAACTGGCACCGGGCACGCGTTTCGGGCTGCGCCAGCATGCGGTCGTGGCGGCCGATGCGGCGTTCCTGTGCCTGCAGGTGCGGCACCAGGCGCGCAACAATCTGGGCGCGGAGGTGTTCGACGCGCTGGAGCAGGCGCTGGGCGCGGTGGCGGTGGCCGGCGCGCCGCTGCCGCCGGCGCTGGCAGGCCTGAGCGGCGGATATGTGCCGGCGCAGGATGAGGCGGCGGTAGAGTTCTACCGCAACCAGTTCACCGCCATACCGGCCACCGCGACCTACCGGCCGCAAACCGAGGACGGCCACGGCGTGCGCCTGCATCCCAAGCCAACGGTCGTCGGCACGCTGAGCGCGATCGTGGTCAGCGACGGCGACCCGGTGCAGTCCGACCGCGACCACCGGATCAAGGTGCAGTTCCCGTTCCAGCGCGGGGCCGACGCCAGCAGCGCGCTGGCGCATCCCGGGGGCGAGGACAACGCGCCGGGCAGCGCCTCGGCGTGGACCTGGGTGCGGGTGATGACGCCGTGGGCCGGGGACAACTGGGGCGGCGTGGTGCTGCCGCGCAAGGGCCAGGAAGTGCTGGTGGGGTTCCTGGAAGGGGACATCGACCGGCCGGTGGTGATCGGCAGCGTGTACAACGGGCGCGGCCAGGACGACGCGGCGCACAACCAGGTCGGCGGCGGCGGGGCCGGGGCCACCGGCAATGCGCCGGCGTGGTTCCAGGGCAACGCGCACGGCGCGGTGTTCACCGGGTTCAAGAGCCAGGCGCTGGCGCAGAGCCAGGACGGCACCGGCGGCTACCAGCAGCTGCGGCTGGACGACACGCCCGGCCAGGGCCGCGCGCAGCTGTCGACCACCCAGCACGCCAGCAGCTTGACCCTGGGCCACCTGAAGGGCGGCCACGACAACCTGCGCGAAGGCGAGCGCGGGTACGGGGCGGACCTGTCCACGCAGGCCTACGGCGCGGTGCGCGCCGGCCAGGGCCTGCTGCTGAGCAGCGAGCCGGGCAACACCCAACTGGCCGCCACCGGCGCGCTGAGCCAACTGCAGCAGGGCAGCGACCTGCTCAAGCGCCTCAACGACGCCGCCCGCACCCAGCAGGCGGGCCTACCGAGCGAACCGGAGTCCCTGCCGACCCAGGACGGCCTGAAGACCTTGCAGGACCACCTGCAGGCCACCCACAGCGGCAGCGCGGCCGGCGCGATCGGCGGTGGCACCGGCGAGGTGCCCGGCTGGAGCGCCCCAGTGCTGCTGGGCAGCGGCCAGGCCGGCGTGATGAGCCTGACCCCGGCCGACCAGGTGTGGGTGTCGGGCACCCAGACCGCGCTGCTGGCCGGCAGCGCACTGAACTGGCTCAGCCAGGGCCACCTGGTGCTGGCGGTGGCCGGCGGGCTGGTGCTGTACACCCAGGGCAGCGACCCGGTCGCCGGCAGCCCCAACCAGGAGCGCGGCATCGCCCTGCACGCCGCGCAAGGCACGCTCAGCGCTCGCGCGCACAGGAGCACCGCCACCCTGGCCGCCAAGACCCAGGTGCGCATCGTCAGCACCACCGCCGACGTCCAGCTCGCCGCGCCGACCAGGCACCTGCTGGCCACCGCGGCCGGCGCCTACATCAAGCTGGACGGCGACGACATCGAACTGGGCGCGCCGGGGACGATCGCGTTCAAGGGCGGGCAGCAGGTGTTGACCGGGCCGCAGGGGGCATCCATGAGCCCCGTGACGCCATCCGCCAGCCACAAGCTGTGTGAATACACCGCCCGCGCGGCAGATTTCGCCGGTGCAGGGACGATGGGGGCCGCCTGACGTGAACGCATGGGATCTCACCGAAAACACGTTCCTTGCATACGATTTCGCCATCCTCAATCCCATTCAACTGGATGGGATCCTCTGGCAAGACCTCCCCAATACCGCGATCGTCCCGTTACGTTACAGGTCGCAGGAGCAGCTGTTCCCGCGTTTGATCGCGCTCGGCCAATTGGATCGGCAAGCGCGCATGGATCTGTTCCAACGCCATCTGTCGCTGGCTTCCGCTGCGCAAACCGACTACTTCTGCCTGCTGCTGCGTTGCTCGCTGCCAGGTGCGGATGTGGCCAGGCATTTCGCGCGCCAGATGGAGCAGTACGACCCGCGCAGGATGCAGCAGGATGTCCTGCGCTTGCATGATCCAAGAGTGCTGCGGCATCTGGACTGGATCTTGACGCAGGCGCAATGGGACGACTTGCTGGGCCCCATCGAGCGGGTCGCATGGCCGTTGGCAGCGCTGCAATGGGTGCATCGGGATCATGACGCCACCGCGCACGCCTCGTCGAACCGCCTGGTCCTTGCCGAGCACCAATGGGCCCAGGTAGTGCGGTTGGCGGAGGTCAATCAATGCCTGCTCGTTCTGCAGCGGCGGTTGCCCGATCTTGAAGTGCAGGCAAGCGTTTCGGCACGCGTGGACCGCTTGCTTGCCAAGGCAGCGCAAGTGCATGGACTGCAGGACCGTGCCGATCGCATCCTGTTCGTGGAGCAGGCGTTCCAGTTTGGAGACCAGATCCATGGCCAACCCGTACTGCGCGAGGCCCTTGCGCGTGCCGGTGGCGGCGAAGCGTCTTACATCGGCCTGTGCGCCGAGATGATGGAGCCGCTGCAACAGCGGCCGGGTACATAACCAGAAGGGAGGCCAAGAATGAACGTATCGGTCGGAAAGATGGAGCAAGTCAACTGCCAGTTCTGCAACAAGCAAGGACTGCCGATTCTTCCACTGCGCTATGCGGTGGCGCGCAAGGGCATGGGCGATGCTCCCGCGGTGACGGCGCCCTTTGTCGTGGCCGAGAAGGAGCAGAAAAAGGAAGATTTTTCGCTTCCTGACGATATCGCCAGCTACACGCTTCGCCTGCTGCGGGAAGGCTATCTCTACGTCTACGACGAACTGCGCAAGGAGTGGTCCGCCTACGTGGTGACCTCTGGCGGCTACCTGTTTGCATTCGACCCCCATGGCAAGGCACCGCCAGGCGGATGGGGCAAGGTCGAGTTCACCTGTTCCCGTGCCGGCGATGCGTTCATTGCACGCTGCATCACGGTCAAGGATGCGGCACGCGCCACCAAGGTATGGCTGGGGTTCTCGGATGTGACGTGGACAGCGGCCGTGCTGCACAGGCACGCCGATGCCGCCTACCGACAAGCGCATATGCGCTGCCTGGACATCGCCCAATGGCGCGCAGGCGGGCAGCTGCAACATGTCAGCGACTTCGCCGAGCTTGCCAGCCGCGTGGCGGAGTACGCGACCACGCCGGAGCCGCTGCTTGCGCAGACCCAGGCCTATGTCAAAACGCTGCTGCCGGTGCCGTTCAAGACCGTCGGCGAGCTGCGCGGTGCCGATGCCTTGGCAACGCGCGCCCGCGAGTCGAGTTCACGGCTGCTGCAGCAACTGCTGCCGGTGGCGGCCGGCGGCGTTGCCGGCCACAAGGGCCGGGTGACCTCGGCAACCTGGGCGTTCTCCACCCAACCCTTCTTCGCCGACGGCAACGATGCCGCCGCCATGCTGACCTGGGCCGCGCAGACAGCCGCACCGTTGCGGCCGGCCTTGGTCGCGTTGGACGATCCGGCCGGGGTGGCCATGGAGCTCAACGGCCTGGCCCTGCAGCGCAGCATGGAGTTCAGCGAGAACCCGCAGCGCAAGTGGAAGCATGAAACGGCGGTGTTGATCGATGCGCTGCAGGAGGCGGTCAAGCACGGCGCGGTCGAGGATGAAGTGCATGCGCAGATCGCCGCCTCGCGCACCGCCGAAGGCATCGCGAACATCGACGACGCCCAGGATCTTCCCGATGCGACCTCCTACCTGTGGAGGTCCATCACGCAGGGATCGGAGGTCGCCTTGCGTGAGCAGAGCGCCCGGCGCGCGCAGCGCGAGCGCGCACGTGCCCAGGACGATGCAAGGATCCGCGAGCAAGCCGACGCGAACGCCCCCGCACTGGGGCGGGAAGCGTGGAAGACATACACCAAGTACTTCGATGAGCCGGCGCAGCGCCGCGTGGTCGATCAGGAGTATCCCCAGCAGCTGGAGCACTTCGGGCGCGAGGTGCTGGCCAGGCTGGATCCGCCCTACCTCGCCTGGCTCAAGAGTCCCTCGTTGACGACCTACCTGACCCACACCTTCGACGAGCACGATCTCGATAGCGGTGCCTCCTATACGGCGTTGGCGACCCAACTGCTGCACCATGCCAGCGGCCGTGGCGCGGTGTTCGACTACCTGTGCCAGAGCATCCAGCAGGCGCCGACCGCGCCCGAGGCCTGGGTGGCGCGTGCGTTGGCGCTCAATCACGCGCCGCTGATCCAGGCGAGCTGGGAGGAGGCGGCCAGGAAGGGCAGCGAGCGCGAGCCGTTCCTGCCGGAGTTCGTGGAGAAGTTCCACGACAAGTTCAAGGATGTGCTGGTGGCCGGTGGCAAGGGGGAATTGAACCGGCCGATGGTGGATGCGGTGGCGCGCTTCATGTACCAGCTGACCGGCCCGCTGGTGCGCGAGCTGGGGTCCGCGCTGGATCACGGCATGGCGTTTGCGGCCCTGCCGTTGCCGTCGAAATGGCAGCTGGGCTTGTTGGGCGCGGTGGCGCGCGCGGAGACGCCGACCCTGCGGATGGTGGATCTGCGCGGCACGCGCAGTTTCAGCGAAGCGACCAAGCTGCTGGCCAATCTGGTGTCCTCGCTGGGCGCCGGGCCTGTGGGCGCGGCGCGCGGCGCGGTGCGGCCGACGCTGCGGCCGGTGATGGACACGGCCGAGCGCTATCCGTTCCGGGCGGTGATGCTGGTGGACGAGGCCAAGGTCGCGCAGCTGGAAGGCAGCGGCGGTGCGGCGCTGAAGGCCGGCATGGCCGAGGCGCTGAGCGCGCGGGAATTCGATGACGTGATGCAGGAGTCGGTGGGCAAGCTGGCCAGCCTGGAAGTGAAGGTGGCGGTGGTGCAGGCGATCCTGTCGTCGATCACGCTGTATCTGTCGTACGGCAAACTGATGAAGGCCGAGGAGGACAAGGTGTGGAGCGAACGGGTCAACGTGGCCGGCGGGGTGATCGGATTGGTGGGTGGATTGACCGAAGCCACCGGCACTGTGCTGGAGAAGACCCCCTGGGGCCAGACCCGCCTGAGCTGGCAGTTCCGGTTCCAGGCGGTGGTGATCGAGAGCCGTGCGGGGTGGTTTACCGGCATGGGCAAGCTGATGGGCGTGGTGGGTGGGGTGATTGGGGGGATTTTGGCGATTAAGGATGGCTGGGCGACTAAGGCCAAGCATCCATTGATCGGATACTCAATTATTGTTCTTGGGTTTGCATCTATAGCTGCTGCTTGCTTATTGCTGTTTACGGGAATGGCTGGGGCTGGTTTGATAATCGGTATTGTCATCGCAATTATTATGTCGGTTGTTTACTGGATTAAACCGAATGCACTTCAGGACTGGCTAGTAGATACCCAGTTTGGGCGACCTGAGCAAGGTGGCGGCACTTCATCCGCATTTGGCGGATTGGCTCAGCAAAAATTTGCTTTTGAAGGCATTGCAAAATAATAGGGATTCTATTGATGTACACAGGTTGGTTAAGAAAATTCCCGATCAATAGAGATCTCTCTCCTGAAGAGCGATTAATGTCGCTTCCATTGCAGAGGCAGGCCAAAGTCATTCCGGCGCAGCGGCTTGCGTTGATTTCAATCAACTCCATGTATATTGATTGGATTGATAGGCGGTTTTTATATCGAGGAATGTTGAATACTTCGGTATTTTTAATTGCTTTTATCGGATTTGTTATTTCCTGCCCCATTTTGATTTATGGGATTCCTCCGGTGGCAGCGGGTTTATTCGTTATGATCTTCTTGCTTTCGATGACCCCCGCCTTTTTTGCATGGCTATTCTATTATATGTGGCTTAAGCGTGAGTTCTTTTGTCACGTTTACTACCCAATCCGCTTCAACCGCAAAACCCGTAAAATCTACGTCTTCCGCGAAAAGCGCGACGGCGGCTTGCTGATCGTTCCCTGGGACGAGGTCTTCTTCCATATCGGTCGCGGCACCGACATGAAGTTCCTCCGCGATATCCGTGGCGAGATTCTCGACGGCGAGATCGTCAAGGACACCTTCGCCCTCGGTCACTGCGCCGAGCGCGACGAACCGGTCAAGGAGATGTGGGAGTTCATCCGCCGCTACATGGAGGAAGGTCCGGAGGCGGTCGCCGAGCATCCATTGGACAAGTATGTCGAGCTGTCGGTCGCGCCGACCTGGAAGAACTGCCTGATTTCCGCAGTGGGCTTCACCAATGCCACCACGCCGTTCAAGCGCGTGCTGCTCTTCCCCTTTATCGGCACCTTCACCGTCGTGCGCTGGCTGGTGTTCAAGAGCTGCAAGCAACCGGTCTTCCCGCCGGAAGTGGAAGCCGAGTGCCAGGTCGAGCCGAACGACCCGCACATCTGGCCGATCCCCAACTCGATAGGCGAGTTCGTCACCACCGTGCCGGGCTTGATGGCGTATGCGATGCGCAAGGCGCAAGGCATCCGGACACCGCCCGATGCACCCAGCGATCTTGCATCGCAGTTCAAGGATTGGGGCAAGAAGTAACGTGGACGGGCCGCGCCGCATTACGGTCAAGGATGCGGCACGCGCCACCAAGGTATGGCTGGGGTTCTCGGATGTGACGTGGACAGCGGCCGTGCTGCACAGGCACGCCGATGCCGCCTACCGACAAGCGCATATGCGCTGCCTGGACATCGCCCAATGGCGCGCTGGCGGGCAGCTGCAACATGTCAGCGACTTCGCCGAGCTTGCCAGCCGCGTGGCCGAGTACGCGACCACGCCGGAGCCGCTGCTTGCCCAGACCCAGGCCTATGTCAAAACGCTGCTGCCGGTGCCGTTCAAGAGCGTCGGCGAGCTGCGCGGTGCCGATGCCTTGGCAACGCGCGCCCGCGAGTCGAGTTCACGGCTGCTGCAGCAACTGCTGCCGGTGGCGGCCGGCGGCGTTGCCGCCCACGACGTCCCCCCAAGTTTGAGTAGCACCTCAGTTGGGAGTCCAATTCCCTACCCCGAGGAGATTGGACGTGAAGAAGCGTTTTTCCGAAGAACAGATCATCGGCGTCCTGCGCGAAGTCTGTCTCTTCGTATTGCGTGGTCAGGCTGCGCCTGGCGTACGTGCTGCGGTCGGACAGCTCCCAGCGCCACGCCGGCGCCAGCGCGCCTTGCCCGGCGTAGTCGGCGAACACGCTCTCGGCGATCTCCACCACGCTCATGTCCTGGAACACGTAGCTGTCCACACGCTGGGCCAGCAGCGCCAGCCACGGCTCCACCCGCAGCCGGTAGCGCGCCAGGCCCCCGTTGCTGCCGAGGCGTTCGAACGCGGTGACATGGCCGTGGAACGGGCGCAGCGCGGTGTGCGATTCGGCGGTGAGCAGTTCCAGCAGCACCGGCTGGCCGAGCAGCGCGTCCAGGGGCAGGCCGGCGTTGGCCGATAGTGCGCCCACGTCGAAGCGGAAGCCGCCGCCGTCGACCGACTCGCGGCCGTTCAGGGTCTCGGCAACCAGCACGTCGGGGCCAAGCGGGGTATGCAACCGTAGCAGGCGTTCTTGCTGGTGCGGGGCGGCCAATGCGGAAAGAACGGTAGCGACTGGGTCCATGAGACGCTCCTTGCAGGTGACCCCAGTCGCAACACGGCGGACTGGACGATGCGGCCGAGTCTAGCAAGGCGGGCGCGGTGGGACAGGCCCCTGACAGGCATCTATCGTCCGAATTTTGAGGTGACCATCGGGAAGAGGGGATTGAGGTCAATGCCACGACCGCAACAGAACGCCTACGTTGCACGTTACAACCGCACGGTCCGCTACGCCTGGCTGGCCCGCCCCTGTTCGACACCATCGAGCAGGTGCAGGACAAGGCCACGCGCTGGTCATGGACGTAGAGCGGCTAACAAAACGACTGCGCTCACCGCCACGCGGCCGCGGCCGGTGCCCGGAATCGGCATGGACCACGCGTCCACTGCGGTTGTGAGCGCGCCGTCCGCGCACCCCTGACAGCGGCTCGCTCCGTTTCGTCAGCCGCTCTTACAACCATGAGTGCCCGAACATGGCGCCAGGCGGCATCACGCCAGCGATGAAACTGGCGATGGCTGCATAACTCCATGTCTGGCGTCCGCTAAAAGCGGGGATTACCCCACGGCTTGGTGTGCAGCATGAGTCGGCGCGGCAACTGCCACGACAACGCACCGTTGGAGCGTTTTCTAGGGCTGCTCAAAATCAGGGGGGGGGGGGGGGCGTCGGTGCAGTGACAGGCTTGGTTTGCAGAGAAAACCTTGAAGCACCACCGCTCGTTTGCGATGATGCATTGCAATTGCAACGCACTGGGCCTGCCATGAAATCTGCATCTCTTCCATCGCTCCGGGTAGACCCGGCGCTGCGCGAAGCGGCCGAAGCCGTGTTGCAGGAGGGTGAGACGCTGTCCAGCTTTGTCGAGCACTCCGTGCGCGCCCAGGTGCAGCAGCGGCAGCAGCAGGAAGCCTTCATCGCGCGGGGGCTGGCCTCGCGTGACAGCGCCAAGGCATCCAACCGATACATCGACGCGACCGATGTGCTGGCCGGGCTGCAGTCCCAACTGCACAAGGCGCGCAAGGGCTGAGCCAAGGTGGGATTTTCCGTTCGCTTCACGCAGCAAGCGCGCGAGGATCTCGTGCGTCTTTACGACTGGCTGCTCCAGCGTGTCGATGGCGACTTCACCGTGGCCGAGCGCGCGCTGCAGGCCATCGGCGACGGCGTCACCGTGCTTGAGCTGGCCCCGTTGAGCTGCCGCAAGGCGGAGGTGGCAGATCCGTTCTTGCGGGAGCTGGTGATCGGCGTCGGTGCCAGCGGCGACGTGCTGCTGTTCGAGGTGGAAAGCGACCAGGTCGTCACCGTTTTGGCAGTCCGGCATCAGCGTGAAGACGACGCTCAGTAAGCACGGCGTCAGCGCCAACGTCGTGCCACAGGATCAGCTTGTCGCCGCCTTGCGGCCGCGCTTGGGTTTGGGCGTGGCGGCGCGCTGGGCGCGGATGCGGTCCAGCAGCACACTGGCCGGCTCGGCGGCGGGGTCCTGCGGTACCAGTTCGCCGCGGAAGGCCTTGGCGAGCAGGCTCTGGGTCAGCGCGTCGATGCGCTGCTTGGCGGTGGCGACCTTGGCTTCCAACTGGTCTGCGTAGGCGAATAGTTGTTCGACGCGGCGGACGATTTCTCGTTGCTCCCCTATCGGTGGTACGGGTAGGACGATCTTAATCATCCGCCTTAGACCAAGATCCTGGTTGCCGACACCATGCGTGTACCGCTGAGACTGGGCGTAGCATTCTGGAGAATTCAGTGCGAACTCCACAAAAAATGGATCAACTACTGAGGGGGGTAGCATTTTCAAGACTGCGACGTGTACCCACACGTTGAATTCGCTTTCAGTTCTGTTTACTGCAGCGAAACCTGTCGTTCCCCCTTTTGTATACAGAACGTCCAAGTACTCCGGCTTGCATCGAGCAGATAGCTCTTCGTGAAGCTCTTGGCTTATGTATTTTCCTGTCGACAGGTCAATTCGTCCTGGGCGAATGTTGCCACCGCTAATGAAGCGGACGCCGTCAGTCGCGTACTTCGGGCTGAAGTGAGGGCCGTCTTTGACGCTCCAAGTTATTTCATCGAGCGTGCCCCTATGCCAAACCTCTGGAAGATTCGAGAATTCGGATGCATCTACTTCGCCAGAGCGTACTGCTGGCTTGTACTTTCCGCGGCCCCGCCAAATGCGCTCTCGTTCATTAGCGAGTAGCTGTCTGCACATTCGAGGAGCTTCGGGCGCCGTACTCTGAGATGACTCAATTCGCCAGTCTTTTGTAAGCGTTCCTGACATCGCAGACGTGAGTGTTGCTTCACGAAAGCGTTTGAGCAGGGCAGGCATGGCGTCGATGCGGGCCTTGAGGGTGTCGACCTGGGCCAGCAGCGCATCCAGCTTCTGCGCGATGCGCTTTTGCTCTGCGAGCGGGGGTAATGGCAATTCGATCGAACGCAGTGCGTCTTGCGAAATGTTTCGCATCGAAAGTTGATTGCCGGTGGCTAGCGCCTCGATCTGGCTTCGACCGGATTTCGACTTGAGGCAAGTAAGCGCCCACGCTCGAAGAGGTTCTGCAAGGTCCAGTCGAAGCACTTTGTCGCTCAGGTAGAGGTTCTTGGTGATCGCATGCACGATCACTGGTGCACCGACGAGCTCCAAGGTGTTTGCACGCGAAATGAGCAGGTCACCCGGCTGGATTTTGTTGCGCGCCTCAAGTCCGTCATCGCTCAGTAACGTCTTGCTTTCTAATTCGTCGAATTTTCCCCATGTGACCGCGCTGATTTTGACGAGGCCGGGTTCTTCGCCTTCTGGGGGACGCTCGTCGCATTTGACGTTTTTGCCGGCTTGGATGTGATCCAGCAGGTCTCCTAATTGGCAAGATGTCCACCCACCCGGCAATTCACTCACCATCCACCTCACCACTCGTCACTTCCAGCCCCATTACTTCGGCCAGCAGCCGCTTCTGTTCGAGCGCCTCATCACCGGCGCCCAGCGCCTGCATCAGGGCGTCGAGTTCGCGCAGCGCTTCGCTGAGTTCGGCCATGGCTTCTGCGGCCAGCACTTCGGGCGCGGGCAGGCTGTTGGCATCGACGCTTTCGGCGTCCTTGAGCCAGCTGATATCCAGCGAGTCGCCGCGCTCGGCGATCTGGGCGCGGGTGAAGCAACGGAAGCGCCCTTGCTCGCCTGCATCGGTGCGTGGGCTGGCGCCGTTGGGATCGCTGCCGTAGGCCTCCTCGAACGGTTTCAGATGCGTCGGCCCGAACGGAGTGCGCTTGCCGAAGTTGGGCATGTTGCTGCGCAGGTCGTAGACCCACGTGGCCTGGGTGCAGCCGGTGTCCTGGCGCGGGTTGGCGGCGCTGCCTTTCTGGAAGAACAGCACATTGGTCTTGACGCCCTGCGCGTAGAAGATGCCGGTGGGCAGGCGCAGCAGGGTGTGCAGGGTGCACTTGTCCATCAGGTCGCGGCGAATCTCGGTACCCAAGCCGGCTTCGAACAGCACATTGTCCGGCAGCACCACGGCGGCGCGGCCACCGGGCGTCAGGCCACGGTAGATGTGCTGCAAAAAGGCGAGCTGCTTGTTGCTGGTCTTGTAGGTGAGGTCGTCACGGGTAGGTCCGCCGCCGCCCTTGGCGGTGCCGAACGGCGGGTTGGACAGGATGATGTTGGCCGGTGGCAGGTCCCTGCCTGCGGTGCCTAGGCTGTTGCCCAGGCGGATGGGACCTGCGCCTTCGCCGTGCATGCCGTGCAGCAGGCAATTCATCAATGCCAGTCGGCGTGTCCCGGGGACAAGCTCCATGCCGACGAAGGCCTTTTCGCGCTGGAAACTGCGCTTCTTGGCGGTGACGTCGGGACCGTACAGCGCGTCGTGTTGCGCTTTGATGTAGGCATCGGCCGCGATCAGAAAGCCGGCGGTACCCGCGGCGGGATCCTGGATGACGTCGCCAAGCTGCGGCTTGATGCAATGGATGATCGAATCGATCAGCGCACGTGGGGTGAAGTACTGGCCAGCCCCGGACTTGGTCTCGTTGGCGTTCTTCTGCAACAGGCCTTCGTAAAGGTCGCCCAGGCCGTCCTGGCGCGCGCTGAACCAGTCCAACCCGTCCAGCGCGGTGACCAGGGTTTCCAGATGGCGCGGCTCCTTGAGGCGGGTCTGCGCGTCGGCGTAGATGGCCGCGATCATCGGATCGCTGCTCTTGCCCAAGTCCAGCAGCATTTGCCGGTAGTGGTTGAGCAGGTTGAGGCCGGACTTGCCGTTGAGATCGGGCCAGCGGCTGCCGGCGGGCAGCTTGTGCTCGAAGTTGGGATTGTTCTGCACCTGCTCGTATTCCATCTTGACGAACAGCAGCAGCACCAATTCGGTAACGTAGTCGCTGTAGTTGATGCCGTCGTCGCGCAGGACGTCGCAGAGGTTCCAGAGTTTCTGGACGATGTCGTTATGGGTCATGTTCGTATTCAGGAATTGGATGAGCCGATTAGCATGGCTAATCGGCTCACGGGTGAGGGATGGCTTGCGGCCAGAATGGGTCGGTCTGCCAGTTCTCCGGGAAGCCCATCTGCCGTGTGTCGAGCTGTCGGAATCTGTTCAGACGATGGAGCAGCCGCCGCTCCCAGGGGGTATCGGGGCTGACCTGTCGCAACAGGAGCGCCAGGATGCACAGCACCGGGAACATGCGTGCGTGGTGGCCGGGTTGCAGCAGATGATGCGGCCAGGCGAAATCCGGCGCTGCGGGAAGCGCCGGCCGGATGCCCAGTTCGCGATTCCAGAGCCGGCTGTGGTGGGCGCAGATGTTCCGTATCGAGGTCAGGGCATGCAGCCACGATTCCAACAGCGGCGCATGTAGGCCAAGTGACCGCGCGATCTGCTTGCGATCGATATCCCGAGCGAGGCCCTGATAGAGATGAGACAGTTCGCCGAGAGTCAGTTCTTCCAGTGCAGCCCAGCCGGGCATCAGCGGCGGGGTGTTGTAGTTCAACGCGTAGTGACGGGCATAGTTCTCGATTGCGCGGCGGCGCTTGAGTTCAGATTTTCTGCTTGCCGATGCGTTCAATCGGTCAATCTGCTGGGATTCGCGCTGGTAGTCACGCACTGCATCGCTCTGGCGTTTCTGAATGCTCTCCAGCAGTTTTTCGTGGCCATACCTGTCCTTGAACAGATTGCGCTGCAAATACCAGTGCGCCCCGTGGGTGGGACCCATGTGGTTGCCAAGGAGTGCACGCATCGCGACCTCCACACGTTCGATGGCTTCCATCACCAGCAGCCGTAACCGCTGGTCGAAGACATACAGCTGTGTGACCTGCTGGAAGCGTGCCCCCGCGACGAATGCATGGCCATGCGTCTGGAACGGACGCATGTAGGCGCTAAGGCGGAAGTAGCTCACGACTTCGAGAAATTTCTTCGCGCGCTCGCGGTCTTGAATCGACAGGCCGCGTTTGGCGAGCAGGTCAAGCTGCGCGTCGACCGGAATGGCCGCCTTGTCGAACGTTCTCATCCCAGCTGGAGTTCGGACATAAAAAACCCGCGCGATTTGTGCGTAACTGCCGGAGCAGCCATAGGCATGGCGGGTGTGTTGATGGAAATGATATGCATGGCGAGGCACACACGCAAGCCGGCAGCGTTCATACTGGCCCTCAGCCGGTCTGATCCCACAGATGCTCGCCCAGATCGCCCAGGATCTGGTCCAGCCGGCCATCGAGCAGGCGGTCCAATTGCAGGGCACCGCCGTCGCCGCTGAAGTTGCGTTGCACGGTGTCGCGGTCCAGTACCACCTCGTGTATCAGCTGCTGGGCCAGCCGCTTGAGCCAGCGCCGTTGCACCGGCGTCCAGTTGCGCTGGGCATAGATGCCCTGCATGGCCTTGTCGACACGCTGCTCGAACGGCACCAATGCCTCGCCCAGCGCGGCACGGCGGATGTAGCCGATGATGCTGGCGGCGACCTCCTGCTGGGTGCTGTCGCGCCAGGCTCCGCGCAGGTGGGCCTCGCTGTAGCCGTGCTGGTCGAGCAGCAGGCGTACCTCGCGCAGCTGGGCGCGGGTGAGGTCGCGGGGGCGGTTGACGATGACGCTGAGCGCGGCGGACTGGTTGATCTGCTCGCGGATGAAGGCGTTGAAGCTGTCCAGGTAATCGGCCGGGGCTTCGTTGACGCCGTAGTTCTGCGCGCGTTCGAGCAGGGTGTCAGTGTGTTCGGAAATGACCGGGTAGCGGTCGGTGCCCAGCAGCACGCCCACGTCCGCCAGTTGCTCCACCAGGCGCGGGTGTTCGCGAAGAAAGCTGGCGGCATTGCGCGCGCCGAGCTTGTGCAGGTGGGCGTGCAGCACGGCGGGCGCCACGCCCCAGGCGGTTTCCAACTCGCTGAGCTTGTCGCGCAGATCCGGGTGCTGCTCGGCGCGATGCTGGGCCTTGCGCAGCACGCGCATGATGCGCTGGCTCAACTGGTCGAGTGCGTCGTCGGCATGGCTGCCGCCGTTGCTGCCGGGGGCATCGTAACTGCGCTGCTGGCCGAGCTCGTGAACCAGCTGCTCGATGCTGATGTTGGGGTCCTTGACCAGTGGGCGCATGGTGTCGACATCTTCGAGCGCGGCGTACAGATCGACCGGATCGAAGATGCGGAACACGGTCTTGCCGATGTCGTCGCAGCGGCGGGTGGCGCGGCCCTTCATCTGTTCGTAGAGGATGCGCGAGCGGACCCGGCGCATGAACACCAGGTTGGCGATACGCGGCACATCGATGCCGGTGGTCAGCAGGTCGACGGTGATGGCGATCGTGGGGAAGCGCTCGTTCTTGTAGTTGCGGATCAGCTGGTCGACCTTGTCGCTTTTGCCGGTGATCACCGCGACGCTGGCCTGGTTGTAGTAATTGCCATGGACCTGTTTGAAGGCCTCGTCCAGCTGGTGCTTGACGCGTTCGGCGTGGGGCTGATTGACGCAGAAGATCAGGGTCTTTTCCTCGCCGTCCGGGTCCAGTTCGATGGCAAGCTGTTCGCAGACAACCCGGTCGAAGTTTGCGGTGATCACACGCCGGTTGAACGACTCGATATTGAAGTCGAGTTCGTCTTCCAGGTCTGCGGTATCGACGTCGCCGGTCTGCGTGTTGATGACGCTGACGCGCTCGCCGCGGTCGAAGTGGATGCCGTTCTTGCCGAGCGCGGTGGTGTAGCGGATGGGCGGCTCGTGGTCGATCAGCCAGTCATCTGCCACGGCTTCGCGGTAGCTGTAGGTGTAGATCGGCTTGCCGAAGATTTCGGTGGTGTGCTTGGCCGGCGTGGCGGTCAGGCCGATACGGCAGGCATCGAAGTAGTCGAGCACGCGGCGGTATTGCGACAGGTATTGCGCGTGGTCGCGCACGGCCAGCTCGCCGTCGGTCATTTCCTGGTCGAGCGTGTAACCGCGGTGGGCCTCGTCGACGACGATGCAGTCGAAGGTGCCGATCGGTGGCGGGTCATCGGACTGGAAAATGCGCCGGACCATGGCCTGCACCGTGGCGACCTGCACGCGCGTCTCATCGGCGGTGCGGGTGTCGTCCAGGCCATCGAGGTTGTAGATCTGCGCCAGCGTCTGGTTCTGCTCCAGCTGCATGTCCTGCATCGTCTCGGTGGCCTGGGTGCCGAGCGCGGAGCGGTCGACCAGGAACAGAATCCGGTGGAAGCGCTCGGCCTTGAGCAAACGGTAGATCAGGCCAATCATCGTGCGTGTCTTGCCGGTGCCGGTCGCCATCGCCAGCAGGCAGTTGCGCGCGCCCGATGCCAGCGCGCCTTCCACTGCCTGGATCGCGCGCTGCTGGTAGTCGCGCAGGTTGAGGTAGGCCATGCCTTCCTGGGCCAGGTCGCGCTCGGCCTGGTCGCGATCGCGGGTGAGCAGATCGGCGATGTCCTCGGGCGTGTGGAACTTCTGCAGCGGGCGCCGCAGATTGGCCGGCGAGCGCAGGTCGCGGAACCAGATGCCCGATTGCTCGGCCAGCTGCTTCACGAAAGGACGGCCATTGCAGGCGAATGCCAGCGGCACCTGGAAATGGCCGCCCTGGCCGTCGGCCCAGCCTGCGATCGCGGTGGTGGCCGGGTAGGCGGGGGCCAGCTCGCCACGCATCACAAAGTCGCGCGCGTAGCGCTCGGCCTGGGGAATCCGGTCGGCGATGTTGATCTGCTTGCGCTTGGCCTCGACGACGGCGACCGGCGTGAGGCCGGCGAACAGCACATAGTCGGCGTTGGCGCGCGGCACCTTGGTGGGCCACTCGGCGATGGCGAGATTGCGACCTTTTTCCGGGCGGGTGCCCTTGGCGTGGGTGAGGTCGAGCGAGTCGGCTTCCCAGCCGGCCTCGCGCAGCTGTTGGTCGATCAGGATGCGGGTGAGGTCTTCGCTGAGGTCGAAGGTGTTGCTGGCCTGCTGGGTGGCGTCGGCGACCTGTTGGGTGGCGGCCTGGCGGGCGGTGTCCGGCTGTTGCAGGCTGGCGATGCGGTGTTCGAAGTCCTGGCGCAGCCGGTGCAGTTCCTGTTCGCGTTGGACTGCCAGCGCCGACTGCGCACGCGCTTCGATGTCCATCGCTTCGGCGAGCTCGGCGTTGAGTTTGGCTTCGCTGCTCTTGAGTTCGGCGAGCGCCTGGCTCTGGTCGTGCTGCTGGCGGGCGGTATCCAGCTCCGCTTTCAGGCGATGGACCTCGGCCTGCACGTCACGCAACGGCGCGGCTGGATCCTTCGGGGGCACGAAAGCCCCGGCCTTGAAGTCGGCGGCGTTCCTGCCGAAGGCCCGGTGGTACCAGACCGCCAGGTCGCGGGCGACCTTCAGGCCATCCATCGCTTCGCGGTGTTGCGTGGTGAAGCCGTGGGTCGCCTTGTTGCCCTCGACCCGCAGCACGTGGAACAGCTCCTGGATCCGCCGGTCCAGGCGCAGCTCGCGTGCGAGCTGGTAGATCAGATCCGCCTGGGTTGTCCGCTGGTCGTGGAGAATGCCGGCGCGCCCAGCGAGATCCTGGGCAAGCGCTTCGGCGAACTGCCGGAGTTTGATCAGCGTGGTGTTGGGATCGCTGGCAAAGACCTGCTCGGCCATCGAAGCCAGTTTGAAGAAGACCGGGTCGTGTTCCTGCAGGAAGGAAAAGTTGCTGTCGACAGTCACACGCGTATCCGTCCTTGGCGCCCGGCGGGATGGCATCTCGCGGTGGCCATCATAGGTCACCGGTGCTGCCGTGGTCATTCTAGCGCCGGATGCGATGGACCGACATGCGATGGCTTGGGCTGTCCGCAGCGACCTTGTTGGTAGCTGCGCAAGTTTTTCCTGTGCGTTCTCAGTCTCGTCGACAACTAAGGCTGCTCAAAATCGGGGGGACGTCGGTGCAGTGACATTGGCTTGGTTTGCAAAGAAAACCTTGAAGCACCGCCGATCGCTTGCGATGATGCATCGCAATTGCAACGCACTGGACCTGCCATGAAATCTGCATCTCTTCCATCGCTCCGGGTAGACCCGGCGCTGCGCGAAGCGGCCGAGGCCGTGTTGCAGGAGGGTGAGACGCTGTCCAGCTTTGTCGAGCACTCCGTGCGCGCCCAGGTGCAGCAGCGGCAGCAGCAGGAAGCCTTCATCGCGCGCGGGCTGGCCTCGCGTGACAGCGCCAAGGCATCCAACCGATACATCGACGCGACCGATGTGCTGGCCGGGCTGCAGTCCCAACTGCACAAGGCGCGCAAGGGCTGAGCCAAGGTGGGATTGTCCGTTCGCTTCACGCAGCAAGCGCGCGAGGATCTCGTGCGTCTTTACGACTGGCTGCTCCAGCGTGCCGAAGGCGACTTCACCGTGGCCGAGCGCGCGCTGCAGGCCATCGGCGACGGCGTCACCGTGCTTGAGCTGGCCGCGTTGAGCTGTCGCAAGGCGGGGGTGGCAGATCCGTTCTTGCGGGAGCTGGTGATCGGCGTCGGTGCCAGCGGCGACGTGCTGCTGTTCGAGGTGGAAAGCGATCAGGTCGTCACCGTTTTGGCAGTCAGGCATCAGCGTGAAGACGACTATCATTAGGCGGCAAATCAATCGATAAGTGGCGTCTGTGCTGGGGCGCGTCGCCAATGACGGGAAGGTGGGGCACAGGGGGATTGAATGGACAAGTCGTCGTTAACCGAGCGCGATATCTGCACGAAATTCATCATTCCGTCGATCGTCGCTGCGGGCTGGGATCTGGATCTCCAGGTGCGCGAAGAGTTCGCTTTTACCAAGGGGCGTGTCGTCGTTCGCGGCAAGCTGCACAGCCGAGGGGTGGCGCGTCGTGCAGACTTCGTACTGTACCACCGCGCCAATCTCCCTTTGGCCGTGATCGAGGCAAAGGACAACACGCATACCGTTGGTTCCGGCATGCAACAGGCGCTGGGATATGCAGATGCGCTGGATGTTCCGTTTGTGTTCTCAAGCAACGGCGACGGATTCCTTTTCCACGATAGAACCGCAACCGGCGACAAAGTCGAATCCGAACTGACGTTGGATCAGTTTCCCTCACCAGAGGAACTGTGGCGTCGCTATTGCCTTTGGAAAGGGCTTGGTGAGGACGCGCGACAGGTGGTCGAGTCCCCGTACTACGATGATGGCAGCAGTCGGTCGCCGCGCTACTACCAGATCAATGCGATCAATCGGACGATCGAAGCTGTGGCCAATGGTCAAAACCGCATCCTGCTGGTGATGGCCACCGGAACCGGCAAAACCTATACCGCTTTCCAGATCATCTGGCGGCTTTGGAAGTCGCGCCAGAAGAAGCGCATCCTGTTTCTGGCTGATCGCAACATCTTGGTCGATCAGACAAAAAACAACGATTTCAAGCCGTTCGGCACGGCGATGACCAAGATCACCAAGCGCCAGATCGATACGTCTTACGAAATCTACCTGTCCCTGTACCAGGCGGTGACCGGCGTAGAGGACGTCAAGAACATCTATAAGCAGTTCTCTCGGGAATTCTTTGACCTTGTCGTCATCGATGAATGCCATCGTGGCAGCGCGGCTGAGGATTCTGCGTGGCGGGAGATCCTGGAGTATTTCTCTGGTGCCACGCATATCGGCCTGACCGCAACGCCAAAGGAGACCAAGGAGGTCTCCAGCAGTACTTACTTTGGAGAGCCCGTCTACAGCTACACGCTCAAGCAGGGCATCGATGACGGCTTCCTGGCACCGTACAAGGTGGTGCGCATCGACTTCGATGTCGATCTGCAGGGCTGGCGGCCACCCAAGGGAATGCGCGACAAAAACGGCGAGTTGATCGAAGACCGCATCTACAACCTGCGCGACATGGATCGCCAGCTCGTGGTCGAAGCGCGGACGTATCTGGTCGCGCAGAAGGTCACCGAATTCCTCACTGCCACCGGTCCATTCCAGAAGACCATTGTGTTCTGTGACGACATCGATCATGCCGAACGTATGCGCCAGGCCCTGGTGAATCTCAATTCGCAGCGTGTCGCGGAAAATCGCAAGTACGTCATGCGCATCACCGGCGATGACAACGAGGGAAAGGCCGAACTCGATAATTTCATCAATCCGGAAATGCGCTACCCCGTCATCGCCACCACCAGCAAGCTGATGACAACCGGCGTTGATGCGCAAACCTGCAAGCTCATCGTGCTGGACCAGCACATCAGGTCGATGACCGAGTTCAAGCAGATCATCGGTCGCGGGACGCGCATCAATGAACACTACGACAAGTACTGGTTCACCATCATGGATTTCAAGAAGGCGACCGAACTGTTCGCTGATCCATCGTTCGATGGAGACCCGGAGGTGATCTACAACCCCTCGCCCAATGACAGTCCGGTACCGCCTGAGATCGGCGGCGGCGAGGGTGGCGACGGCGGTGTGATCGGCGATCCTCCAGATGGCGGTGATGACGTCGCCACCGGAGGTGACGGTGAGCCGAAGCGCATCAAATACGTCATCGACAAACTGCCGGTATCGGTCGTGGCCGAGCGCGTCCTGTATTACGGATCCGATGGCAAGCTCATCATCGAGTCGCTGCGCGACTACACCCGCGAACGCGTCCTGCGTCAGTTCGCCTCGCTCGATGAGTTCCTGCGGCGCTGGAGCGATGCCCAGCAGAAGAAGGCCATCATCGATGAGCTGGCTACGCAGGGCGTGTTATGGGGAGAGCTGGCCGGCGAGGTCGAGAAGAAGCTCGGCCAGTCGCTGGATCCGTTCGATCTGATCTGCCACGTGGCCTTCGATCAACCGCCGCTGTCGCGCAGGGAGCGAGCAGAGGGTGTGCGCAAGCGCAATTACTTCGCCAGGTATCAGGGCAAGGCGCGGCAGGTACTCAAAGGCTTGCTGGACAAGTACGCCGACACCGGGGTGGAGCACATCGAGGACATCAGGATCCTGCAGCTCGACCCGTTCCGCACCCTTGGAGCCCCGGTCGAACTTGTGGCGGCCTTCGGCGGCAAGGCGAATTACCAGCAGGCCATCCTGGACCTGGAAAGCCAGCTATACAGCGGTGCGGACGTTGCCTGACCTGCGTTTCATAGTACTCTTGTCCTCTGTTTCAGGACGAGGGACAGGCCATTTCGGTCACTCATGAAAAGTCAATACATCCTGCTCTTGCTGAAGCTGGTCAGCCTTGAGCGCCAGCAATCGGTCCCTGTAGGCGGCGAGAAAGCAGCGCTCGGCATTCCCGATGACTGGCGCGGCTGGGCCATGTCGGCGGCTCAGGAGGATGGGGGGGCGAGCGGCTTGGCCGAAGATGCGTTCTCCGTGCGCGGCCTTGAGGAATCCACCGGCATCAGCAAATCGGAAGTCAGTCAGGCGCTCCGCCGTTGCACCGAGGTGGGGCTGGTCGTGGCCGAGCGCGGCAGCGGCATCCCGCGCGCCAACACGCGCGCGCTGCTGGGCTTCGTATTGAACGGGTTGAAGTATGTGTTTCCGGCGCGCCCGGGTCCGATTGTCCGTGGCATTCCCACGGCACACGCAGCGCCCGTGCTGGTTGATCGCCTGTTGTCCGCAGGCGAACACATCTACGTCTGGGAGGACGGCTACGGCAGCGAGCAGGGCCAGCGCGTGGAGCCGCTCTACAAGAGCGTGCCGCGTGCGGTACGTCGCGATGCGGAGCTGTACGCCATGCTGGCGCTGGTGGACGCGATCCGGCTGGGGCGTGAGCGTGAGTCGGCGCTTGCCGGCAGTGTGCTGACCCAATACCTGCGGGAAGTGCCGTGATGGGCACGCCTGGAAACTGGGAGATCCAGCAGCACATGCTGGCACGCGTGGCCGAAGCGCTTGGGCCGGATCTGCTGCCGGACGTCGCCTTCGTCGGCGGCTGCACCACCGGTCTGCTGATGACAGATGCGGTGAGCCGGGAAGCTGTTCGCTTTACCGAAGACGTCGACTTGATCGTGCACGTCATGGGCTTGGGCAGTTGGTACCGCCTGCAGCAGTTACTGGCCGGTAAGGGCTTTCGCACCTCGCCCAACGACGACGTCGTCTGCCGCACCCGCTTGCGCGATCAACATGCCAGCGAGCTGATCGTCGATTTCATGCCCGATGACGCTGCCGTCCTCGGATTCAGCAATCGCTGGTACGCCGATGCGCTGCGTGAGGCCTACGATCACGCACTGCCGACAGGTATGACCATTCGCGTGGTCGCTCCAGCCTACTTTCTGGGCACCAAATTAGAGGCCTACCGGGGTCGCGGCAACCGGGATCCATTGGCCAGCCGGGATGTCGAGGACATCCTCAATGTCGTCGATGGCCGCGCCAGCCTGTGCGATGAGGTCGCGCAGGCGTCAACGGCATTGCAGTTGGATATCGCACAGGGGATCGCCGAACTCCTGCGCCACCGCGACGTCAACTATGCCGTTCAGGTCACTTCCAACAACAACCGCCAGCGCGAGGAGTTGATCTTCACGCGGCTGGACGCACTTGCATCCTTCAACAGGTAACACGATGTCGATCAGCAGCACCATCAAATCCATCCAGGACATCATGCGCAAGGACTCCGGCGTCGACGGAGACGCCCAGCGCATCGGTCAGCTGGTGTGGATGTTGTTCCTCAAGATCCTCGATGACCGTGAGCAGGAATGGGAGCTCATCCACGAGAACTACCGGTCGCCGTTGCCGCAGCGGCTGCGTTGGCGCAATTGGGCAGCCGATCCGGAAGGGATCACCGGCGATGAGCTGAAGAACTTCATCGACATCGATCTGTTTCCCGAGCTGCGCGATCTGACGCCGCGCCACAGCAAGCCGCTGGGCTTTGTCGTGCGCGATGTGTTCCAGGACGCCTACAACTACATGAAGTCCGGGCAGCTGATCCGCCAGGTGCTCAACAAGATCCAGAGCGGTGTGGACTTCAACAAGGCGCAGGAGCGCCATGCGTTCGGCGACATGTACGAGCAGCTGCTGCGCGACCTGCAGAGCGCCGGCAACGCAGGCGAGTTCTACACGCCGCGCCCGGTGACCGAGTTCATGGTACGCATGGTCGACCCCAAGCTGCATGAAAAGCTCATGGACCCGGCCTGTGGCACCGGCGGCTTCCTCACCTGCGCCATCGAGCACAAGCGCCAGCGCTATGTGCGCACCGCCGAGGACGAGGCCATCCTGCAGGCCAGCATCTTCGGCGTGGAGAAGAAGCCGCTGCCGCACCTGCTGGCCACCACCAATATGGTGCTGCACGGCATCGAGGTGCCCAGCCAGATCAAGCACGACAACACGCTGGCGCGCCCGCTGATCAGCTGGGGGCCGGGTGAGCGGGTCGACTGCATCGTCGCCAATCCACCATTCGGCGGCATGGAAGAAGACGGCATCGAAAGCAACTTCCCCGCCGCCTTCCGCACCCGCGAAACCGCCGACCTGTTCCTGGTGCTGATCATGCACCTGCTCAAGGACGGTGGCCGCGCCGCCGTGGTGCTGCCCGATGGCTTCCTGTTCGGTGAAGGCATCAAGAGCCGCATCAAGGAAAAGCTGCTGACCGAGTGCAACCTGCACACCATCGTTCGCCTGCCCAACGGCGTGTTCAACCCCTACACCGGCATCAAGACCAACCTGCTGTTCTTCACCAAGGGCACGCCCACCAAGGACGTGTGGTTCTACGAGCACCAGTACCCGGCTGGCTACAAGAGTTACTCCAAGAGCAAGCCCATGCGCGTCGAGGAGTTCGCCGTCGAGGAAGCTTGGTGGGGCAGCGAGGCCGATGGCTTTGCTGCTCGCCAGGAAAATGAGTTCGCCTGGAAGGTCAGCTTCGACGAACTGCAACGCCGCAACTGGAACCTCGACAGCAAGAACCCGCATGTGGGCGAGCAGATCAGCCACGACCCGGATGAGCTGCTGCGCAGTTATGCCGCCCTGCAAGGCGAGATTGGCGAGCTGCGTGACCAGCTCAAGGCGGTGCTGGCCGAAGCGCTGGAGCGCCGGGTATGACGGTGTTGTTGACAGGCAACCTGCCGCTGTTGGTGGGCGCGCCCAATGGCATCAAGAAGCTGCGCGAGCTGATCCTGGAACTGGCGGTGCGCGGCAAGCTGGTGCCGCAAGATCCGAATGATGAGCCGGCCAGTGAGTTGCTAAAGCGGATTGCCGAAGAAAAGGCGCGGCTAGTGGCGGAGGGGGAAATCAAGAAAGCGAAGGCTACACATGGAGAGTCGGCTGAGGTTTCATACGAGATACCTTCCAGCTGGGCAGTAGCTTCGTTGGGGCAGGTTGTGGAGATCGTGCGCGGTATCACTTTCCCTGCGAGCGAGAAGTCAAAATCGCCTGGACTTGGCCGTGTTGCGTGTCTGCGTACAGCAAATGTGCAAGATGAGATTGAATGGGATGATCTTCTCTACATTCGAGAAAGCTTCGTCTCTCGTCATGACCAGTACGTGGAGCCTCATGACATCGTTATGTCGATGGCAAACAGCCGAAATCTTGTTGGGAAAGTTGCACTGATAGGCGCTGAGCTGAAGCAAAAAACAACATTTGGTGGATTCCTTGGCGTTTTGCGGCCGGTGCTAATCGAGCCGCGATTTGTTATGGCTTTGCTGCGTACTCCACATGCAAGAAGTGCCCTAATTGACAGCGCGAGCCAGACCACAAACATTGCAAACGTGTCGTTGGCCAAGTTAAGGCCTTTGCCATTTGCAATCCCTCCGCTCGCCGAACAACACCGCATCGTCGCCAAAGTCGACGAGCTGATGGCCCTGTGCGACCGGCTGGACGCCCGGCAGGCCGATGCCGGCAGCGCCCACGCCCAACTGGTGCAGGCGCTGCTGGACAGCCTGACCCAGGCCCGCGATGCCGAGGACTTTGCGCACAGCTGGCAGCGCCTGGCCGAACACTTCCACACCCTGTTCACCACCGAATCCAGCATCGACTCCCTCAAGCAAACCCTGCTGCAACTGGCAGTGATGGGCAAGCTGGTGCCGCAAGATCCGAATGATGAGCCGGCCAGTGAGTTGCTAAAGCGGATTGCGGAGGAAAAGGCTCGGTTGGTGGTGGAGGGGAAAATCAATAAACAGAAGCCACTGGCGGCGTTTGACGAGGAGGCGGCGCCGTTTGAGTTACCAGCAGGTTGGAAGTGGACTTCATTGGCGCAGGTGGCAGTTGTTAATCCCCGTAACGCCGCAGCAGACTCACTTGAGGTCTCGTTTGTGCCGATGACGTTTATAGGTACACGCTTTGATGGTCAGCATGCGCAAGAGACCCGCCTGTGGGCTAAAGTGAAACAGGGCTTTACGCATTTTGCAGAGGGCGATGTTGGTGTGGCGAAAATCACGCCTTGTTTTGAGAACAGCAAGGCATGCGTCTTTTCCAATCTTGTAAATGGACTGGGAGCAGGAACAACCGAGCTGCATGTTGTTCGTCCTGTTTGCCAGACTCTTGATCCTCGCTATGTACTGGCCTACTTGAAATCGCCGCAGTTCTTGCTTGTTGGCGAGACCAAGATGACAGGGACGGCAGGCCAGAAACGGTTGCCAAAAAACTTTGTTGAGACAAATCCATTTCCACTCCCTCCTCTCGCCGAACAACACCGCATCGTCGCCAAAGTCGATGAGCTGATGGCCCTGTGCGACCAACTCAAAGCCCGCCTCGGCGAGGCCCGCCAAGTGCATGGGAACCTGGCTAATGCATTGATTGGCCAGGCTTTGAATGGCGAGAAAGAGTCGAGGGCCGAGGTTGTTGACTTCAGCGCTTACCTCATTTCAAAGCTCGCGTCACAACGTACCTTCGGGCGTGTTGCGCATATGAAGTTGCTGTTCCTGGCGGATTCCCATCTGGGCTTGGGCCTGATGGATGGATATCGTCGCCATGCCGCGGGTCCGCTCGATACGTCGATTTATCGCGTGGAGGAGCGTGCCGCCAAAGAAGGGTTGTATTCGACCTCGATCGAGGTGCTCAAATCGGGGCAGGAAAAGGTCTCCTATCACATCGGGGCGAACATCAGTCGCGCTGTCGAAACAGCGGCTGCCGCACTCGGTTCTGCTCGGGAGGAGTTGGATCGTCTGATCGCGCTATTTGAGGGGCGTAAGACGGACGATCTGGAGGCTGTCGCAACGCTCTACGCGGTCTGGAACGATGCACTCGCCGGGGGGCTTCATCCCAGTGACGAGTGGTTGATCAACGAGTTTCGCGGCAACTGGCATGAGGCGAAGGAGCGCTTCGCGCCGGATATCTTAGGTGAGTGGCTTGGTTGGATGCGCGACAATGGACTTGTCCCGACGGGTAACAGTGCGACGACGAAGTCGCAGGCAGCTTTCTTGTTCAATTGAATGTGCGGTGTACTGGGCACGGGCGGATGGCAACGAGCCGGGTGAGCTCCGACGAGGAAACCTCGTTGCCGCTGGCTAAGGGTGTATTTCCCAGCTCGCAGCGACGTTCGTTATCCATGCTTGACGTAGGAATGTTTCGGTAGCAGTCTTGCTGCACGGAGCCTCGAAACTCCCCGAACAGCGGTACCCACCTCCGACAAACCGGTGGGTTTTTTGTGCCTGCAACTTTGCGGGTGCAACCGACGCGATGCTCTGCGTCGGGAGGGCGGCTAATACAACACCCGCAAGGGGAATACGCCCGCCGGCTGTTCGCGGTTTCGAGCCTCCCGACTTCCCGTCCGTCGCCTTGCGGTGGGCGGGGGCGATTCCATGGAATAAGGAGCAGGCCATGTCGGACGTTGTACGCGATGTGCAGTCACACCTAGGCTACTACCTGCCAGAAGGCGCGCAGTACCGCTTGCAGCAGCTGCGCGACCATATGCGCTTCTTGGCGCGCCTTGCGCAGCCACGCACGCGGGCCGAAGAGCAGGCGCGGCAGCCGGCCATCTGCATGGATGAGGTGGCGTTTTGTCTGGAGCTACTGGCCGAGCAGGTGGGTCGGGTGCTGGACGATGTGGAGTGCGCTGTCATCGAAGGGGCGCATCCATTGCCATGACGTGGTGTGCTCTCTGGATCTTGTTGAGGTCTGGATCACCGCCGAATGAACGCATGATCGGCACGGGTATGGCAGCACGCAGCGGTGCCGATTGAATGCCCGAATCAGCGCGCAGACGGCGCGCGTGCGCGCACACTTACCTCACGTGTTTTTCAATACCGCGCTTCTAAACCCAGCCACTACACCCTGCGGGGTCTATCGGTTCGCACTCACCTGTAACCGTGAGTGCTGCTGAAAAATAGGTGCTGCTAAAAAGAAGGCAAGCGCTTCAGTTTTTCGTAGGTGCGATGCATCCGAGCACGGGGCGGAAGCGGCGTTTCGGTGAAAAAGGGGGCGCGCAGCAAGACCTCGGCCTTGGTGCGCTCGCCGGTTCCATCGTCCAGCATGCTGTTGAAGAAGCGCACCACCATGCGCTTGTGGTCGGCCGGCAGCGCCTGCAACGCTTCCATGAAAGGGAAGGTGTCTGCGGTCTTGGCGCGATTGATCCCGATCATGCCCATGTTGTAGTCGGGGCGCTTGAGCACATGCACCAGCAGTTGCGCCACGCTGTAGACGTCGCGCGCATGCCTGGCGGGGCTGCTCAAGTCGTAAAACCCCGGTGTGCCGCCGCGGTTTGGGTCGCCTTCTTCTGCGCCGAGCCCCATGTCGATCAGCCGAAAGATCTTCATGGGTTGGTCGTACATGACGTTGTTGTGCGAGATGTCCTGATGCACGATGCCGGCGTCTTCGCAGCAGGCAATCCCCACCAGGACATCGGCCATCAGCTGCCGGGCCAGGCCGAGATACTCCATTGCGGTGATGGCGCCTTGTTGCAGCGCTCTGCGTGCGCGGCCAATCATGCTGCGCACGCTGATGCCGTCGATTTTTTCCAGCAAAATTCCGAAGGTGTGTTCGATCTGCACCACGCCGTGGGCGCGGACGATATAGGGCACCGCATCGACCGACCTGATCATTTGATATTCCTGGAAGATCATGGCCTTGGGCGCAGCGATCCGTTGCTGAAGCGCCTGTGCGTCTACAACGCAGGTGGGGTCGCTCAGTGTCGGTGGGGCCGGCTGTTGCGGGTTGGTGCGCAACAAGGCCTTGAAGATGAAGGCGCGTCCGCAATTTTGCCCGTCCTGCCAAAGATCTTCGGCCAGCCGAACCGCGTAGGTCGAGGCGGATGCGCCGCTGCCGACGGTTGGCATTGCGTCCAGCGTTCCTGCAGTGCCTGTGTGCCCGGTTTCCAGCCTCACGCGGAGAAACCCACTGTCTACATCCAGGGCGCCGGGCTTCAACGCCGATAGCTTCTGGATCAAGTCCGGGCGTTCGGATCGGCTGGTCAGCGATTTCACCAGGCGCGGGCTCAGCATGACGTGCTGCCGGGCATGACGCATATCCCTGACCAGCCGCCGGGCGTTGCGCAAGTTCTGGAATGCGTCACTGCTGTCGGCGCCCGCAAGGGCCGATGTGCGCCTCGGCGTCTCCAGCAGGCAGGCCCAGGTCGGTAAGCCGGGCTGCGTGCCGAGACGGGGGCTGCGGCTGGAGAGAGGCGTCGTTGGCGAGTCGCTACTGGATGAGGACCAGGTTTGCGGTGCCAACGATGGCTGCAGGCGGGGCACCACCACCTCCAGGCGCTTACGTTCGTCGGCAAGTAAGCCGATGGTGGTTCTTCTTTTTTCCAGCAGGTTGAGCGGATGGTCTGCGACGGGATGGGGCGGGGGGTGTTGCTCGGGGGCCTGTGCCGTGTCGGGCGCATCGCGCTCTGCGTTTGCGCGCAGCGCCGTGGAAGGGGGAGTGAACTTGCCGGAGATCTGTTTCATGGTCGAGGACAGTGTGGTCAACGATCAGGGGAGGTGGCTCTGCTGGAGCGATTGCAACACGCGGCATGCGGCAGCTGGAGTGCGCTCGCTGGCACCAGCAGCGACGCAGCGGCGATGCCGGCTGCGTTTGTCTCATCATCATTGAGGCAGTGGTGCATGCGGAGGGAGCAATGCACGAACCAGTGCAGGCGTGGGCGAAGTTGCGCGCGTGCTGCATGTCTTGGCCATGGGCGCGGCGGGCTCGGCGCCGGCTGTGGTGGCCAACGCGCGCGCACCGCACGATCGCCAGCCACCCTGCGCGTTTGCCTGCAGCGATACATGGTGCGGGCGCGCACCGCTTTGGCACTTTGGCATTCGCAGCGCCGCTTGTTTCGTGTTCGGCAATGGTTTTTCGTCCGGAGGCGTCATGCCCGATCACGCTGGGGAACAATGGCGCGGATCGACAGCGGAGAAGTGACGATGCAACCTTTAGCGTTGACGTCCGCCACGCGCCGAGGCGCAAGGCGCCAGCAGCAGGAGCGCGCGACCGTGGCAGATGCCGGCCCGTCTGCACCGGCCAGCGACCCGCACGCCAATACGCAACTGGCCCAGAGCCTGCCACGGCGGCCCGTCCGCGAGGCGCCGCTGAGGGCGCCAGGCACACCGCGTGGCGTGCAGCTGGCCAATGTGGGGCGAGCGATCGCCCATGTGGGCGCCGCCGGGGCCGCAGTATGGGGAGGGTTTACGGCATTCCAGGCGCCTGCTGCGGCGGCATACAGCTATTTCAACGATGACCTGTATTACAAGAATTTTGCTGTTGTCAGTGGCTGCCAGACAGTGGTAGCGCTGGCCGCATTCCTGGGGATGAGGCTGGCCGATGAGATGGCCACTCGCTACGTGGAGGCGCAAACCGGGTGGTACGCAGTGCCGACCAAGGCGCAGCGGGCAAGCGAGTTGGGAGCAACCGAGGCCTGCCTGGATGAGGCGGTCGACATGGTGACCAGATTGGACGCCGACCCTCCTGGTCCGGCCATGGACGAAGGCGAGCGGCTGGCATTGGCCAGGGATCTGATGCACCTCATGACGGTAGAACGTTCCCGTGTGCCGCCAGACCTATGGCGAGCAGCGAGTGGGGCTGACAACGATGCGCACGGTCTGGTCACCCGGCTCCTGCAGGCCGCCAGAACCCGTGCAGCGTAAGAGGCGCCCACGTCGGCGGCAGAGTGAGCGCGCCTGCCGGCACGGTGCCGGGGCAGGGCCCGCAATCGCCGAGCAGTGCTGCTTCAGAATGACATCGACGCCAACGTGGACATGGTGCGCGATTGCGCCGGGTTCGACGCACGGCACTGGATCGTCGGCACATGGCCAGCAGTCGATCGTCCAGCAGGGCGCTTGGCTTGGATCGGCCAATGGTTGCCATCGAATGTGTCAGAAACGTGGTGCGCGTTCCGCCATCGGTCACGCGTGTTCGGCCAATGCCGCGCGTTCTTGATTGCGCGGCGGAACAATGGGGTTCCATCCATCTATAGCGAGGTGATGTATGCGTCCTGTGGCAATGACGACGGCAGTGCGCAGGGGTGAGAGACAGGATCAGGAAAAGAGGGTTGCCGAGTCCGGTGCGGGCCCCTCTGCACGTGTTCACGACCCGCATGCCAATCCGCAGCTGGTTCAGGCTCTGCCACGGCGGCCTGTACGTGAGGCGCCCATCAGGCCGGCCGGACAGGCTGTTGCCCAAGTCGCGCAGCCACAGGAACCAGCCGCTGGGCTGCGCGTGGCCCACTTTGTACACAACGTAGCGGAGATTGCTGCCATGGGCTCTGGACTCGCGTTCACTCGTGGTTTGACCCACTTTTACGTCTACGGGGGGCAAAGCGGCTTCGCGGTTGACCAAAGCTATAACGAGAGGGTCGCTTCAGAAGGTGCCAATAAAATGCTTGTCGCGGCGGCGGCATACGGTGGCTTCAAGGCCATCGAGTCTGTCGCTTCCTGGTACATACGCGCTCAAACGCCGGGGCAAAGAGGCCTGCGTGCTCGGGAATTGGGAGCCACCGAAGCGTGTCTGGATGCGGCGGTCGAGATGGTGACCACGCCGGATGACGACAATCCCGGTCCTGCCATGAACGAAGGCGAGCGGATTGCGTTGGCCAAGGATCTGATGCACCTCATGACATTGGAGCGTTCTCGCTTGCCGCCGGACCTGTGGCAAGCGGCTAGCGGTGCTGGCGACGATGCGCACCAGTTGGTCAACCAGCTTTTGCTGGCAGCCAGGGCTCGTGCAGCGGAGCAAGCATCGACGTCGTCGGCAGATTGAATGCGCACTGGCAGCTGGCGGGAGCGCAGCCGGCAATCGCGGGGCAGTGCTGTTTCGGGATTACACCGGCGCCGACTTGAGAATGCCCGACAAACTCTCCCGCAGGATCAGCTGCAGATGCATGCGTTTGAGTTCCATGCCGCTGGTCATCACGCTGTGCAGGCCGCCGCACATGGCAGCGACGGCGAAGACGCGCGCCTGGAATTCGTGTTCGCTGCTGGCGGTGTCGGTGTGGCCGCGGAGCAGGCGCTTGAGCAATGCGCTGAGGTGTTCGATCAGCGATGCGCTCTGCAGGCGCACGAAGGCGGCCAGCACCGGGTCGCGCAGGGTGGCCAGGTGCAGCTCCAGGTCGATGCGGGTGCGCTTGATGTTGATTTGCTGCAGCAGCCAGTCTTCGAGCAGGCCGGCGATGAAGTCCACCACGTGCACGTCGGCCGGGCGCTCCACCAGCCACATCTGGCGGATGGGGCGCATGTAGTTGCGTTCGAGCAATGCGCGCACCAACGCGTCCTTGTCTTCGAAACGCTGCAGCAGGCTGCGGCATGACAGGCGCGTGCGTTCGGCGATCAGTTCGAAGCTGGTCGCCGCAAGACCAATCTCGTCGATGCAGCGCTCGGCGGCGTCCAGTACGTCGTCTAGCAGACCCTCTTCGCGTTGCTTTGCGGTGCGTAGCAGAAGGACGTTGGACATGGGCGGCGGTCTGCAGGGGGCCTGCATTATACCGAGGCAGGGTTACGTATCCGTTGGAGGTGCGCTGGGCGATGCGGTGTGTCATGCCCGCTGCAGCGTGGCTGTCTGCGGCGCATGCATGACACCAGTGGCGCGGCTAGGACGCGACCACCGGCGTGGTCGACCGACTGTGCACGGCGGCTGTGCGACATGTGCTGACAACGTCATGCAGGAGATGGGTGTGACTGAGAACAGTGCGGTTGCGGGGGTGTCGGCGCAGTGGCCGGCGCGGTTGTGGGTGGTGCGGCATGGGCAGAGTGCGGGCAACGTGGCGCGCGATGTTGCCGAGTCCAATGGGGCTGCATTGATCGACCTTGAGCACCGCGATGCGGATATTCCGCTATCGGCGTTGGGCGAGCGCCAGGCCGAGGGGTTGGGCGCGTGGATGGCGGGGTTGCCCGAGCACGAGCGGCCGACGTTGATCGTGAGTTCCACCTACGTGCGTGCGCGCCAGACTGCCGCCGCAGTTGCACGTGCGCTCGGGCAGCCGGCCGATTCAGTGAGCGTAGACGAGCGGCTGCGCGAGAAAGAATTCGGCGTGCTCGACAGATACACCACATCGGGAATTCGTGAGACGTTTCCGGCCTTGTTCGAGCAGCGCAATCTGGTGGGCAAGTTCTATTTCCGCCCGCCCGGCGGCGAGAGCTGGTGCGATGTGATCTTTCGCTTGCGCGGTATCGTGGGCGACTTGCAGCGCAACCATGTGGGTGCGCGCGTGTTGATCGTGGGGCATCAGGTGATCGTCAATTGCTTCCGCTATCTGATCGAGCGGATGGACGAGGCCACCATCCTGGCCATCGACCGCGAAGGCGATGTGCCGAACTGTGGGGTTACCGAATATGCGGCCGCTGTCGATGGGCAATCGCTGGAGTTGGTGCGCACAAAATTCGTGCCGCCAGAGCTGGCCGATGAGCCGGTGACCACCGAATCCGATCGCCCGGCTGGAGCACGCTGATGGCCGCGTTGCGCATGCGCACGCTCACCGCCGCTGCACTGCGTGCGATGCCGTTGCCATCGCCCGGCGGCGACAAGGAGCAGCGTGGTCGCGTGCCGGTGGTGGGCGGGGCGATGCGCGTGCCCGGTGCGGCATTGCTGGCCGGGGAAGCTGCGTTGCGCGCGGGTGCAGGCAAGTTGAAGATCGCCACCGCTGCGCGTGTGGCGCCGGCGATGGCCTTGGCGGTGCCGGAGGCGTTGGTGCTGGGTCTGGGGCGGAACGGGCAGGGCGAAATCACGCGCGGGCACCGTGCCTTGGATGCAGCGCTTGCAGCATGCGATGCCGCCGTGATCGGGCCTGGCATGGGGTTCTCGAAGACAACGGCGGCACTGGTCAGGCTGGCCGCGGCAAAGGCGGTAGGCACCCCGGTGTTGGATGCAGGTGCATTGTCGCGCAGCTTGCATGCGCCACCTGGGCGGCCATTCGTACTGACACCGCATGCAGGGCAGATGGCCACGCTGGCCGGCGACGATAAGACTGCAATGGAAGCAGCGCCGGGCGAGTACGCGCTGACCTTCGCCCAGAAGATGCGCAGCGTGGTGATCGTCAAGGGTGCGGACAGTGTCACCGCCGGGCCGTAGTGGACGTTGTGGGTGCATCGCGGTGGTGTGCCTGGATTAGGGACCTCTGGTTCGGGCGACATCTTGGCCGGGTTGATTGCGGGGTTTGCTGCGCGTGGCAGTGATGCGTTGACCGCCGCGCTGTGGGGGGTATTTGTGCACGCGGCAGCGGGTAAACAGCTGTCCAAGCGGATTGGCACGGTTGGATTTCTCGCGCGCGAGATTCCATATAAAGTGCCAGGGATTTTGGATCGTCTGTCGCGCAAGTGATCGAGCCCCTCTCCCTGCGGGAAAGGGGTTGGGGTGAGGGTACGGCTGCTGGGATTGGTGAAGATTGAAGTCTTTTACGTCGTTTTGTTCGCGATGCATGACGCGCGCGGCCGGCACGTTCAAGTGCACACGTACCCTCTTCCGATGCTGCGCGCCACCTTCTCCCGATGGGAGAAGGAAATGCTAGCGTCGCTGCTTAGAGCGGCAGCCATGCTTCAAGGCCAGGTGAGCGTCGTGCCCACCATGCATTGACGCAACGCTTGTTACATCGAGCTGCATCCATCGCTTGGGACATGCCATGCCACAGCCCAAGACACGCCGCGCTGCTGCCAACGACAAGCGCGAAGGAAAATCGGCCAGCCCCCAGGTTGGCGACTATGTCAAAGAAGAAATCGACCAGGTGCGCGAAGGCGCGCATGGGGTGAAAAGCACCAGGCAGGCCATTGCGATAGTGTGTAGTCGTCAGGTAGGTCTGAAGGGTACGGAGCAACCTCAGTGAGCAGCTGCCATGCCACGCTGATACCGACCATACCTGCTCGCCGGCTGTGCAGTCGTTTTGCTGGCCACTGCCAGAACAACCAGCAAGAAAGCCGCCTTGCGCCGAAGGCGTGAGGAGCGCAGCGAAAGCGGCGGCAGGTCTCCTATCTCAACCGTAGTCCGGTGCTGACTCATGCACGCGCTGCTGGTGCCGGGATTGCAACCGTGGACGTAGCCATCCTGCACACGCTGCCTCATCGAGCGAACCATCTGCCAGGCCGATATAGAAACCGTAGAGCTCCAGGTCGCCTGCCAGCAAGGTGGCACCATTGAGCACGATGAACGTTTCGCAGGCCACCGCTGCGGTGCGCTTGTTGCCGTCGACAAATGGATGATGACGGGCCAGGCCATACGCCAGGCTTGCTGCTAGCGCCGCCAAGTCCGGAGATGGGTCGCCATATGCCGACAGTTGTTTAGGTCTGGCAAGCGCTGAGTCGAGCAGCGCATCGTCGCGCACACCGCTCCCGCCACCATGTTCGGCCAGCTGCCGGTCGTGAATAGCCAAGACAAGTGGCCGCTCGATCCAGATGATCATGCGTGTGCGTTACTGCGCCAGTTTGTTGAGCAAGGTGCGGCGCTCACGCATCACCTGCTCGGCCACATCCATCTGTGCGGCCAACGTCGGGTCGAAGGCGGTCAGCTTGATGCCGTCGGGCGTTTCCAGTGCATAAAGCACGTCGCCCTTTCCGAGCCGCAGGCGGGCCAGCAGTTCCTTGGGCAGGATGACGCCGGCGGAATTGCCGATGGCAGTGATCTTGAGTTTCATGGCGCTATCTCACGTTAGTACGAAAGTCATAACCCTGTCGTCAGCCAGTCGCAAGTGCCCTGCTGAAGTGGCTCAGCAAGCCAGTCTCGCCTGCTGCGATCGTTTGGTGTACAAATGTACACATTGTTCCGTCTCGCTGCCGCGCCCCGATGCCACCACTGACCCCCCAACGTGCCGCCGTGCTGGCGTTCCTGCAGGAGCAGGCCCAGGCGGGTGTGTCGCCCAGTCTGGCCGAGATCGCGCAGGCCTTCGGGTTTGCCTCGCGCAATGCCGCACAAAAGCACGTGCAGGCGCTGGCCGAGGCCGGGTTGATCGAGCTGCTGCCCAACCAGAAACGCGGCATCCGTGTGCCCGGTGGCGCCGGGCGCGATGCGCTGTTGAATTTGCCGGTGCTGGGGCGTGTCGCGGCGGGTGTGCCGATCGGGGCGGATATCGGCCTGGAGCGTCAACTCTGGCTGGACCGTGCGCTGTTTTCGCTGCGCCCGGATTACCTGTTGCAGGTGCAGGGGGATTCGATGATCGATGACGGCATTCTGGATGGCGACCTGGTGGGCGTCCATCGCAGCAAGGAGGCGCGCGACGGGCAAATCGTGGTGGCGCGGGTGGATGGCGAAATCACCATCAAGCGCCTGGAGCGCGGCACCGAACGGATCCGCCTGCTGCCGCGCAATCGCGCGCATGCACCGATTGTGGTGGCAGCCGATGCCGACTTCGCGATCGAAGGGCTGTACTGCGGCCTGATCCGGCAGGGCTGAGATGAGCGAGCCGGTACAGTTGCGACAGCACGGCAATGCAGCAGTGGCCATGCCGCTGGACGCCCTGCTGGCCGCGCGCACGGTCTGGCGTGCAGGCCAGGGCAGGGCCACCGTCAATGGCGGCGAATCCACCGGGCATGCGGCATTGGATGCGCTGCTGCCCGATGGCGGCTGGCCGCGGCGCGCACTCACCGAGCTGTTGCTGCCTGCGCATGGCATCGGCGAGATCGCCTTGTTGCTGCCAACGCTGGCACGCATGACCGCCAGGGGCAGCCGGGTGGTGTTGGTGGCGCCGCCGTTCATTCCCTACGCGCCGGCCTGGCAGGCAGGCGGGGTGGTGCTCGAGCATCTGGAAGTGGTGCAGGCCGAGCCGCGCGCAGCGTTATGGGCGTTCGAACAATGCCTGCGCAGCGGCGCATGCGCCGCGGTGCTGGGCTGGCCGCAGACCGGCGATGCGCGTGCGCTGCGCCGCTTGCAGGTGGCGGCCGATAGCGGCAACTGCTGCGCCTTCGCACTGCGCGATCGCCGCCATGCGGTGAATGCATCGCCAGCGGCGTTGCGGCTGGAATTCCTGCCCGAGCGCGATGCCTGGCAAGTGCGCAAATGCCGCGGCGGGCAGGTGCCGTCGCAGCCGTTGCGGCTGGCGCATTGAGGCGCGCGCATGTTGTGGGCCTGCGTATTGCTGCCGCAGCTGGCGCTGGACGCTGTCCTTCGGCGTCTGGAAGAGCCGCAGGCGCCGCTGGTGCTGGTGGAGGGTCCGGCGCAGTTACGCAGCCTGCATTCGGTCAATGCCGCGGCTGGCGCGGCCGGGTTAAAGGCCGGCATGCGGCTGTCGGCGGCGCATGCGTTGATGACGCAGGTGCGCACCATCGATTACGACGCGCAGCACGAAGCGCGCACGCAGCGGTTTCTTGCGGCCTGGGCGTATCGGCATAGTTCGCTGGTCAGCCAGCAGTGGTCGCGCGCCATCGTGCTGGAAGCCGGTGCCAGCTTTCGCTTGTTCGGCCCTTGGCCACGCTTCGAGCGCCGCCTGCGCGATGAGCTGCAGGCCTTGGGTTTCCAGCACCGGCTTGCGCTGGCACCCACGCCGCGTGCTGCGCGCGTGCTGGCTGGCCTGCGCGATGGCATGGTGGTCACACAGTTGCCGGCGCTGCACAGCACGCTCGACAACGTGCCGGTGCGTCGCGCCGCATTGCCCGACGATGCCGGCGCGCGCCTGCAACACATGGGTGTGCGCACGCTGGCAGCGGTGCGCGCCCTGCCGCGTGACGGGTTGCGCCGGCGCTTCGGTGCGGGCCTGCTCGATCATCTGGATCGCCTCTACGGGCAGGTCGACGACCCACTGGAGTGCTACGCGCCGCCAGACCATTTCGACCACCGCGTGGAGCTGGGCTATGAGGTGGAAACGCATCCGGCGCTGCTGTTTCCGTTGCGCCGGCTGATGGGTGACTTATGTACGTATCTGTCCATTCGCGATGGTGGCGTACAGCGGTTTTTACTGCGCCTGGAACACGAAGAAGGCGCAACCGATGTGGAGATCGGCCTGCTGACGCCGGAACGTGCGCCCACGTTGCTATTGGAGCTGGCGCGCAATCGGCTGGAGCGGGTGGAGATCCCACGGCCGGTGGTGGCGATGCGCCTGCTGGCACGGCAACTGCCACCGTTCGTACCGGCCATGCGCGACCTGTTCGATCAACGCGCACAACAAACGGTGGAGTGGCCGCAACTGCGCGAGCGCCTGCGTGCGCGGCTTGGCGATGACGCGGTGTATCGCGTCCTGCCGGCCGACGACCCGCGCCCGGAACGCGCCTGGCGTCGCGCCATCGGCGATGCGGTGCGCGAAGCCGCCGCGCCGCCACGTCCGCCGCGCCCCACTTGGCTGTTGCCGCAGCCGGTGCCCCTGCACGACCCACACCTGCGCATCGTGTCCGGCCCGGAACGGCTGGAAAGCGGCTGGTGGGACGATGACGAGGCGCGTCGCGACTACTACGTGGTGGAGACCGCGCGCGGCCGCCGCGGCTGGGCCTTTGCCGCGCCTGGCCGATTGGATGGCTGGATGCTGCATGGGTGGTTTGCGTGATCGCTCGCATGCCTGGACGGTCTCCACGCATGGGCTACATGGCGGCTCGTCGCAGCTTGGGCGCGCGCTGCAGATATCGGGTCTGCAGGCCAAACGCGGCAGCATCTGCAATGGCAGGATCTGCTGCGCACTGCACTGTCCATGCAGCCCAGCGTGCTGCTGTTGAAGGCATCCAGCGTCCATGAGCTGGGATGACGCCATCGAGGGTGTAGACCGCGACACCCCCGGCGGGCGCATGCCGCGCGCCTGGAATGTGGCTGCACGCCTGCGCGCGGCCAACGACGACATCAGCCATGCGCACGTTGCCGATGGGGTGCCCACGTATGCCGAACTGCACTGCCTGTCGGACTTCTCGTTCCTGCGTGGCGCCTCCAGTGCCGAGCAGTTGTTCGCACGCGCGCAGCATTGCGGCTACAGCGCCTTGGCCATCACCGACGAATGCTCGCTGGCCGGCATCGTGCGTGGCCTGGAAGCCTCGCGCGTCACCGGCGTGCGACTGATCGTCGGCAGCGAATTTACCTTGATCGATGGCACCCGCTTCGTGCTGCTGGTGGAAAACGCGCATGGTTACCCGCAGGTGTGCGGGCTGGTCACCACCGCGCGGCGTGCGGCAAGCAAGGGTGCCTATCGCTTGGGGCGTGCCGACGTGGAAGCGCAGTTTCGCGATGTGGCACCGGGCGTATTTGCGTTGTGGCTGCCCGGCGTGCAGCCGCAGGCAGAGCAGGGCGCCTGGTTGCAACAGGTGTTCGGCGAGCGTGCATTTCTGGCAGTGGAATTGCATCGCGAACAGGACGATGGCGCCCGCCTGCAGGTGCTGCAAGCGCTGGCGCAGCAACTGGGCATGACCGCGGTGGCCAGCGGCGATGTGCATATGGCGCAGCGTCGCGAGCGGATCGTGCAGGACACCTTGACTGCCATCCGCCACACGCTGCCGCTGGCCGAGTGCGGCGCGCATCTGTTTCGCAATGGTGAGCGCCATCTGCGCACCCGGCGCGCCCTGGGTAACATCTATCCCGATGCGTTGTTGCAGGCCGCGGTGGCGTTGGCGCAGCGCTGCACCTTCGATATTTCCAAGATCAGCTATACCTATCCCAGAGAGCTGGTGCCGGAAGGCCATACACCCACCAGCTATCTACGCCAGCTCACCGAAGCCGGCATCCGCAAGCGCTGGCCGGGCGGCATCACGGCAAAGGTGCGCGAGGACATCGAAAAAGAGCTGGCGCTGATCGCGCTCAAGAAGTACGAAGCGTTCTTCCTCACTGTGCAAGATGTGGTGCGCTTCGCACGCGAGCAGAACATTCTCTGCCAGGGCCGTGGCTCATCGGCCAATTCGGCGGTGTGTTATGCGTTGGGCATCACGGCGGTCAACCCGGATGAAACGCGCCTGTTGATGGCGCGCTTTCTGTCCGAAAAACGCGACGAGCCGCCGGACATCGACGTGGACTTCGAGCACGAACGTCGCGAGGAAGTGCTGCAGTACGTCTACAGAAAATACGGGCGCGAACGCGCAGCGCTGGCGGCGACGGTGATCTGCTATCGCGGCAAGAGCGCGGTGCGCGACGTGGCCAAGGCGTTCGGCCTACCGCCGGACCAGATTGCGTTGCTGGCCAATTGCTACGGCTGGGGCAATGGCGAAACGCCGATGGAACAGCGCATCGAAGAAGCCGGGTTCGATCTGGCCAACCCGCTGATCAACAAGATCTTGCTTGTGACAGAACACCTGCGTGACCACCCGCGGCATCTGTCCCAGCATGTCGGCGGCTTCGTCATCTCCGACGAGCCGTTGTCGCTGCTGGTGCCGGTGGAAAACGCTGCGATGGCCGACCGCACCATCATCCAGTGGGACAAGGACGATCTGGAAACCATGAAGCTGCTCAAGGTCGATTGCCTGGCGCTGGGCATGCTGACCTGCATCCGCAAGACGCTGGACCTGGTGCGCGGCCACCGCGGGCGCGACTACAGCATCGCCACCTTGCCGGGTGAGGATCTCCCAACCTACAAGATGATCCAGCGCGCAGACACCGTCGGCGTCTTCCAGATCGAATCGCGTGCGCAGATGGCGATGCTGCCGCGGCTCAAACCTGCAGAGTTCTACGACCTGGTCATCGAAGTGGCGATCGTGCGGCCCGGCCCGATCCAGGGCGACATGGTGCACCCATATCTGCGCAGGCGGCAGGGCCGCGAAGACGTGAGCTATCCGTCGCCGGCGGTTGAAGACATCCTCAAACCAACATTGGGCGTGCCGTTGTTTCAGGAGCAGGTGATGGAGCTGCTGATGCATGCCGCCGATTACACCGAAAGCGAAGCAGACAACTTGCGTCGCTCGATGGCGGCATGGCGGCGCGGCGGCGACATGGAGCAGCATCGCACGCGTGTGCGCGAACGCATGCAGGGCAAAGGCTACGCCTCCACCTTCATCGACCAGATCTTCGAGCAGATCAAGGGCTTCGGTTCCTACGGGTTTCCGCAGAGCCACGCCGCCTCGTTCGCCAAGCTCGTCTATGCCAGCTGTTGGCTCAAACGCCACGAACCGGCCGCATTCGCCTGCGGGCTGCTCAACGCACAGCCGATGGGCTTTTATTCGGCCAGCCAGATCGTGCAGGACGCGCGCCGCGGCAGCCCCGAGCGCGAACGTGTGGAGGTGTTGCCGGTCGATGTGGTGCACAGCGACTGGGACAACACCCTGGTCGGCGGCCGGCCGTGGCGCAGCGCTGCCGATCCCGGCGAACAGCCGGCGATCCGGCTGGGCATGCGGCAGGTCGCTGGATTATCGGACGTGGTGGCGCAGCGCATCGTCGCGGCACGTACGCAACGCGCCTTCGCCGATATCGGCGATCTGTGCCTGCGCGCCGCACTCGACGAAAAAGCGCGCCTGGCCCTGGCCGAAGCCGGTGCCTTACAAGGCATGGTGGGCAACCGCAACGCCGCGCGCTGGGCAATGGCCGGCGTAGAGGCACGTCGCCCGCTGTTGCCAGGTAGCCCGGAAGAGCGCCCGGTGGCGTTCGAAGCACCGCACGCGGGCGAAGAAATCCTCGCCGATTACCGCTCGGTCGGCCTGAGTCTGCGCCAGCATCCGATGGCGCTGCTGCGCCCGCAGATGCGTCAGCGGCGCATCCTGGGTCTGCGCGACTTGCAGGGCCGCCCCCACGGCAGCGGCGTGCATGTCGCCGGCCTGGTCACCCAGCGCCAGCGTCCGGCCACCGCCAAGGGCACCATCTTCGTCACCCTGGAAGACGAGCACGGCATGATCAACGTCATCGTCTGGTCGCACCTGGCGCTACGTCGCCGTCGCGCGCTGTTGGAATCGCGCTTGCTCGCGGTGCGCGGCCGCTGGGAACGCGTGGACGGCGTGGAGCACCTCATTGCCGGCGACCTGCACGATCTCAGCGACCTGCTCGGCGACATGCAGCTGCCGTCGCGCGATTTCCATTGATGCTTTTCGGGCTGTGGATTGCGCCTGGGTTCAATGTGCGTTCTATTGCCAACTGCTGGCTTTTCTGTCCAAATCGCCGGGTGGTGCCAAGGCCGACCGACGCAATCGATGCAGTCATGTGCCTGTAAATTGTCGAACCCGCTTGCTGCGCTGGCTGTTTCAGGCCAAGTGGCGAAGCAACGCCTGTGCAACGCAGCCACACGCGTGAGTGACTGCATCTGCCCGCCGGTCACTGGCAGCAAACCAGTCTGTGCTACACCATGCACATCCGCGCGGCCGCGCTGGCTTGTCTTTCACCCAAGAGGCGATCATGAAGTTGGAGGCGTTGTTCGACAAGTTGCACACCTTGCCCACCGTGCCCAAGGTGGCGCAGGACCTGATCCGTCAATTCGACGATCCGCAGACCGATATCGATACGCTGGCGCACAGCATCGAGCGCGATCCGGTGATTGCCGCCAAAGTGTTGCGGCTGGCCAATTCGGCGCGCTTCCATGGCCTGCGCGATTCCACCAGCGTGGAAGACGCGGCCATGCGGTTGGGCTTCAATACCCTACGCACGCTGGTGCTGGCCTCGGCGATGACCGGCGCGTTTCGTGCCGGGCCAAGCTTCAATCTCAAGGCGTTCTGGCGGCACAGTTTCGAGGTCGCCGGCATCTGCCGCCTGTTGGCGCGTCAGCATGGGCTGGACCCGGAGACCGCCTTCACCTGCGGGATGATGCACAACATCGGCGAGCTCCTGATCCAGTCCGGTGCGCCGGAATACGCCAGCCGCATCAATCACGACACCTCCTCTGCCGGTCATGCGGCCGAAGAAACCCTGCAGCTGGGTTTCGGCTACCCGGAAGTCGGTGCAGAGCTGGTGCGTCGCTGGCAGTTGCCGGTGGTGATCCAGCAAGCCATCGCCTATCAGGTCCGGCCTGCCGCCGCGCCGGAGGGCGCGCGCATGCCGCTGCTGGTTGCCCAGGCAGTGCAGGTTTCCGATGCGCTGCACGTGCACGGCGGCGCCGATGCGGCGGCGTTGGAAGCGGTACGTGGCCCGCTGATGGACGGCGTGGATCTGCAAGCGCTGTTTGCCGTGCTGCCTGATGTCATCGAGGCAGACCGCGCATTTGCCGAGTTGCTGCACTGAACCCGTTCGGCACCTAGCCGGTGGCTGAAAGTCTGTTGCTCGCGCGCAGTCGCGCGAGCGTCTGCAGGCACCGCGTGGCAGGCGATGCGTCGCCTGCACGCCAATCGACGAGCTACTTGCCGAAGTATCTGGAAATGCTGGGATACACGTCCGAAAAGCGCGAGTAGTAATCGGGATCGCGCCGCGCCGCGCAGGACGAGGTGCCATCGAATAAACCGCCCCGCAGCTGGTATGCGCCGTTGCTTGCCACGGTGAACAACCCCGCGCCGGAGGAACCGTCTTCGGTCACGCCTTCGTGCCAATGCACCTGATACAGCGGGCTCTTGTCCTCGTAGGAGGTCTTGAGCGCTGTCACGGTGCCGAGCGAGTATTTTTTGAGCGCATTGTTCGGGTGGTGGATGCCCACGATCGGGGTGCCGATGGCAGCGATCGCGACGCTGCTCCAACCTGCATAGAACGCTCCCGGTGGTGGCGCGCTCCTCAGCTCCAGCAGCGAGATGTCGCGCGTTGAGTTGGCATAGCGCAACACCGCACCGCCGCTGAGCGTGGTTGCCTGTGTGCTGACGGTGGTGCTGTTGCAGCGTGCTGCGTCATAGAACCAGTAGGTCTGCAAGGTGTTGGCAACGCTCTTGGTGCTGACGCAATGCGAGGCAGTCCAGAATAGATGGCGTTTGGGCGAGTTGGCGTTATTGAGCAAGGTGCCGGTGCACGAGAACGACCCATTGCTGTCGGTGATCACCATGCGCGCGACTGCGCTCGACGCATCGAGAAAGCCACGGGTGGGGTGGGCACGGCAGACGATATCGCGTTCGCAGGAGCTGGTGTTGCCGATGGCGCTGGCCATGAAGTCCTGCGTGTTGGCACCGGGGCTGATATCCAGATGCGATAACTGCGGGATGCTGAGGCTGAAGTTCTCGGGATATTGGCCCGCCGGCAGCGCGATCTCGATCAGCAGGTCTTCTCCGTCGACAACCGGCGACCAACCGATGGCATCGCCTGCGGTGACGAAATCGGCGCCGGAACGCTCGAAGACATGCCCGTCGTTGCCAGCGAAGCGCAACACCACCCGGGAGGGCGTGCCGGGTGTTGCACCTGCTCCGCGCAACATCAATGCCGCGCGGAGCGAGGCCGCCTTTGCCGAGCTGAGCTTCAAGGCGGCCACACGCGTGCCATTGCCTGCGAGCTGCCAGTCCAGCGCGGCCATGTTCACCCGCGGCCGCGGGACCGCACGCGAAAAGCCGATCTGCAAAGGGTGCCCATGTTTGAGCTGTGCAATGCGGCGTTCACGCAGCAGGTTCAATTGCTTTTCGGTGGGGGCAGCCAGGTGTGCCACCTGGGTGGACATCAGGCCACCACGCACATCTGCCGACTGCAGGCTCGCAGCGCCCAGTTGTGCCGGTTGCGGTGCCGCGCTCACCGGCGCTGCATCCATCTCAGCGGGTGGCACGGCGAGCGCAGGGAGGGAAACGGCAGAAAGCAAGGCCAGACAGAAGGCGTTGTGGCGATACATGGCAGGTCCTTTGGTTCAGGAGCGGCAGGTGGCTGCATGAGCATGCCGTCTCATCCGGGCCGAATGAGAATGGCGAATCTTCACCGCTTGGTCGGTGCGAACAAGCGCATGGGCAGCTTGCCTGCCTCTGCAGGGAGCGACGTTGCGGCCACGCCCTTCCTTCGCTGTGCCGTTGATGATTGCGCTGCAAGGTGGGTGCCGCCGGACATCTGACTTGCGACCCGTTCCGGGTGATCCATGCCTTGCTTCGCGCTGATCTGGCAGCTGTCTGCCGTGATCCAGCAAGCTATCGCTGACCAGGCCAGGCCTGCGGGCGCGTCCGAGCCCAACCGCCACAGCGCGCACACTGTCACGCCGCGCCGCAGCTGGACGCGCGTCGGCACAGGCGCTAGCGTGGTGCGGATTTTTTGCCTACAGGGGAATGCCCGATGCGCCACGACGCGCAGCCGCGCCAGCTCACCTTCCGCGCCGTCGTGCTGGCCATCGTGCTGGCGGTGGTGCTTTCGGCTGCCAACGCCTATCTCGGCCTGTTCGCGGGCCTGACCATCGCCACTGCCATCCCGGCAGCCGTGGTGTCGATGGGCGTGCTGCGCCTGCTGGGCGGCGGCACCATCCTGGAAAACAACATCGTGCAGACCGGCGCTTCGGCCGGGTCGTCGATCGCCGCCGGTGTGATCTTCACCATTCCGGCGCTGGTGATCATGGGCTACTGGCCGGACTTCAGGTACTGGTGGGTGCTGGGCATTGCCGGCATGGGCGGGCTGCTGGGCGTGCTGTTCTCGGTACCGTTGCGGCGCTCGATGATCGTCGAAGACCCGCTGCCGTTCCCCGAAGGCAAGGCGGCGGCCGAAGTGCTCAAGGCCGGCGAAAATCCCGGCCCGGGCCTGAAGATCCTGGCCGCTTCCGGCGCCATCGGCGCGCTGGTCAAGCTGGCTGCGGCCAGCGGTTTGCGCGTGATCCCGGATACCTGGGCGCAGGCCACCTACCTGGGCAGCAGTCGTCTGGTGGGGTATATCGGCACCAACCTGTCGCCGGCGCTGCTGGGCGTGGGTTACATCGTCGGTTTGAACGTGGGCATCGTGGTGCTGTCCGGCTCGATCCTGTCCTGGCACATCGCCATCCCGCTATACCAGCAGTTCTTCATGGGCTCGGACCCGGCCCTGGCGCAGAGCCTGGTCGGTGCGTCGGCTGCCGATGCGGCGTTCGGCATCTGGGGCGCGAAGATCCGCTACCTCGGCGTCGGCGCAATGTTGATCGGTGGCGTGTGGACCTTGTTCTCGCTGCGCACATCGCTGTTTTCCGGGGTCAAGAGCGGTTTTGCCGCCGCGCGCAAGAGCGGTGGCGGTGTGGTTGCAGAGACCGAGCGCGATCTGCCGATGAAGTGGATGCTGGTGGCGCTGGTGCTGTGCACCTTGCCGCTGCTGGGCCTGTATCAGGCCATCGTGCAGCAATGGCATGTGTCGATCCCGATGACCATCATCATGATCGTGGCCGGCTTCCTGTTCGTGTCGGTGTCGGGCTATCTGGCCGGCTTGATCGGCTCGTCCAATAACCCGGTGTCGGGCATCACCATCTCCACCATCCTGTTCGCCTCGGCGGTGCTGGTATTGCTGCTCGGCAAGAGCGGCCTGGTGCCGGTGGGCATCGGTGCCGCGCCGTTGGGTGCAGTGGCGGCCATCATGATCGGCGCGGTGGTGTGCTGTGCGGCGGCGGTGGGCGGCGATAACCTGCAGGATCTCAAGGCCGGTTATCTGGTTGGTGCCACACCGTGGAAGCAGCAGCTGATGCTCGGCATCGGTGCGTTCTCGTGCGCCTTGATCATGGCGCCAGTGCTGAATCTGCTGGCCCAGGCCTACGGCATTGGCCCGGCAACGCCACAGCATCCCAACTCGCTGGGTGCGCCGCAGGCCACGCTGATGGCCTCGGTGGCCAAGGGCCTGTTCGGCGGCCAGCTGCCGTGGAGCATGATCGCGATCGGTGCCGGCGTGGGTGCGGCCATCATCGCGCTGGACGAATGGTTGAAGGCCACCGGCAAGCGCTTCCGCGTGCCGGTGCTGGCCGCGGCCATCGGTATCTATCTGCCGCTGGAACTGATGGTGCCGATCTTCATCGGTGGCTTGATCGCGCATCTGGTGGAACGCTTCCACGCCATTCGCGCCGATGACGAAGACGGCCGCGACCGCGTGCATCGCCCGGGCGTGCTGTTCGCTGCTGGCCTGATCACCGGCGAGGCGTTGATGGGCATCGCCATTGCGGTGCCGATCGTGCTGTCAAGCCGCGCCGACGTACTGGCATTGCCGGCCGTGCTGCAACTCAGTCAGTGGTTCGGCCTGGCCATTCTGGCCCTGGTCGGCTGGCTGCTGTATCGCGTCGGCAAGCGCGGCGAACAGGCTGCCTGAGCGTGATGTTGGATGGCGTATGCGGTCTGCATGCGCCATCGGCAAGCCCCCTATCGTTGGATGCGCGGCGTGATCCAGTACCGATGTGATTGATCGAGGAACAGCCGCGTCGGCCATCCGGCTCCAGGCAACTGCGAAACGTTTTACAGACCAGCGCTGCAATGGCGCCAGGTGGTCCGCACGACGGACGTCGATTCAACGGTGCGGTGGCCGGGCTGCGATCACCAAACATCACACTGCAGCGCATTGGGTGAGTCTCTAGGTCGGGAGCGAATGACTCACTGCCGACAGGCCGCGCGCTGCGGCATCTCGGTTGATTTTCCGGTGCGAACGTCGCCCGTGCGTGGATCGCGACGCCGGGTAGCGCGCTAAGAGCGGCTAACAACACGACTGCGCTCACCGCCAGGCGGGCGCGGCCGGTGCTCGGAATCGGCATGTACCACTCCTGCACTACGGTTCTGAACGCGACGTCCGCGCCCACCTGACAGCTGCTCGCTACGTTATGTCAGCCGCGCGAAATATGATTGGTCAGGAGTAAATCGCGTCGGGCGCCAAGAACCGACCGCCGCGTATCCCCAAGGTTTGACCGCGTCTGATTGCACGGCGCTGCACTGATCGGGCAATCCCCGCCATTGTTGCCGGCACGCCGCATGGGTACCTGCAGCATCACCGCATGCAAGGCATCGGTGCCTGTACGGCCGCCAATCATCGACATCCAACGACTTTGCGCCGGCTTTACGCCCTGCGCAGCTGCCGTGCATAGCGACTTTATGCTGTTCCTCCTTATCGTGCCGTCTCCCGCACGAACGGTGCGCCATGAGTGCCGCATGCCTGGACCGATCCTGATTCCCACCACGCTGTAGACCATGGCGCGCTCACGCGCTGTGCGTGAGCGCCGCAAGGCCAGGCAACTGTCTGGCAGTGCAATCCTGCGCACTTCTCTGCAGCAGGCGTGTGCATCGCACAGCGACCGCACTGACGCCACCCTGAAAAAAACCGCACTTGCAGCACTGCCGATCAAGTGCAGCGCCGCCATACCGCGCGTCGTAACACCTTACACATCCCACTTTTCAACGCTGCACGGTCATGCGATCTGTGCTGCGCTTTGCCCTGGAATCACCGCAATGCACACCAACACCTCGCGCTCGTCTTTCCGCAAGACACCCGCATCGCTGCTCGCCGTCATCGTTACTGCAGCGCTGAGCAGCCTCGCAGTTCAGGCGCATGCGCAAGACGCCACCGAAGCGGCGCTCTGCACCGATCGGCCGACCAAGGCCAATGCCACCTGCACCGTGCCGGCTGGCGACTGGCAGCTGGAAACCGACATCGGCAACTACACGCGCGACAGTCAACCCGGCACACGCACGGAAACCTCCTACTTCACCAATCCCACGCTCAAGTACGGCGTCAGCGATCGCATCGATCTGCAGCTCAACTGGACGCCGCAGCTACAGGTCAAGACCACCGACCGCGCCACCGGCGAACGCAGCAGCCTGAGCGGCGGCGGCGATCTGTATCTGCGCATGAAGGCGCGCGTCTATGAGAGCGACACCGCAAGCGTGGCGCTGCTGCCGTTCGTCAAGGCACCCACCGCACGTACCGGCCTGGGCAACGACACCTGGGAAGGCGGCTTGGCGCTGCCGGTCAACGTGGTGCTGCCCAGCAGCTTCTCGCTGACGTTTGGTCCGGAGCTGGATTGGTTGGCCGACAGCGATGGCAGCGGCAAGCATGTGGCCATCGTCAACCTGATCAATCTGGCGCGCCCGCTGACACCGAAGTTGTCGATGGCGGTGGAACTGTGGTCCTCGATCAACCGCGACCCTGCGCAGACCGTCAAGCAGTACTCGGCCGATATCGCGGCGACGTATCTGCTCAACCCGCTGTTGCAGCTGGATGTGGGCGCCAATTTCGGCCTCAACGACCGCACACCCGACACGCAGGTGTACCTGGGCCTGTCGCACCGCTTCTAAGAGCACCTGACAAAACGACTGCGCAGCCGTCAGGCGGGCGTGGCCGGTGCTCGGAATTGTCATGTACCACTCGTACACGGCGGTTCCTCCGCGCCGTCCACCCCTGTGGGTCGCCGCTCTAAAGCTCTCAGCCGCCCATGCCGCAGGCAGCGGCATGGGCGCGCTCGACGGCGTGTCGCGTGCCCTCGCGCTGTATGACCTCCTGCCTTTGCGCGTGCGCCGCAGCAACGCCTACCATCGACGTTTTGCCGTTGCCGGAGATCTCGATGAAGCTGCGTCACGCCGTATTGCCCTTGTGTTTGCTGGCTGCCCTGCCAAGCCTTGCCGCCGCGCGCGGCTTCGATGTGCGCGACATGGTGGCGCTGGACCGAGTGTCTTCGCCCACGCTCAGCCCGGATGGCAGCGTGGTGCTGTTCGCCAAGCGCCAGGCCAAGACCGCCAATGGCACGTCGGCCACCAGCCTATGGGTGCGTAACCTGCGTACCCGCGACGTGTCGCCGCCCAAGCGGCTCACGCCGGAAGGCTGGAACGTCAACAGCCCGGCGTTTTCGCCGGATGGCAAGACGGTGTACTTCCTCAGCAGCAAAACCGGCAGCCAGCAGCTCTACGCGCAGCCGATGGCCGGCGGCACCCCGCAGCAACTCACCGCGTTTGCGGTGGATGTGGACAACTACAAGCTCTCGCCCGACGGCAAGCGCATCGTTTTCAGCGCAGGCGTGTTCCAGGACTGCGGCTCGGACCTGGGCTGCACCAAGAAGAAGCTAGGCGAGCTCAAGAACCACAAGGCCAGCGGCGTGGTGTACGACCAGTTGTTCGTACGCCATTGGGACACCTGGAACGATGGCCGTCGCAATACCTTGTTCGTGGCCGAGCTGCCCGCAGCGGGTGCAAAAGCGGTGGTCGGGGCGTCGGCGATCAGCGCCACGCTGGCCGGCGATGCGCCGTCCAAGCCGTTCGGTGGCAACGACGATTACACCTGGTCGCCGGATGGCGCCAGCGTGGTGGCCAGCGTCCGCATTCCGCAGTCGTATGGCACGGAAGCGGGCAAGAACACCAAGGCCGGCGGCAAGCCGACCGGCAATGACGAGCCGTGGCAGACCAACTTCGACCTGTATCGCCTGGATGCAAGCGGCAAGTCTGCGCCGGTCAATCTGACTGCGTCCAACCCGGCCTGGGATGCCGGCCCGGTGTTCAGCACCGACGGCAAGACCTTGTACTACCGCGCCATGAAGCGCCCTGGCTTCGAGGCCGACCGCTTCGGCCTGATGGCGATGGATGTGGCCAGTGGCAAGACGCGCGAGATTGCGCCGACGTGGGACCGCTCGGCTGGCGAAATCGTATTGAGCGAGGACGGCAGCAGCCTGTACACCAGCGCCGACGATCTCGGTGAGCATCCGCTGTTCAAGATCGCTATCGCCAGCGGCGAGGCGACCAGGCTGGTGGGCGAGGGCAGCGTGCACGCCCCCACGCTGGCCGGCAACACGCTCGCGTTTACCCGTAGCTCGCTCAAGAGTGGCGACCAGGTCTTCGTCAGCGACACGCAAGGCCAGGGGCTGCGCGCGATCAGCCAGAGCGCCGCTGAACTACTACCGGATGTGCAGTTCGGTGACTACGAGCAGTTCCAGTTCAAGGGCTGGAACAACGACACCGTGCATGGCTACGTGGTCAAGCCCTACAACTATCAGGAAGGCAAGACCTATCCGGTGGCGTTCCTGATCCACGGCGGCCCGCAGGGCAGCTTCGGCAATGCCTGGAGCAACCGTTGGAATCCGCAGACCTACGCCGGCCAGGGCTACGCGGTGGTGATGATCGACTTCCACGGCTCCACCGGCTACGGCCAGGAATTCACCGACGCCATCAGCCAGCATTGGGGCGACCGCCCGCTGGAAGATCTGCAAAAAGGCTGGGCCGCCGCACAGAAGCAATACGGCTTCCTCAACGGCGACAAGGCCTGTGCATTGGGCGCCAGTTACGGCGGCTACATGGTCTATTGGATGGCAGGCAATTGGACTCAACCGTGGAAGTGCCTGGTCGACCACGACGGCGTGTTCGACAACCGCACCATGGGCTACGCCACCGAGGAATTGTGGTTCAGCGAATGGGAAAACGGCGGCACGCCATGGCAGAACCCGGCCGGCTACGAGAAGTTCAACCCGGTGCTGCATGTCGACAAGTGGAAGGTGCCGATGCTGGTCATCCACGGCCAGCAGGATTTCCGCATCCCGCTCGAACAAGGCCTGGCCGCATTCACCGCGCTGCAACGCAAGGGCATCGATTCCAAGTTCCTGTATTTCCCGGACGAGAACCACTGGGTGCTCAAGCCGGATAACAGCATCTTGTGGCACGACACCGTCAATGGCTGGCTGAAGCAGCATATCGGCCAGTGACGGACAACCGGCACGCCGCCAGGCGCGGCGTGTCGGTCGCGCAAGGTAAATAGTCGCCCCTGGAAAACCCCTCTCAAACCTCCATTACCATGTTTGCGGGCCACATGGTGCTTGAGGGCGTTGAGGAACGCGCCCGCACCACCTGCAACCAGGCACGCAAACATGCGATCCAGCGCAGCAGCCACCGCAGGTTGTCGCCAGCGGCGCAGCCGAGCACGTGCAGTGCATCGCCTTGGGCGCCGTTGAGATGGCAGCGATTCAAGCGGCAGTCCTGTTTCAGATGTCCGATCACCGGCTCTACCGCTTGCCGTCGTTTGATCCAGCGCCATTGCCGTGGTGTCAGCGTCTTGGCTTGGCCGCGATGCAGGATCTGCACACCCTCCACGTCGCGCCCGCGATACCCCAGATCCACAATCGCCACCTGCGGGATCACATCCACATCTTGCAGCAGCCCGCGCGCCTGTTCCAGTTGCTCGGCCAACGTATCGCCGTCGTACGGGTTACCCGGGAAAACTGCGCGCGCCCACGATCAAGCCCTTGCGCGCACTCACCGCAATGCCGACCTTGACGCCACATTCGTACGGTTGGCGGGCCTTGCCCTTGCTCATGCATTCCACTTCCGGTGCGTGCAACGCGTAGAGTTTTTGTTTGTCCTTGGGGCGCTGTGTCAACAACCGTTGTGCGCGCTCCAGCCAGACACCGATGCGCTCACGCACCGTGGGTTCCCGCTGGTCCAGCTTGCGTTGCAGATCGCGCGACACCCGTCCCAGGATCGTGCGTTGGCGTCGCAGCACCTTGCGCATGCGCTTGAACTGGCGCGCATGCGCATGGCGTCCGGCCTTGCGGCTCAACCCCGGACCTTGCCTCACATAGGTCTGCCGCAAGACGATGCCGTGGCGCTTGGCCAGCAGCACCAGCTTCTTGCGCGCCACCTCCAGCAAACGGCTGTCGGTGGGATGGGCGATCGCTTTTTCCTGCACGGTGGTATCCACGATCACCCGCGACAACTCGCGCGCATCCACCGCCTTCATCGTGTGAGCGGTGTTGATCGTATGCGCCAACAGCGCTTCCATCCCGGCTTCGCCCAGACGCTGTCGCCAACGGGTCAGGGAGCTGGGATCGCACGGCAAGCAGGTCTGGAACACCACCTCGCCGGTGAAGAACTGCCAGTACGGATTTTCCAGCCAGCGCTCGCAGACCGCCTCGTCGGACAGGTCGTAGGCGTGCTTGAGGTCAAGCAGCCCGGCGATCAAGCGCACCGGCAATGCGGGCCGACCGCCTGTGCCGGTGGTGGTCGGCAACCGCGGCGACAGCGCCTGCTCCAACGCACTCCACGGCAGCCGATGGCTCAGCTGGACCAGCGGATGGCGCACGTCGATCTGGTTCTCCGGACGCGAACGACACAGCTCATCGGCAGGCAACTGCTCGGCGGCAGGACGGCGTGTCCGCATGGGCGAAAACTGCCAGAAACCAGGACGTAGCGTAACGAACACTGGCAATTCGAGCACACCGAAAACGCAGATGAAGCCTTGCAAGGCACCAAGCTGCCGCTGCGCACCTGGTGCTGGCCTTGCAGCTGTTGACCTCGACCAAGACCAACATGGCCGCGTTGGAGCTGATGCGCCATCTGGGCATCAACGACAAAAGCGCCTGGTGGATGAAGCACAAGATCATGCAGGTCATGGCCGAGCGCGAAGCCATGCGCAAGCTAACCGGTTTCGTGCAAATCAACGATACCTATCCTGGCGGTGAGCGCAACGGCGCCAAGGCCTGACGCGGATCGCAGAACAAGCAGCCGTTCCTGATGGCGGTGCAGATGATGCCATCTTCCCCCGCACCACGCTGTGTGGTGATCGAGCCGGTGTGCAGCTTGGACAACATCTCGCTGCAGGACTGGATCGCCCGCAGCCTGGCGCCCGAACGCAAGGTCTATACCAATCCGATGCCATCACGTGCGCTGGATGAGCACGCTTGGCGTGAACCGGTTGCAACGCCGCTGTGCAGATCACGGGCCAATGCATCCCAAATGCAATTGCCGCAGCGCATCACAGGCATGTCAGACTAGCGCATCTTCCTCTTCCCAGTTCCCTGCCAGGACCGCCAGGACCGTTTGAATGTGCACGTCGTTCCGCCCCGCAGTGTGGGCAATCGCTCTGATCTGCAGTCCTGCCTTGGGCGCCGCGTCCCGGCCTGCCGCTGCGCCTGCGCGCGCTCCGGTCGCGCTGCCTGCGTCGTCCGAGCAAGGCGGCGACGCGAGCGTGCCATTGCCGGCCACGCTGAAATCCGGCATGGGATATCGCGCGTTTGCGCAGGCGGTGATGGAGCAAGGCTGGCAATTGGTGGATCCCCTTGCGGCCGATAGCTGCATGGCTGCTGGCGATTGCGAGATCGAGTTCCTTGCGCCCGGCGGCAGTGCGCGCCTGCGCGTGCAGGTGGGCTCGCAGGCCGGTGCGGCGGTGGTGCAAAGCTGGCGTGCGCGACAGGTGCCGCTGGATCGCATCGGCAACACGAGCGCTGCGGCGGGAGACGCCAGGCCTGCACCGGCGGCAGTGGACGCAGGCAACGGCTCGCGCTGATTCCCCCGGCCGCAGGCCGATCGCGCATGCGGCGTATCATGGCGCGGCAGGGGCGGATTGTTTCGATCGCGCGCCTGGTTTGATGCGCCTTTCCCGGTCTCGAGCACCTTGCCCTGCATGAACCCCTTCGCATGAAGAGCATCGATCCTGCCGATCTTGAAGCGTTGTTCAATGCCGTGCCGGACGTGTTGTTCTTCGTCAAGGATCGTGAGGGCCGCTACACCCACGTCAACCAGACCATGCTGCGGCGGCTGGGGCTGAAATCGCGCAAGGACCTGATCGGCAAGCGTGTGGCCGAGGTCTATCCCAGTGGCCTGGGCGCCAATTACGCCAATCAGGACGAGCAGGTGCTGGCTGGCGAGGTGATCGACAACCTGCTGGAGCTCCACCTGTTCGCCAACCGTGAGCCTGGCTGGTGCCTGACCTGCAAGCGGCCGTTGGTGGTGAACGGCAAGGTGCAGGGCATCATCGGCATCTCGCGCGATCTGGGCCCGCAGGATGGCCACGAATCGCAATACGAAAAGCTGCGACTTGCGCTGGCGTATCTCAACGCCAATTACGCGCAGAACGTCCGCATGCAGGCTCTGGTGGAGATCACCGGATTTTCCATGTCCAAGCTGCAACGCTCGTTTCGCAAGGTGTTCCAGCTCACGCCGCAACAAGTGCTGGCCAAGCTTCGCCTGCAGATGGCGATGCATCTGCTGCACGGCAACAAGAGCCTGACCGAAATCGGCCATGCCTGCGGTTTCAGCGATCAAAGCGCCTTCGCGCGGCAATTCAAGCAAGCGGTGGGCATGACGCCGCGCGACTATCGTGCGTTGGCGAATGCGCAGCAGTTTTCAACCGACGCAGTGTAAAGGGCGGAGCGATCTCAACGTGCATGCGCACGACGTGAGTTGAGCCTGAAAATTCTCCTCAACGTCTGATCATGTGCGTTGCGAACAAGGGCTTGCCATGGAGGGGCGTCCACCGGATCTGCAAGCTTGTGTTGTTTCCTGATTCCTGAGCGTTGCGCCGATGATTAAGAGCAGCCAACAAAACGACTGCGCTCACCGCCAGGCGGGCGCGGCAGGTGCTCGGAATCGGCATGGACAACGCGTCCACTGCGGTTGTGAGCGCGCCGTCCGCACCCACCTGACGACTGCTCGCTACGTTTTGTTCGCCGCTCTAAAAGGCATCGGACATAATGACGGGTCTTGATAGGTGCCCAAGTTATCGGGAGGTGTCTTGGCCGCCTTGTCTGGTCATTGACTCACTGCGTGCGCAGTCGGTTCGTCTTCGTATCAGTCACCACGCATTCGCGCCGCATGCAAACAGCGCAGCATTCGGTGGTTTACTAAGGCAGCAATGTCACGCACATCGACATGAGTGGGTCGCGCTTGTTGCGTTGAAACGGCAACACGGATTTCGCTGCACGTCATCCGTCATCCGTCATTGCATGATGAGCAATGCCGGGTGGGGCCAGCAGTGAGTGACGCAGGCACTGCAGCATGCAACGCGATAAGGCCGGCGGATCGAGCGCCATGGCACGGGTCACGCGGTTACTGCGCCACGCAGTGGCAACTGCATCGCTGCCGGCTCGCAAGGCGTGGGGTACGGCACCACCACGTTCCACGCACATTCCCGGACGGGGGAAGCACCTTGACGCGGTGTGCGCGCAAATTGAATGGCGATACCGGAGGATGCAACGTGCCTAAAATTGAATCGACCAAGCAGGCCCCCCCTGATCCCGCGCAATTGGTTCAAACTGCACCGACACCATCGGGCTCGGCATCAGTGGCAAGCACGTCTGCCGACAGTGCGGTGCCCTCAGCGCAACTCGGCGGGCTTTCCATCAGGCCGCGGCTGTTGGGCCGAGCCTCCACAGCCAATCCCTCAGCGGCATCGTCCAGCAACGCAAAGAACGTCAGGGCGGCGCTCTTTGCCGCGCAGTCAGTTTCGCAAGGGCCAGATCCTGCCGAAGTATTGGTCAAGGCCTCATCCAGGCTGAAACGCTTCAACGACTTGGCACAAAAAGTAGTGCCGACAGAACCGTCGGATATCAAAGCCCTGGAAGCAAGACTCCGGTCCGGAACGTCTGCGCTCGAATCCGCTCGACAGGCCTTTCAGGCGCTTGCCGAGTTGAATATCAAAAAACGCATGCCGGTCGACAATATCGAAGAACACGAGAATTTCCTGGTGCCGCAGTTCGCAATCGCCGCATCCCTGCACTTCGGCGCATGCCAGAAGATGATCGATCAGAAAATGGCCACCGAATTGGGCCATGTGCCCACCCAAAGGGTCGAGATGGTGACGTTGTCCGTTGACGCCACCCGTCTGCAGCAACCGGAATCATGGCTTGCGTTACGCGCTCATATTCTGAATTCCCTTGCAGCGATGGAGGAGGTTTGCCAGCGCATCAGGTCGCCGATGACGGGTCAGGGGCCGCGTGACTCGCTCAAGGCCAATCTCCCCGTCGTCAGGGCGATGATCGCATCGTGCCATGAACGCATGCAGACCGTCCGCGGAATGCTCGTCGAAATATATTCAAGGAGACTTAGCGATCAGGCCACCGATTGCGGCCTGCTCCAGGTGCTTGACAGACTGAGGGAGCTCGAAGAAATCGACAGCCTTAGCCATGCTGAGGTGAGCGAAGCGCTCAATCATGTGATCCAGGTCCATATCGAACGTCTGTCCTCAACCGAGCATTCGCTCACACCGGAGGCGCTGGCCCTGTGCAAAAGGCTACTCGTCGAATACGCCGAGGTGCGCGGCCGAGCGGGGATGCAGCTGTGTGTAGATGCCGCCGCGCTCATCGAACAAGGTGAGCATGCCAGAGATCATCTATGGCCAACGATGCTCCATCTTGCACAGGCACTTACCGACCAACGTCAGGCAATTCTTGACATGTGTGAGTTCGCCGTCCAGGACAGACAGCTGATTGGCACGGCGGCGGCTTCGCCCGAGCAAGCACCGGCATCGATAACACCGAGCGTGCCGACAACGACAGCAGGCAAATCGAGCAGGTCACGCAAGGCACGCATGCGCACCTCTGATGCTTCCAGCTCGGCAGCGCCCGCGCAGCGGGTCATTGACGAGCGCAACGCAGCGCAAAAGCAGGCCGACGAGATACTGAAAAGCACGCGTCTGGAGTCGTTGCCGGTGGCAGAACTCGGCGGCGATTTCATCGCACTCGCCAAGCGCCTTGGCAAGGACACCACCGACATAGAGCGCCTGATCGGCGACTCCAGGCGTGACGCGGCGACGGCTTTCGATTTTGCCAGGACCTCCATGCAGGACTGGTTCGGATCGAGTGAGCGTCTGCTGCAGCTCAAAAGCAAGCTCCGTGCGGGAGACCCGCGCATCGCACAACTCGACACGCGGCTGCGTCTTCTGCAGAGGATCGAGCAGGAGTTTGAACGGCGCGAAGCCGATGCGCTCAAGACCGATCCGCAACCGCGTGCGCCGCATCTGCAGCGCCTGTTGGCGATGCATGCACTGGCACGCGTCACGGCGCCGAACCGCCTTCCCTCGGAGGACGACCGTGGCGACCGTGGCAGGCTATTTGAAGTGCGTATCGACCACACGCCGCAGTCAAATGGCGACATTCCCGCGCCCTGGTTCGTCCACGTACATACCGAAAAACCGGTAACGTCCACCGGGCTGCGCGCGCTCCACTACAAGGACTTGGCCGCCGTCCATCTGAAGACGGCCAGGGAGGTCAACCTGGGCGCACGCTGGGAAGAGATGATGCGCGCCCTCGGAAACACCGAGGCCAAGGTGCACCGGGCAACCATCGGCTCGAAGTTGCTGGGCCAGCTTTGGGCGGCTGGCGCTGGTGGGCAGCGATAACCACCGCGGTCAACGTCCCGTCGCATATCCAAGCCACCTGGTCTCGCATCTGCCGACAGCAGGCACATCCGGGCGTCATGTGTGGCAATTGAAATCGCAATATCGGAGGATGCAGCGTGCCGAGATTTCGAGCGACCAATCAAACCCCAGTGGATCCCACGTCATCCACTCAGCCAGCGGCGGCACCACAGGATGCGGGGGCAAGCGCGAGCGTGCCTACCAGCATGGGGCCTCCCTCCGCGCAACTCAGCGGGCTTGCCATCAGAGCGTCGAGTGAGGCCAGGGCTTCCAGAGCCAGTGCACCCGCATCATCATCGGCCAACGTCAGGGCGATGCTCTTTACCCCGGCATCTGTCTCGGGAGGACCAGATCCGTTTGAGGTATTGAACAGGGCCTCGGCCAGGCTGCAGCTGTTCAATCACCTGGTCACAAACGTAGCGCCGAGGGATTCAGGGGACGCAAAATCCCTTGAAGCAAGACTCAGGTCCGGCGCTTCTGCAATCGAATTCGCTCGACAAGGCTTGCAAGCGCTGAGCGAGCTCAAGATTCAACGTCGCATGTCATCCGCCGACATCGAAGCCCATGAGAATCGATTGGTTTCGTCTCTCGCACAAGCCGCAGCAATGAACTATGTGTCATGCGAAAGAATGATCGATCAGAAATTGGCCCAGGGATTGGGTTCTGCGCTTACGGAAGGCAGCGATTTTGCGCAGCTTGATATCCAAGCCATCCGACTGCAGCAGCCGGAATCATGGCATGCGTTACGTGCTCATCTTCTTGATGCCATTGCGGCGTTGGAAGAGGTTTTCCGACGTATCAAGTCGCCGATGACGACTCGGACACCGTGCGACTCGCTGAAGGCCCAGCTGCCGATCGTCAGGATGACGATGGAATCTTGTCACACGCGGATGCAAACCGTGCGTGGAGTGCTGTACGAAATATATTCAGTAAGACTCTCCGATCAAGTAAGTAGTTGCCGCATGCCACTGGTGCTCGATCGACTGCGCGAGCTTGAAGAAGTAGACAAGTGCATGGACGCCAAGGTCGGAAAAGCGGTCACGGAGCTGGCCAAGATGCATATTGAACGCTTTCTCTCAACCGAGCACTCGCTGACGCCGGAGATGCTGGCCATGCACAAGAATGTGCTTGTCGAATACGCCGAGATGCGCGGCCGAGCGGCAACGCAGCTGTGTATGGATGCCGCCGCGCTCATTGAGGAAGGAGGGCATTCCAGAGATCACATATGGCCAGCGATGCTCGATCTTGCACAGGCACTTGCCGACCAACGTCAGGCAATTCTTGACATGTGTGAGTTCGCCGTCCAGGACAGACAGCTGATTGGCGCAGCGGCGGCTTCGCCCGAGCAAGCACCGGCATCGATAACACCGAGCGTGCCGACAACGACAGCAGGTAAATCGAGCAGGTCACGGAAGGCACGCATGCGCACCTCTGATGCTTCCAGCTCGGCAGCGCCCGCGCAGCGGGTCATTGACGAGCGCAACGCAGCGCAAAAGCAGGCCGACGAGATACTGAAAAGCACGCGTCTGGAGTCGTTGCCGGTGGCAGAACTCGGCGGCGATTTCATCGCGCTCGCCAAGCGCCTTGGCAAGGACACCACAGACATAGAGCGCCTGATCGGCGACTCCAGGCGTGACGCGGCGACGGCTTTCGATTTTGCCAGGACCTCCATGCAGGACTGGTTCGGATCGAGTGAGCGTCTGCTGCAGCTCAAAAGCAAGCTCCGTGCGGGAGATCCGCGCATCGCACAACTCGACACGCGGCTGCGTCTTCTGCAGAGGATCGAGCAGGAGTTTGAACGGCGCGAAGCCGATGCGCTCAAGATCGATCCGCAACCGCGTGCGCCGCATCTGCAGCGCCTGTTGGCGATGCATGCACTGGCACGCGTCACGGCGCCGAACCGCCTTCCCTCGGAGGACGACCGTGGCGACCGCGGCAGGCTATTCGAAGTGCGTATCGACCACACGCCGCAGTCAAATGGCGACATTCCCGCGCCCTGGTTCGTCCACGTACATACCGAAAAACCGGTAACGTCCACCGGGCTGCGCGCGCTCCACTACAATGACTTGGCCGCCGTCCATCTGAAGACGGCCAGGGAGGTCAACCTGGGCGCACGCTGGGAAGAGATGATGCGCGCCCTCGGAAACACCGAGGCCAAGGTGCACCGGGCAACCATCGGCTCGAAGCTGATGGGCCAGCTTTGGGCGGCTGGCGCTGGTGGGCAACAGTAACCACGACGCGCCGTCTGTCCTCGCCAAGGAAAGAGATCTTCGGAAAAGAACGCCCCACGACCGGCCTACTCACTCAACGTGCATGGCCAGCCTCGTCGCCCAGGAGCATGGTCTTCAAGCGGCGGCTTCAACTCTGGATCGCAACACCAACGGTTGTGAAGTGGTCCAGGCGACCTGACCTGAGCGACTTCACTACCAAATGTCTGCACTACTACTTGCTGCGGTCTTCATTTCCGGGCTTTCTCAACCACGTTGATGAGGAAAGAGGAATTGCGTGCCAACACCTGATTCACCAGCGCGGCATCCGGCATCCAACCCGCGTCAGACATGTCTTTCAATTGATCGCCCAACGAACGCAAGGAGGACGTGGCGGAGTCTACATCGAGCGCGGCGTACCAACGCTTGACCATTTCTACTTCAGGCATGGCCTGCCAGGCAAGCGCCTCGCGTATGGCCTCGATGACCATGGCATGTACGCCATCCAGGCCTTTCGCGTAACGACTGCTCATCACGCTTGCATCAAGCAGCACCTGCAGTGCCCGTGCAGGGTGCTGGATGACGTCTCCCCAGCCATGCCGAAGCGGCTCCCGTGAATTTGCCGGAGTATCCTTTTCCCGGTCGTAGCGAAAGCCGGTCACATCAATGCTGATGACCTTGTGGCGTGCATCTTCTCCGGGAATGACCAGCATATTGTCAGGGCCTAGATCAGACGCTTCGCCCAGGGTCAGCCTGGCCAGCAGCGAGGAGAACAGCCCGTCCAGACCGCTGTGGCGGAGGATATCGATCAACGCCTGTTTGCCCGAACGAAGATTGACCGGATCGTTGATCCGCGCAAGCAGCGCGTGGTCTGCGGCGAGTTCATCGGGCTGCGCACCGCTGCCGGCTGCGGCGCTTTTCACACGGACTGCGGCTTGCTTGGCCTGCGCAAGCGAAACGTCGGGCGGCAGAAACGCTTTGGTCAGGAATGTATCCAGCGGCTCTGCATCATGAATCAGTCGCGAGGCGATGAAGGCGTTGTCGGGCGGTGTCAGCAGTGATGAGTCCGGAATGTTTTGCCGCGAAAGATGGCGTCCCTGCAGCGCATTGACCAAATCCTGTGCGGCAGCGACGTTGATGACGTCAAATAAGGCAGGGATGCCAAGCGGATTGCGTAATCGAGGATCCGCAGCAACCAGGCTGTCGTGAATCTCGCAGACATCGTCGATGTCCAACGCATCCGTCTGCGCCTTTTCCGTTAATTTCTTCCCTTTTTCGGTATCGAGAAAGGCATGGAAGGCCAGTGTCAGCCACTGCTGCGTGGCCTGCTTGTCCATCGTGCCCTCAAGCAGCCTGGCTGCAGAACCGACAATGTAGCCCAGGCGCTTGTCGGCCTCCGCGCCTTGCCCCTTCGCGCAACATTGCACTGCTTGACCCAGCAAGCTGCGCGAAATTCCGGTTTTGACAAGGTGCTCCTGACCATCGAGCATCCCGACCATGCCCACATCGCTGCCTCCCAACGTCGCCTTGGAGCGCGAGAAGACAACAGCGTTTCCGGACAGGCTCGTTGCGTGGCGATGTCCGCCGATGTCGGCCCTGGTGGATAGAAACGCGATAGGCCGAATGATCGAGAATATAGGCCTATCCGGCCGGTGTACGACTGGAACGGAGGCCGGCGCACCGATGCCCCTGCTGCCCGCGGCGTGCGGCGTTACGCAATCGAGCGCGGTGGCTGCGCTGGCCAGCGCCGCGCTGCGGCGGGGTGTTAGCCCAGCCAATCGGGCATCAGTGCCATGATGCCGATCATCGGCGGTCGCAGAGCTGCGTGGTGACGCCGCGTCATCGGCTGCGGGGAGCGGCAAGCTTGCTGCGCCAGAGGTCGGGGTGATACGAGATTCCATACCGTGCTCCAGTGGCTCGCGGCACATTCTGCAATGCGGCCAATCCCGGGCAACGCCGCTTGGCGTAATCATCATTCGGTAAGCGAATATCGACCGCGTGTCATCATCGGCGCTACTCACATGACCTTGAACGTGCCACATAACCCTGACGCGAGCGACAGGTAAACGTCGCTCGCGTCAGGGTGCTTTATCGCGAACTGGTAACGAACATTACGCAGATACGCATGCTGGTTGCACGATCGAAGCTGTGGCTAACGCGAAACAGTTGACGCTGCCGTGGGAATCGGGCGCCGTGACCCGCCGCTACCCCGCAAACGCGCGGTAGTTGCGAAAACCGTGGGTTTCGCCCGCCAGCACGGCGGATGTGGCATCCCTCGGCTTCAAGCCGGGATATCGGACCTTCCCTGGGCGCGGTTAGGCCAGCATGCGCACCTTCGGCTCGCGTGCCCACTGTCGGGTTTTTGCTGCGGAAATGAATGCCTTGGTATCGGCGGCCGGAACCACGCCCGCATCCTTGCCGATATTGCCCGCTTTCAACAACAACTGCGCGCCTTCGTCGAATGCGATGGCCTTCAGATGCGCCCAGGCACAGCTCACGAAATCCAGTGCGGCCGATTCGCGTGTCAGCAGCTTGGCCGCTTCCGAAGACAGTAGGACTGCCACGGCATCGAACACCACCGAGGGCGTCCCTGCCAGCTGCCCATCGGCGGCCAGTTGCTTGCCATCGCTGAGCTTGGCGCCGCCAAGCTTGGGGGCGACGATCTTGACTGTTGCGCCCTCAGCTTCCGCTGCCTTGCGCACCGCTTTGATCGTCGATGCATCGGAGCCGTCGTGAATCAGGATACCGACCGTGCGTCCCTTCAATGTGTCTTTCATCTTGCCGATGACCTGCAAGGCGGGCGACAGTGGCATGTCGATCGGCGCTACTGCAGCCGGTGGTGCCGGCGGTAAGGTGGTCATACCCATGCCATCGGCCACACGCTGCGCGAGCTTCTGGTCGATGTGGCGCAGATGCCCCACGATGGCTTCGCGCACGTGTGCGGTTTCGACCTTCGACAGTTCGAACACCAGGGCCGACGCCATATGTGCCTGTTCCGGTGCGGTCTGGCTGCGGAAGAACAGTCTTGCCTGGCTGTAATGATCGGCGAAGCGTTCTGCACGCACGCGGCCCTTGGCGCCATCCTCAGCCGGGGTTGAATGGCTGGGGAATCCACGCAGCGCTTCACGCGGCGCATCTGCCTGCAGTGAGCTGGGCTCGTAGGCAACACGGCCCTTCGGTACGTCCATCTGCATATGACCATCGCGCTGATTGTTGACGAATGGACACTTGGGGGCGTTGATCGGAATCTGATGGAAATTCGGCCCGCCCAGGCGGCTCAGCTGCGTATCCAGATAGGAGAACAGGCGGCCTTGCAGCAGCGGGTCGTTGCTGAAGTCGATGCCGGGCACGATGTTGCCCGGGCAGTAGGCAACCTGTTCGGTTTCGGCAAAGAAGTTGTCCGGCCAGCGGTCGAGCACCATGCGGCCGACGATTTGCAGCGGCACCAACTCTTCGGGAATGATCTTGGTCGAATCCAGATGGTCGAACGGGAATGCATCCGCCTCGGCCTCGGTGAACAATTGCACGCCAAGTTCCCATTCCGGGAAGTCGCCGTTCTGGATCGCCTCGAACAGATCACGGCGGTGGAAGTCCTGATCGGCGCCGGCAATCTTGACCGCCTCGTCCCAGATGGTCGATTGCAGGCCCAGCTTGGGACGCCAATGGAATTTGACGAAGGTGCTTTCGCCTTTGTCATTGAGGAAACGGAAGCTGTGGATGCCGAACCCTTCGATCATGCGCAGCGAGCGCGGGATGGTGCGGTCGCTCATCGCCCACATGATCATGTGCATCGATTCGGGGGTCAGCGAGATGAAATCCCAGAACGTGTCGTGTGCGCTGGCAGCCTGCGGAAAACCGCGATCCGGTTCCATCTTCACTGCATGGATCAGGTCAGGGAACTTGATCGCATCCTGGATGAAAAACACCGGGATATTGTTGCCCACCAGATCCCAATTGCCTTCCTTGGTATAGAACTTCACGGCAAACCCGCGCACATCGCGCGGCGTGTCCACCGAGCCGGCGCCGCCCGCAACGGTAGAAAAACGGGTAAATAGCGGTGTTTTTTCACCGATCTCGGTAAAGATCTTGGCAGTGGTGTATTGGCTCAACGACTTGGTGAGCTTGAAGTAGCCGTGCGCGGCGCTGCCACGCGCATGCACGATGCGCTCGGGGATGCGCTCGTGATCGAAGTGGGTGATCTTCTCGCGCAGGATGAAATCTTCCAGCAGCGTCGGGCCGCGTGGTGTTGCGCGCAGCGAGTTTTGGTTGTCACCAACGGGAATGCCCTGGTTGGTGGTCAGCTGCGGATGCCTACCGCGGGCCTTCTGGTGCAATTCGTCGCCAGTACCGCGCGCATCAGGCGCGCTTGCGGAACGGTCGACGGAGACGGCGGATGCAGGTTTGCCGGAAGACTTGGCCATGGGAACTCCACGTTGGCGGGCTGAGATGCTGGCGATCCCCTCGAGCCTGGGAGCATGGCCGTTAACTGGATGTGTCAGCATGCGAAGCGCATGCTCACATGTCAGTGCGCACGATCGCCAAAGCGTGTGCAAGCACACATCCTGCAATGCAGATGCAGTTGCCAAGCGCGTGCGATGCGGCAGTTTCGCCAGCGGCTGGAGCAACGGGCGCACGGGGTTAGCGCAGGTCCAGCGGCTGCTTGCGCTTGGGTGCTGGGAACGCACGGTCCATCTCGGCGAGATCCCGCGCGTCCAATTGCAAGCCGCATGCGGCTGCGTTGGCGCGCACATGCGCGGCCGTTCCCGATTCTGTGATGGCGATCACTTCGCCGCTGCGAATGGCCCAGGCCAATGCTACCGCGGCGCGCGCCGATGGTGTGCAGCACCGGACGATCGAGCAGGGCGCGACTGCCCAGCGGTGAATACGCCATCACCGTGACCGCATGCTCGGCGCATGCAAGCAGGACGCGATCAATGAAGCATCGCTCATAGCCGCTCGGGCAGCACCGTGTCCGGCTTCAACTTGGGCATGTTGAGCAGCTTGGCCTGGGAGTGCATGAGTTCGTCGTCGGGAATGTCGAAGCGTCGCAGCCATTGCGCGGTGCCGACCACGCCCAGGAAGGGTTCCCAGCCCAGTGTGGCGCCGTGGAAGTCCTTGAGGGTGGTGCTGCGGAAGCGCTTGAGCAGGTGATTGACCAGCACGTAGGTGGCGGGCATGGGGTCGTCGTCGACGCTGGCGATCTCCGGCACGGGGCCGGCCTGGATGACGGTGCCGGCGCCATAGTCGTAGTAGGCGAACCAGTCGCCGGGCAGTTCGTTGCGCAGCGCGTCCAGGCCGGTGCCGCCGTCGAGTTGCTGCAACATGGCGTGGTTGATGGCGGTGAGCCAGGAGATGGTTTTGATGCCGTCTAGTGTCGCGTTCCGCATGTACCTTTTCTTAATCTGGCGTTGTCCAAGGATGACCTTTGGAAGCTGGAGCGCTCGCTCATGGGACGACTCGCTAAACCGTTGGTTGTCAGCGCCGACGATCGTGTGCAACTGGAGTCGATGGCTCGCTCGCAGAGTTTGCCGGCGGCCTTGTCGCGCCGCGCGCAGATGATCCTGCGCATGGCCGACGGCGAGCCGCAGACGGCAATTGCGCATCGCTACGGGGTGAGCCGGCCAACCGTCACGTTGTGGCGTACCCGCTATCGCGAGCGCGGCATTGCCGGCCTGCACAACGAACTCAAGCCCGGCCGGCCGCGCACGACCAGCGATGAAAAGGTAGCCGAACTGGTCAACACCGTCCTGACGCGCAAGCCGAAAGGTCACACGCACTGGTCGCGCCGCACGCTGGCGGTCGAGACAGGACGTTCCACCACCACCGTCCACCGCTACATGACGCTGTTCGGCCTGCAGCCGCATCGCTCCAAGCGCTTCAAGCTCTCCACCGATGCGTTCTTCATCGAGAAGGTGCGCGACATCGTCGGCCTGTATCTGAATCCGCCGGATCATGCGTTGGTGCTGTGTGTGGACGAGAAGAGCCAGGTACAGGCCTTGGAGCGTACCCAGCCGGTGCTGCCGATGGGGTTGGGGTACGTCGAAGGCATCACGCACGACGACGTGCGCCATGGCACAACGCCCCTTTTTGCCGCGCTGGACGTCGCCAACGGCAGCGTCATCACCCAGTGCAAACCCCTGCACCGACATCAGGAGTTTCTCTCATTCCTGCGACATGTAGACGCGCAGGTGCCGCAGGATCTGGACGTGCATCTGATCTGCGACAACGACGCCACCCACAAGCAGGTCGAACGCTGGTTTGGCCTGATCACCCAACGGACGATCAGGCGCGGCTCCTTCGACTCGGTGGCCGATCTAAAGCGCAAGATCAACGCCTTCGTGGAGCACTACAATCAAAACCCGCGACCGTTCAAATGGACTGCGACCGCTGACTCGATCCTCGCCAAGATCGAACGGGTTTGCAAAGTTATCAACGGAACGCCACGCTAGGGCGCTCGGAATCACGCGTGCGGCTGCTGCGTGTCGACTCTTCAACCAACCGTCTGATCGAGAGGTCGGCTGCCCAGTCGTGGCCTGAAGCTGTATGGTTCGCGCATTCGGCTGGACGCCGGCTCGGGGTTGGTGCGTTGGAAACGATAATCGTGTTGGCGGCCCTGGTACTGATTGCCGTGCCTGTGGGTGTAGTGGTGGCGCTGGTGTGGATTGCCCGGTTGCGGCGGCGGGTGTCCTCGCTGGAGCAACGGCTTGCCCAGTGGCAGGCCGGCACTGCGGAGCGCGCGGATGCGCCAGCGTACGCGCAGGGCAGGACGTGGGAGCGGCCCGAGGTGGTGTCCGATCTCGACGCCGGGCTAGTTTCCCGTGCGGACGGCAATGTGCCAGTGTCCGGCACATCTGGCGCAGCTCAACGTGGCGAAAGCTGGCAGGTGGCTGCTGCTGCGGAGCAGAACGCGGTCGATGTGTCCGTGGTGCCGCCACCGTTGCCTGCGCAGACCCCTGCAACTGCGATAGCGCGCGATGGAACCGCGATGTCGGAAGTTCCCGGCCAGCACTCTCAGCCGGCGCAACCGCAACCAGCGCAACCGCAACCTACACAGCCGCAGCCACCTCAACGACCTCAGATTCCGTCCGAGCCCTGCGTCATCGTGCGTGCAGCCAGCGCATTGAAGCGTTGGTTCACCGAAGGCAATGTACCGGTCAAGGTCGGCATGCTGGTCCTGTTGGCAGGGGTGGCATCGCTGCTGAAGTACGCCAGCGACCAGGGCTGGATGCGGATGCCGATCGAGCTGCGCTTGGCCGGCATCAGCGTTCTCGCATTGGTCGGTCTGGTGTTTGGTTGGAAGCAACGCGAGCAGCGACCGGGCTTTGCGTTGGCATTGCAGGGCGGCGCCATTGGCGGCTTGCTGTTGACGGTGTTCGCGGCCTTCAAGTTGTACGCGTTGCTGGATGCTGGACCTGCGCTGGGCATCAGCGTGGTGCTGATCGCGGGCATGTGCGTGTTGGCCGTGTTGCAGGATTCGCGCACGCTGGCGGTGCTGGGCGTGCTGGCCGGCTTCCTTGCGCCGATCGGGTTGTCCACCGGCAGCGGGAATGATGTCGGGCTGTTTACCTATTACGCGATACTCAACGCTGGCATCGTGGCGATTGCGTGGCTGCGTCCGTGGCGCGTGCTGAACCTGCTGGGGTTTGCGTTCACTTTCGGCATCGGCATTGTGTGGGGTGCGCTGCAATACACCCCGGCAAAATTCGCCACCACCGAGCCGTTCCTGTTGCTGTTCTTCGCCATGTACGTGGCGATCCCGGTATTGCATGCGCGCCGCGGCGACGGCAGTGCAGGCAAGGTCATCGATGGCAGCCTGTTGTTCGGGACACCGCTGGTGGCCTTCGCGTTGCAGGCAGGCCTGCTTGAGGGCGATCAGCTGCCGCTCGCGTTGTGCGCGGTGGTGGTGGCCGCGGTGTATGCAGGCCTGGCAAGCTGGTTGTTGCGCCGGGCTCCCACGCGCTTGCTGGGCCAGGCGCACGCGATGCTGGCGGTCGGCTTCGCCACCCTGGCGATTCCGCTGGCATTGTCGGCACGTGCCACTGCGAGCGTGTTCGCGCTGGAAGGCGTCGGCCTGTTGTGGCTGGGCTTACGCCAGCAACGGCGGATCCCTCAGATCAGCGGCGTGGCGCTGCAGTTGCTCGCGGCGGTAGGTGTCGCCTTCGGTGTGGATGCCTGGCGCTACGACGCGGTAGCGGTGGCCAACGCGACCTGCATGAGCACGTTGCTGATCGCGCTTTCTGGCTGGGTGAGCGCCTGGTTCCTGCGCGATGCAGGGCATCCACGGTGTGCGCTGGTGGCGTATCTGTGGGGGCTGGGCTGGTCGACGTTCTGCGGTGTGCACGAGATCCTGCGCTTTGCCGATCTGTGCAGCGAACCAGATCTGCTGCTGGGCTTTGTCGCACTCAGCCTGTGGCTGGCTGCAGAAGTGCATCGCCGGCGTCCCGCAACGGCGTTGGTGTGGACGGTGATGTCGGGTCTGGTGCTGGCAGCGCCATTGGCACTGTGGCAGGGCCAAGCGCATACCCAGCCGTTCGCGCATTGGGGCGCGCTGGCGTGGGGTGTGTTTGCGGTGGCGGGCGCACGAGCGCTGTGGTGCCTGCGTACGCAGCAAGGCGCTGGCGCGATGGCGGCGCAGTTCATCTGGTGGCTGCTGTGGCCATTGGTGGTGGCGTTGGGTGCAGCCTGGTGGGCCGATGCGTTCTTGCTGGCGAATGGCTGGCGTTGTGCCTTGCTGGCGGCGCCTTGGCTGGTCGTGGCGAGCCTGGGATTATTGCGTTGGCCCTGGCTGGCATGGCCGCAGGGCGCCAGCTTCGATCCTGCACGCAACGCGTTGCTGAGTTGCGTGTTCGCGGTGCTGGGCATCGGCTGGCTATTGGTGTTGCTGGACCCGGTGAGCGCGGCACCGTTGCCGTGGTTGCCGCTGCTGAATCCGGCCGAGCTGGCGCAACTGGCGGTGCTGGCCTTGCTCGCGCGCTGGGCCTGGTCGGTACCGGCGCCGGCATTGCTGCAGCGTTGGCGCGTGACCGCGCTTGGTGTGCTCGGCTGGGCATTGATCACCGGCAGCACCTTCCACAGCGTGCATCACTGGGGCGGCGTGCCGTGGGATTCTGCGTTGATCGGCGCCACCTTGTCGCAGACCAGCCTCACCATCGTGTGGAGCGTGCTGGGCGTGCTGGGCTGGGTGATCGGCTCGCGTCGCGGGCAGCGTGGGTTGTGGCTGGGCGGCGCGTTGCTCATGGGTCTGGTGCTGGCGAAGCTGGTGTTGGTCGACCGCCAGCATCTGGGCAACTTGCTCGGCATCGGCTCGTTCATGGCCTATGGTCTGTTGTGCACCGTAGTGGGTTACCTGGCGCCGGCACCGCCGCGTCCGCTGGCGACAGAAGCGACTGCTGTCGAAGACGACGGCGTCGAAAAGGAGCAGGCATGAAATCGATGCGATGGGCGCTACTGGTGATGGTGCCGATGCTGGCGCATGCCGCTGATGTGCGGCAGGACTACCGCCAGCAGTGGCCGCTGCAGGTAACTGGCTCGGATGCCGGCATCTATCAGTTGACCTTGAACGCGGCGGTGTATCGCTCCGCGCACGACGCGGCGCTGCGCGATGTCACGGTGATCGATGCGCGTGGCGAAGAGCTGCCCGCCGCCTGGTTGCCCGCGGATGCAGCATCGGCGGCTGCGGCGCGCCGGCAGCGCCTCCCCCTCTTTGCGGTGCCGGCCGGTGCGGCGCCGGCCAATGGCGATCTGCAACTGATCGCCGAGCGCGATGCCAGCGGTGCGGTACGTCGTCTCGAAGGCCGCGTTGTGACCGGGGCTGCCGCCGCTGCAGGCAACGGTGGGAGCTGGTTGATCGATGCCAGCGCATTGCGCGATCGCCCGCGTGCCCTGCTGCTGGATTGGGACGGCGACATGCCGGTGCAGGCTCAGTTGCGCGTGGAAGGCAGCGACGATCTGCGCGACTGGCGCGTGCTTGCTTCAGACGCTACGGTGATGGCGCTGGACAATCAGACGCGGCGATTGCAGCAGCGCCGGATCGCACTCGATGAGGGCGCGCGTTATCTGCGCCTGGTGCCGGTGTCGGGCCAGTTGCCGGCGTTGCGCGTGGTCGAGGCGGAGCTGGAGGGCATCACCGCGCCCGCACCGCTGCAGTGGCTTGAATTGCCAGGCACCGCGAAAGATGCAGCGGTGGTGTATGCCCTGCCGGGACGCTTTCCGATCACTCGGCTCGATGTCGGTGGCAGTCAGGCCGAGGCCGTCGAGTGGATCGTGGCAAGTCGTGATGCCGATGATGCGCCATGGGTACAGCGTGCCGGCCCCTGGTTGGCGTATCGGCTGGGCAAGGGGGCGGCCGCCGCGTCGCCGCCGCAACTTCTGTCTGCCCCAGTGCGCGATCGCCAATGGCGGCTGGTCGCTGCGCAAGGGCGCAGCACTGCGGTGCCGAGCTTGCGCGTGGGGTATCAGCCCGAGCGGCTTATGTTTCTCGCTCAGGGCCAGCCGCCGTATGCGCTGGTCGCCGGCAGTGCGCGTGCGCACCGCGGCGACGCACCGCTGGCCTCGATGCTGCAGGCACTGCGGCGCGAACGCGGCGCGCAGTGGCAACCGGCGCAGGCCAACGTCGCTGCGCAGGCACAGCCGCTGGCGGGCGAGGCCGCGCTGCGACCGGCCGCCACGCCGCGTGACTGGAAACGTTGGCTGCTGTGGGGCCTGTTGGTCGGTGGTGCCTTGCTGGTCAGTGGTTTCGCGGTGAGTCTGCTGCACAGTGCATCGGCCAATCGCAACGGCTAAGCGCACCCGCGTCGCGCGGCGGTTTGCCGCTGCGGCGCGAAGGTCGGACAATAGACGTCCCTCGTGACCCAGGCAGCCGTATTGCCCGTCGTGTTCGACCAAGCGTCCCCCGCGTTGCCAACCGGATTGGCGGCGTCACGCGTGGTGAGCCATCCGCGAACTACCCGACCCGCGTCACCGCGCAACGACATCACAATGGCTGACCACCGCCAGCTGCCATCGCAACCATTGGCCGTTACGGCGCAGCGCTCAGACGCTTGCCACGGCACGCATGCTGCGTCTTCTGCATGACCAATTCCCCATCCCCCTCCCTAGACCGAACGAGCTGAGCCCATGTCCATTGTCCGCATGACCGACCTCGATCTCTCCGGCAAGCGCGTGCTGATCCGCCAGGATCTCAACGTGCCGATCGACAACGGCCAGATCACCTCCGAGCAGCGCATCACCGCCTCGGTGCCCACCATCAAGCTGGCGTTGGAAAAGGGCGCGGCCGTCATGGTCACCTCGCACCTGGGTCGCCCCAAGGAAGGCAGCTGGACCGAAGAAGATTCGCTGGCGCCGGTGGCCACGCGTCTGGCTGCGTTGCTGGGCGTGGACGTGCCGCTGGTCCGCGACTGGGTCGACGGCGTGGAGGTCGCACCGGGCCAGGTGGTGCTGCTGGAAAATTGCCGCATGAATGTCGGCGAGGGCAAGGACGACCAGACGCTGGCGCGCAAGTACGCCGCGTTGTGCGACGTGTTCGTGATGGATGCCTTCGGCACCGCGCACCGCGCGCAGGCCTCCACGCATGGCGTGATCCGCTTCGCGCCGGTCGCAGCAGGCGGCCCGCTGTTGATGGCCGAACTCGACGCACTGGCCAAGGCGCTGGACAACCCGGCCAAGCCGCTGCTGGCGATCGTGGCCGGCAGCAAGGTCTCCACCAAGCTGGAGCTGCTGTCCAACCTGGTCGACAAGGTCGACCAGCTGATCGTTGGCGGCGGCATCGCCAATACCTTCATCGCTGCAGCCGGACACCACGTGGGCAAGTCGTTGAACGAGCCGGACTTGATCCCGACCGCCAACCAGATCGTGGCCGACGCCAAGACGCGTGGCGCAGAAATTCCGCTGCCCACCGATGTGGTCGTTGCCAAGCAGTTCCTGCCCGACGCCGAGGCCAGCGTGAAGGCGTTGGATGCGGTCGATGCCGACGATCTGATCCTGGATATCGGCCCGCAAACCGCGCAGCGCTATGCCGAGCTGATCGCCAGCGCCGGCACGGTGGTGTGGAACGGGCCGGTCGGCGTGTTCGAATTCGAGTCCTTCAGCCACGGCACCGAAACCTTGGCGCGCGCGATCGCCAGCTCCAAGGCGTTTTCGATTGCCGGTGGTGGCGACACCTTGGCCGCAGTGGACAAGTACGACATCGCCAAGGACGTCACCTACATTTCCACTGGCGGCGGTGCATTCCTGGAGTTTCTGGAAGGCAAGACCTTGCCGGCTGTGGCCGCACTGCAGGCCCGCGGTCAGTGAGTGCAGCCACGCTGTTTTTCGATCTGGACGGCACGCTGGTCGATTCGGAGCCCGGCATCGTCGCCAGCATCGTGTATGCCTTCGACGAACTCGGGCAGCCGCGTCCATCTGCGCAGACCTTGCGCGCGTGGATCGGCCCGCCGTTGCGCGACAGCTTCGCCGAGTGTTTTGCAAACGATCCAGGGCGGGGGCAGCGTGCGCTCGGGCTCTACCGCGCGCGCTACGACGCGGTGGGCTGGACCGAGCTCAGCGTGTTCGACGGCATTGGCGAGGTGGTCGCCAGCCTGCAGCGCGCCGGTCATCGTCTGGCGGTGGTGACCTCGAAGAATGAGCGCTATGCGCGGCGCATCGTCGAGCATCTGCCATTTGGCGCTTGCTTCGAGGAGGTGATCGGTGCCAGCGAAGACGGCGAACGTCGCTTCAAGCCGGACCTCATTGCCGAAGCGCTGCGCCGTTTGCAGATCGAGAAAACTGGCTGCGTGATGATCGGCGACCGGCGCATGGATATCGATGGCGCCAATCACCACGGCATCCATAGCATCGGCGTGTTATGGGGCTTCGGCGACGAGGCTGAGTTGCGTGCCGCCGGTGCCGGTGCACTGGCACGCACCCCGGCTGACCTGGTGGCGTTGCTTCAGTGATGAACAGTGCGCGTCGGCCGTTGCGTTGGCTTGGTCGACGCCTGCAGCCGCGGTTCGCATCGCGCTGAACACTCTTCATCGCTGCCGGGTTAGGGTGGCGACCGCCCGCATTGCGTATGGCAGCGCGGGCGTAGGCGTACGTACTGTCCCGCACTGTCTGTAAGACATGCCGGAATCGGAGGATGGCTATGCCGCAATGCCATCCTTGGTGCGTGACGTGTGTGTTAATTTTCGCGGTTTTTATAGGGAGGCCATCATGAAAGAACGTCAACGCCGTACCAAAATTCTCGCCACCCTCGGACCGTCAACGGATGCGCCCGGTGTGCTGGATACGTTGTTCAAGGCGGGCGTCAACGTGGTGCGCCTCAACTTCAGCCACGGCGACCCGTCCGGGCAGGCCAAGCGTGCTGCCGAAGTGCGTGCCGCTGCGGCCCGCGTCGGCGCCGAAGTCGGCATCCTTGCCGACTTGCCGGGTCCGAAGATCCGCATCGAGCGTTTTGCCGAAGGCAAGATCAAGCTGACCATGGGCGATCGCTTCGACCTGGTGGCCGATGCCAATGCGCCGGCCGGCGACCAGCACCAGGTCGGCGTCAGCTACCTGGGCCTGCCGCAGGACGTGACTGCTGGCGACGTGCTGCTGCTCGACGATGGCCTGATGCAACTGCAGGTCACCGACGTGCAGGGCGCGCGCATCGTTACCACCGTGCTCAACGATGGCGTGTTGTCCGACCGCAAGGGCCTCAACAAGCAGGGCGGCGGCTTGTCGCTCGGCGCGTTGACCGAGCGCGACAAAGAGCTGATCGGTATCGTCGCCAAGATCGGCGTGGATTTCATCGCCGTGTCGTTCTGTCGCAATGCGCAGGACATGCAAGACGCCCGTCAGATCGCCAAGCAGCACGGCTGCGACGCGCAGCTGGTGTCGAAGATCGAGCGCACCGAAGCGATCGAAAACCTGGTCGAGATCGTCGAAGCCTCCGATGTGGTGATGGTGGCGCGTGGCGACCTGGGCGTTGAAATCGGCGATGCCGAATTGCCCGGGCTGCAGAAGAAGATCATTCGCGAATCGTTGGCGCAGAACAAAGTGGTGATCACCGCCACGCAGATGCTGCAGTCGATGGTCGAGAGCCCGATCCCGACCCGCGCCGAAGTGCTGGACGTGGCCAATGCGGTCATCGACGGCACCGATGCGGTGATGCTCTCGGCCGAAACCGCTGCCGGTGCCTATCCGGTGCGTGCGGTGGAAGCGATGGCGCGTATCTGCCTGGGTGCCGAGCACCAGTTCGAATTCGATACCGACTTCGAAGCGGCGCAGCGTAATCTGCAGCGCGCCGACCAGGCCATCGCGATGGCGACCATGTTCCTGTCCGAGCACATCGGTCTGGGCGGCGTGGTGGCGTTGACCGAATCCGGCGGTACCCCGCGCTTTCTGTCGCGCTTCCGCTCCAACATGCCGATCTATGCGTTCACCCGTCACGATGGCGCGCGTCGCCAGATGGCGATGATGCGTGGCGTGTTCCCGATCAACTTCGACAGCCGCGGCCTGACCCCGCGCGAAGCCGCACGTGCGGCGATCCGTCTGTTGGTGGAGAACGAGCGCATGGGCCCGGGCGACCGCGTGGTGTTTACCAGCGGCGAGCACATGGAAACGCACGGCGCCACCAACACGCTGCGTTTGCTGGAAGTGGGCGACGACGGCCGCGCTACCGGTCTGGGCGAGCTGTAACGTCCGTTGACCCCCTCCGGCGCACAGCCGAGCCGGAAGACGTGACACGCAGCGGCGACCCCAGGGTCGCCGTTGTGCTGTGTGGCGATGCCGGGGGCGGGGCGAGTGCTCTACCCGTGGCCGGATTGTTGGTCAGCGGCCGGATCCGGCGAATGCCCAGCCACGCAACATCGCCAACTTACTGCCGCAATGGCATCGAGATGGCGCGCTATGTGTGGCACAAGCTGAGGCCTGTTCGCGATGTGTCGCATGCCACATGCCACATGCGCAGTGCTACGCAGACGGCGAAGCGGCGAAGTGGCAAGAGCGCCCAACACACACGAATTCGAACCAACTCACGCATGGCTCTGTGCAACCGCGCCGTCGCACGTCGTCACAGCCACTTCTCACTGTGCTGCAGGCAACCAGCCACGCGCCATGCTCAGCTCTGCCGATTCCCGATTCCCGATTCCCGATTCCCGATTCCCGCGATGCGAGCAGCACCAGACATCCTGTCACGCGTATCACGTGTAATCGGTTGCAGACATTCCGTGAAGGAATGTCGACGAGTTTCGTCGCTATACTTTCGTTCTCCCCGCAGCTGCCACAGGAACTACATGAGCATCGAACAGCTTGCCGAAACCGCCCAGGCCATGGTCGCCCCGGGTAAGGGCATCATCGCCATCGACGAATCGACCAGCACGATCGCCAAGCGTTTTGCCAGCGTCGGCATCGAGAACATCGAAGAAAACCGTCGCGCCTACCGCGAACTGTTGCTGACCACGCCCAAGCTGAGCGACTACATCTCCGGCGCCATCTTGTTCGACGAGACCATCCGCCAGAAGACCAAGGATGGCGTGCCGTTCGCCGAGTACATGACCGCCCACGGCATCATTCCGGGCATCAAGGTCGACAAGGGCGCGCAGCCGCTGGCCGGCATGCCGGGCGAGCTGGTCACCGAAGGCCTGGACGGCCTGCGTGCACGTCTGGAGGAGTACTACACGCTGGGCGCGCGCTTCGCCAAGTGGCGTGCGGTGATCACCATCGGCGAAGACATCCCGTCCGGCACCTGCATCGAGGCCAACTCGCATGCGCTGGCGCGTTATGCCGCGCTGTGCCAGGAGCAGGGCCTGGTGCCGATGGTCGAGCCGGAAGTGATCATGGACGGCAGCCACGACATCGAAACCTGCTACGAAGTCACCGAAGCGACGCTGCGCTCGCTGTTCGGCGCACTGTATGAGCAGAACGTCGTGCTCGAAGGCACCATCCTGAAGGCATCGATGGTCATCTCCGGCAAGATCTGCGAAGAGCAGGCCAGCATCGAAGAGGTGGCCGAGTCCACGGTAATGTGCCTGAAGTCGACCGTGCCGGCGATCCTGCCGGGTATCGTGTTCCTGTCCGGCGGCCAGACCGACGAGCAGTCCACTGCGCATCTCAATGAAATGCACCAGCTCGGCACTCTGCCGTGGCCGCTGAGCTTCTCCTACGGCCGTGCCATGCAGCAGGCCGCACTGAAGCTGTGGGCCAAGGACATGACCGGCAACTTCGCCAAGGCGCAGCAGGTCATTTACGAGCGCGCCAAGGAAAATGGCCTGGCCGCGCTGGGTAAGTGGAAGGGTTGATCGATTGATGACGGTTGCAAGGCCGTTGCATCGCTGAAAACGAAAACGCCGGCAGCGATGCCGGCGTTTTTGCGTGTGGCATGTATGCGTTCAGCAGGATGCCACGCGAATGCAAAGGGCGCCTTGCGGCGCCCTTTGCTTCAACACGATTCGCTTCAATTCAATCGGTCGATGCGACATCGCACCGACGCCAAGCAAAGGTCAGGCCGCGGCAGTTTCCTGCGTCGCCAACGCCTGCTGATAGGCCTTGTAGGTTGCCTCGTTGTAAGCCACCAACACGATGTGCTTGGGCACTTTGTGCGAGCGCTGCCAATCGCGTGTTTCGGTCACGGCAATACGGGCTGCCTGATGCAGCGGATAGCCGTAAATGCCGCAGCTGATCGCCGGGAACGCAATCGAGTGCAGCAACATCTGCTCGGCCAGCTTCAGCGACTGCCAATAACAGTTGGCCAGCTGTTCCGGTTCGTTGTGCTTGCCGTCGCGCCACACCGGGCCGACGGTATGGAACACATGGCGTGCCTTCAGATTGAAACCGTCGGTGATGCGGATTTCGCCGGTGGGGCAACGCACGCCCGGACGCATGTGCGGCAATGCCTCGCAGGCGTCGAGCAGACGTGGGCCAGCGGCACGGTGGATGGCGCCATCGACGCCGCCGCCGCCCAGGAGTGATTCGTTAGCGGCGTTGACGATGACGTCGACGTCGAGTTCGGTGATGTCGCCTTGCCAGACTTCGATTCTCATGGCGAGATAATTATGCGAATTGCATGATGGGCGCGTGATGGGGATCACGCTTCGGAACCCTCACGCTAGCGGCCATTCATTTCATCCGTTGCGACGGTCGCACGGGCTGGAATTTGCGCCGTTCGACGCCATCCAGCGCCTCTTCGGAGCGATCGGCTGCATCAATTGCCGCGCACATCCTGTGCGTGTCGTGCGTTACAACCAGCGGCGCACGCGCGCGCAATAGTCGCTGTAATGAAGGCCGAATTCGGCCCGCAGACGCGCCTCTTCAAACGGAATGACATAGAGCTGCAGTGCGAGCCATGGCAGCGGCACCAGCGCGACGGCCCACAGCAGCCCAAGCTGCAGGCAGAGGCCAACGTAGCTGAGCACCAGCGCCAGGTACATCGGGTTGCGGGTGAAGCGATACGGACCATCCAGCACCAGACGCGAGGGATGGCCACTCGGCATGATGGTGGTACGCCGATGCGCAAACAGAACGAAGCAGCTCACCGCCAGCGCCAGGCCGAGACAGGCGATGCCGCCGCCAGCCAGTTCGATCCATGCAAGCGGCATGGGAGCGGGCAGAGGCAGCTCCAGCGCATCCTGCAACCACGCGCCCAGACCCAAGGCCAGCGCAAAATGGACCGGGGAGGTCATCTTCACCAGCCACGGCGCCCGCGAGGCACGGGTGTCGCTGTGTCCATACGGCCGGTTGCTCACACATCTCTCCCTACATTGCGGTGGTTATCCTAACGTTTCCTTGACATCGGCGGGAGTGCAGGCGTTCTGGAGCCTGAAAAGCAGGGGGAAGACTTGCGCGCGGTTTTGCTCCCCACCTGTGCTGTCGCGCGTGCCTCGGTAATGCTGCGAAGCCGATAGCCGATAGCCGGACGGTCTCGGATCCAAGGCCGCCGATTGCCCGCCACGATGCATCGCGTCGGTCGGTCGAAAAAAAGCCGCGCATCGCGCGGCTTCATCCCTCGGCATCCACCGCGATGCGTCAGGGCAGCCCGGCCAGCCAATCGTCGTCGGAGCCTTCGTTGACGTCGGCAAACAGGGGCGTGGAGAAGTAGCGTTCGCCGGTGTCGGGCAGCATCGCCAGGATCACAGCGCCGGGCGCCGCGCCTTCTGCCACCCGCAGCGCGGTGGCGACGGTGGCACCGCCGGAAATGCCGGTGAAGATGCCTTCTTCGGCAGCCAGGCGCCGCGCGACGGTGATGGCGTCGGTGTCTTCCACGCTCAGTACTTCATGGGCGACATCGCGGTTGAGCACCTCGGGCACGAAGTCGGGGGTCCAGCCCTGAATCTTGTGCGGCTTCCAGTCCTGGCCCTGCAGCAAGGCGGCGCCCGCCGGCTCTGAGGCGGTGATGCGCACTTCCGGGCGCGCAACGCGCAGTATTTCGCCCACGCCGGTCAGCGTGCCGCCGGTCCCCCAGCCGGTGACGAAGTGGTCCAGCCGGTGGCCGGCGAAATCGCGCAGGATCTCGGCGGCGGTGGTGTTGCGGTGGTAAGCCGTGTTGGCCGGATTGGCGAACTGGCTGGCCAGAAACCAGCCGTGCTGTTCGGCCAGTTCCTTGGCCTTGCGCACCATGCCGCTGCCGCGCTCGGCAGCCGGGGTCAGGATGACCTTGGCGCCATAGGCACGCATCAGCTTGCGGCGCTCGATGGAGAAGGTTTCCACCATGGTGGCGACGAACTTGTAGCCGCGCGCTGCGGCCACCATGGCCAAGGCCACGCCGGTGTTGCCGGAGGTGGCTTCGACAATGGTGTCGCCGGGTTTGAGCAGGCCGCGCTGTTCGGCGTCGAGGATGATTGCCAGCGCCAGCCGGTCCTTGACAGAGCCGCCGGGATTGAACGATTCCACCTTGACGTACAAGCGCACGTTGTCCGGGGCGAGGCGTTGGAGTTTGACCACCGGGGTATGGCCGATGGTGTCGAGAATGTTGTCGTACAGGGCCATGGAGTCTCCGTCGGGATCAGGCTGCGTGGGCGAGTGTGGGCGTGTCGGGCGTTGCGAGAGGTGAGTGCGGCAGTAGTGGGGCGCTCAGCGGCGCGTTGCCGAACCAATGCAGCGTCTGCGCCAGCGCCGCCACTTCGCCCAGGATCAGCAATGCCGGTGCGGCGACGGCGTGCTGCCGGGCGATAGTGGCCAGGCTGGCGAGCGTGCCGGTGATCACGCGTTGCTGCGGGCGTGAGCCGTTTTCCACCAGCGCGAACGGGGTGGACGCGGCGCGCCCGGCCTGCAGCAGCCGCTGCTGGATGGCATCCAGACCGGCCACGCCCATGTAGAAGGCCAGCGTCTGGCGTTCCTGGCCGAGCGCGTGCCAGTCCAGCGTGTCCAGTGAATCCTTGCAGTGGGCAGTGATCAGTCGCAGCGATTGCGCGTGGTCGCGATGGGTGAGCGGGATGCCGGCATAGGCGGCGCAGGCGACGGCGGCGGTGATGCCGGGAATCACCTGGAAGCCGATGCCGTGCGCGCGCAGGAATTCCAGCTCTTCGCCGCCACGACCGAACACGAACGAATCGCCGCCCTTCAATCGCACCACGCGGTGGCCGGCGCGGGCATGTTCCAGCATCAGCGCGTGGATCTGTTCCTGCCGGGTGCTGTGGCCTTGCGCCGATTTGCCCACTGCGATGAGACGCGCGCCAGGCCGTGCCAGGCGCAGGATCTGCGGGCTGACCAGGCGGTCGTGCAGCACCACCTCGGCCTGACGCAGCGCACGCAGCGCGTGCCGGGTGAGCAGGCCGGGATCGCCGGGGCCGGCGCCGACCAGGCTGACGCTGCCAGGTGCCAGCGTGCCGATTGCGCTGCGCGGCGCGGGGGGGCGCACAGGAGCCGTTGCGGACGCGGCAGGCGCCGCATCGTGGGTGAGCAGCCGGCGGGCGTTTGCTGCATGGCGGATGGCGTCGTTGAGCGTTGCCGATTCGCTGGCGGCGATGGCGAGCCACACCGGTTGATCGGGCAGCGCCAGCCATGCCGTGTCGAAGCGCCCTTCCAGCCAGCGCAGTTGCCTGGACTGCGCCCAGCGCCGCAACTGCGCGGTGAGCTCGGGCGCGCCGACCAGCGGCAGCGCACCGGCCTGCAGCAACTGGGCGGTGGCGCGTTCGGCATCGGCACCGCCGCCGACCACCAGGACGGCACGGCCACGCAGGTCGGTAAGCAATGGGAACGCAGAGGCCACGGGAACGAAGGCATCCAGAAGGGAGGGTCAGACCGTAACGCCGGCTTAATAGCTGTCGGAAATGACTTCATACACCCTAAAAATAGCGTTCGGTTATAAGCTTGAACGGAGAACTGCTCTAAAGTCGAAGTCCTTGTAGCGCGTCGCGCCTTTTTTGGATATAAGCCCATGACGCTGACCCAACTTCGCTATCTGGTGGCCATCGCCGATGCCGAGCTGAACATCACGCTGGCCGCTGGACGCGTGCACGCGACCCAGCCCGGCCTGTCCAAGCAGCTCAAGCAGCTGGAGGACGAGCTGGGCTTTCTGTTGTTCGTGCGCAAGGGGCGCAGCCTGGATGGGGCAACGCCAGCCGGTGTGGAAGTGATCGAGCGTGCGCGTGCGGTGCTGTCGGAGGTCAACAATATCCGCACCTATGCGGCCAACCAGCGCCGCGAAAGCCAGGGCCAGCTGACCCTGACCACCACCCACACCCAGGCGCGCTTCGTGCTGCCGCCGGCAGTGGCGCAGATCAAGAACGCCTACCCGCAGGTCAGCGTGCATTTGCAACAGGCTGCCGAAAGTGCGGCGCTGGATCTGCTCGGCCAGGGCGATGCGGATATTGCCGTGGTCAGCACTGCCGGCGGCGAGCCGAGTGCCGGGATTGCAGTGCCGCTGTACCGCTGGCGGCGGCTGGTGGTGGTGCCGCGCGGGCATGCGTTGGATCACCCGCGCACGGCGCCGGAAATGCACGCGTTGTCCGAGCATCCGCTGATCAGCTACGACTCTTCCACGCGTCCGGGCTCATCGCTGCAGCGCGCGTTTGCGCAGATGGGTCTGGAGCCGAGCATCGCGTTGACCGCGCTGGACGCGGATCTCATCAAAACGTACGTACGTGCCGGGCTCGGCGTGGGCCTGGTGGCGGAGATGGCGGTCAATGCCTTCGACAAAGATCTACGCGCCTGGCCGGCGCCCGCACCGATTGCAGAGTGCATCGCCTGGGCGGTGCTGCCACGCGACCGCGTGCTGCGCGACTACGCATTGGACCTGGTGCATGTGCTCGCGCCGCAAATCGACAAGCGCGACCTGCGCCGCGTACTGGACGGCAATCAGGCGCCGAACTGGCCATTGCCGCCGACCTGGGAATCGCTGACCCAGACCATCACCAGCTGACTGGCCTGCGATGACTGAGCCGCTATGTCCCGCACTGAGCAGACTGTGGTCGTCCGAGCCGGACGGCGGCATGTCGCTGCAACTCTCGGCCAGCATTGCGGGCCGAGAGCATGAAGTGTTGACGGTGCTGGCCGACCCACGCGACGAAGCGTTGTGGGTAGCGTTGCAAGTGGGCGACACGCGCGTGCAGATTCCGCTGGACATACTGCGCAAGGCGCTTGAAGTCGCAGCCGAGGATGTGCATTCGGCGGCGTGGTTTGCACGCCAGGATGGAGATGCGTCCGGGCTCTGAAGCTGCGATGCGAGCGGCCAACAGACCGTAGCGGGCTGTCGTCCGGCGGTGTGGACTGCGCACAGCGACGGAGGTGGACGCGTGGTGCATGCGGATATGGAGCACTGGCCGTGCGCTGCGGCCGGGGTTGGTCAGTTCGCTGTTTTGAACCGGTTGAGAAAGGTTGCACGTGCTGCTGGCGTTGACGCAACCCGACGCGGCTTTTCCGGAAACCAGCGGATTGGTGGGTGCAGGACGCTGGTACGTTGAAACTTGCTCGCTGCGCATCACGGCCGCGTTCGCTTGGAGTGGCTAGCAAAACGATTGCGCAGCCGACAGGCGGGCGCGACCGGTGCGGCATCCACCACGCGTCCACTGCGGCTCTGAGCGCGCCGTCTGCGCCCGCCTGACAGCTGCTCGCGACGTTTTGTTAGCCGCCCTTAGTGGTTGCGGGGGGGCTGCCCAGGGAATTTAGGGTTGTGTTCGCTGTTTGCGCTTGTTGCGTTGCGGCATAACGGTGCCGAAAAAAATCCTGCGGAATCAATGTGATGTTCTCTTGCTCGGCAGACCCGTGGCACGGGCTGTCGGTGATTTCCCTCACCCGTGTCGGGGCTACGCAGTCGGCGTCGGCGCAACGCATCAAGTTGCGCGCTGCCGTGTCGAAAACCCTTATAGCAGCCATGACGCGACACTCTCGAACGTCTAGGGGTGGACGGCGCAGAGCCGGCGATGCGGTTGATCGCATTAGCCGGTGTGCTTCGCAGTGTCGTCGAAGGGTTGCTAGCGCTGTCGCATCCCTGTTGCACGAGGCTCTGCACAGAGCGGCTGGCGCACCCGGGTCCCTGGGGAGAGACCTGGCGTGTTTGGTGGCGGATCCGGGTCGGGAGCCCGGATCCGCTTTTTTTTCAGAGCAGCTAACAAAACGTAGCGAGCCGCAAGGCGGGCGCGGACGGCGTGCTCAGAACCGCAGTGGACGCGTGGTACATGCCGATTCCGAGCACCGGCCGCACCCACCTGACGACTGTGCAGTCATTTTGTTAGCCGCTCTAAAGCCGCAGATTGCCGAAACAATCTGCAAGCCCCAGACCTTCAAGCCAGCGGAATCCGCACTGAAAAACAGGTGCCGCCTTGCGGGCGTGGGCGCACACCCACCTCGCATCCCAATGTCTCGGCAGTGCGATGCACGATCCACAGACCAATGCCCAAGCCGTCGCTACGGGGGTCGGCTTGGCGAAACGCCTGGAATATCTGCTCGGGTTGCTCCAGATTCAAGCCGATGCCGCTGTCGATGATTTCCACCACGGCAAAGCCGGGGCGGCGGCGGGTGCCGACCAGCACGCGGCCGCGTTCGGTGTACTTGATGGCATTGCCGACCAGGTTGCCGATCAAGGTGGTCAGCAAGGTGGAATGGCTGCGCACGCGTAGCGAGGTAGGCACATGGCGCAGTGCCAGGCACTTGTCGATGGCCGGCTGCCGCCACACGCCGAGAACCGAATGCAGCACGTCTTCCAGCTGCAGCGATTGCAGGTCCGGCATGGCCGCCTTGCTCGAGGCCGCCAGAGCGGCCAGCTCGTCCATGCTGCGGCCGACCAGGCTGATCGCATCGCGCGCAGTCACCAGGGGCGGGATGGAATCGACGTTGGCATGCCGGCGCATCTTGTCGATGGCGTAGGCGGCAGTGCGCAGCGGAGTCTTCAGATCATGCCCGGCGATGGCCATCAGGCGGCTGCGATACCGATCGGATTCTTCGGCGGCCGCCAATGCTCGGCGCAATTCCAGATGCGCCATGGTCTGGCGTGCCAGTGCGCGCAGGGCCTCCACCTGCTCATCGGTGATCTGACGCGGCTTCCGGTCCAGGACGCAGACCGTGCCCAGCGGCAGGCCGTCAGGCGTCTTCAGCAAGGCGCCCGCGTAGAAGTACAGCGGCGCTTCGCCGGTGACCAGCGGATTGCGTGAGAAGCGGATGTCTTCGCGCGTGTCGGGCACCACCAGCACATCGTTGTCGAGCAGCGCATGCGCGCAGATCGACTTGAACAACGGGGTCTCGCGCTCGCCCATCCCGAGTTCGCTCTTGAACCACTGGCGGTCGGCATCGACCAGGCTGATCAGCGCGATCGGCGTCTGGCAGATGATCGAGGCGAGCCGAGTGATGTCTTCAAACGCCGCTTCGCGCGGTGTGTCGAGAATGCCGTAGCTTTGCAGCGCCTGGAGACGGAGCGCTTCGCTAGGGGGCTTGGGTGCGCAAGGAAGCGGCTCGGCCGCGAGATTGGACAGGACGGTACTCATGCGCGCAAATTAAAGAGTGTTAAGCCGCAAGCATAGGGCATGACAAGGCCCCACATGTGTCTGCGGTCACGGAGGTGGGATGAAAATGTGACTGCCTCGCTGGAGCACGGCTCGCAGGTGAGGTCGGCGTGACCGGGAGCGGGGTTGGCTGCGCAGCGCGCGGCGGCGGGGGCCACGTCGGCGGCGGGCGTGCCGGCTGCCCGCGCATGCCCAGGCGTCGGTCGTCAGATGCCGCTGGCCCGGCCGGGTGCGACATCCAGTCGCGCGTTGGTCACGGCCATCGCACCCGGTGACATGGCGGCTTACACTGCGCGGTATGCTGCGTTCGTGCCGTCGCCACCGGTTATTGCCCCTGCTTGCCTGTCTGGCGGTGGTGCTGATGCTGGTGGCTCCGTTGATCAGCCGCTGGAGCCAGACGCAGTCGACCGAGCCGATGTGCATGAGTGCCCCGGCAGTGTCGGCAGCGAGCTGGCTGCATGCCGATCATCGATACGAACCGCCCGTCATCGCTGCGCAGGCGCACCCCGGCGCCGCGTTGGCGACGCAGCATCCCGGCAGCCACGACGCAGCGATACATGGCGAGGCCTGCGACTACTGCGTGTTGGCCGCACGCGTGCTGCCATTGCTCATCGTGGCATTGCTGTGCCTGCTGCAGCTGCGGCCAACACCGGTTCCGGCGCACATCCAGGCAAGTGCACGCTCGGTCTTTCGGTGGGCTGCGCTCGGCGCACGTGGCCCCCCGCTGCCCGCGTAAGGTTGCCCCTGCGCGGGCGTCATGCAGCTGTGCCTAGTACGCGCCTGAGCTGTCGGCGTCGCTGCCGGGCCTCGCGGACGACCCGCTCCCTATGCGAGTGATGCCAATGCGCGCCACGGTGTTGGCAGCGCACGGCTATGCGGCCGTGCTGCCACGGCAAAAGGTTGGTCATGCGTCTAAGGTTGTTGAAAACGATGTGGTATGCGCCGTCGTTGGCGCTGGTGTGGGGGCCGGCATGCCATGTGCAGGCACAGGATGCGGCACTGACGCTGGGCAAGGTGCAGGTGCGCGAACACGCGCAGCGCAGTCCGAGTACGGCGCGCGTGTTGAGCTCGGTGGATGTGATCGGCGGCGAGCTGCTGCACGATCAACACGTGGACTACAGCTGGGAACTGCTGATGCGTGCGCCCGGGGTGCAGGTCACCCAGTTCCGCATGGGCACGGATGCAGGGCGGTTTTCGTTCCGCGGCTTCAATGGCGAGGGGCGCATCAATGCGGTGAAACTGCTGATCGACGGCATTCCCAGCAACGACAATGCCGGCGCCATGCCGTACCTGGATGCCGTGTTTCCGCAGGACATCAGCGCGATCGAGATCGTGCGCGGCACCAACGACGCGCGCTATGGCTTGAACGCCATTGCCGGCAGCGTGGACGTGCTGACCCGTACCGGCGGCAACGATGGCCGCTTGAGCGTGACGGCCGGCAGCTTCGATGCGCGCGAGGTGCAACTCAGCAAAGGTTTCGAGCAGGGCGCATGGAGCCAGAACTATATGCTGGCCTGGCGCGACTCGGACGGCTATCGCGATCATGCCGATGCGCGTAAACGCAGCGTAGCGGGCAAATGGTTTTACACCGACCCGGACGGTGCATTCCGCGCCGGACTCACCACGCGCTATTACGACAACCATGCACTGGAAGCCGGCTATCTGGACGCCGCCACCGCGCGTGCGGCGCCGCGTAGCTCGCCGGACTATGCGCAGAACGACCGCAGCCAGCGCCGCCTGCGTCAGACCGCGTTGCATGCGGACGGCGAGCTCGGTGAGCAGGCGCAATGGAGCGCCAAGGCCTACCAGAACGACTACCGCAATCAGCGCTGGGTGCGGTTTTCTGCTGCCGGCCTGCAGCAGGAACGCGATACCGATGAGACCCATCGCGGGCTGTTGCTGCGTAGCAACTGGCAGCCGGACTGGGGCGCGCTCAATGCCAATCTCGAAGCCGGCGTGGATGCGCAGTGGCAGGAAAATCAGTCGCAGCGGTACCGCACCGTGGCCCGCGTACGCGGTGCGCAGTTGCGCGATTGGGATTACGACCTGCGCACACGTGGTGCGTATGTCCAGGCGGTGCTGACGCCGTTTGCGCGCTTGCAGCTGGTGCCGGGGTATCGCATCGACCGCGTCGATGGGCAGTTGCACGATGTGCTGGCCGGCAGCGTTGCGCCGACCTATGACTACGGCACCATCAAGCAACCCAAGTTCAGCGCGAGCTACCGCGTGGGCGGGCAGAGCAGCGTGTATGCGAACTGGGGGCGCACGTTCCAGATCGGCAGCGGCGATGGTGCCTACCGTCGCCAGTCCGGCGATCTGGGGCCATCGATCAACGACGGTTGGGAGACCGGCTTCAAGTTCGCACCGTCGACCCTGGTGGATGGGCGCCTGGCGTATTGGGAGCAACGCGCATCCGGTGAAGTGGCGACCGTTCTTGGCGTGAATGGCGTGGTGGGCATTGGCGCTGTGGCCAATGTCGGCCGCACGTTGCGGCGCGGTTGGGATGCGCAGCTCAACCTGCAGCCGGCTGAGCACTGGCGCGCATGGGTATCGTATTCGCGGCAGAAGGCCATGATCGCCACCCCCGATCCGAGCGCATCGGCCACGCGCGGCAAGGAGATCGAAAACGTGCCGCACTGGCTGGCGACCGCCGGGCTGGAGTGGCAGCTCAGTTCGGCGGTGCAGTTGAGCGCCTGGGGCAACGCGCAAGGTGATTACTATCTGGAGCGCACCAATACGCTGGGCCGTGCCGGTGGCGATGCCTTGCTCAATCTGGGCGCGCGCTGGAATGTGGATGCGCGCAACGCGCTCAGCCTGCAGCTGCGCAATGTCACCGATCGTGCGTATGTGTACGCCTGGTACGACAGCGGCACCTCCGGCTATTCGCCCGGCGATGGGCGTGCGTTGTCGCTGTCGTGGGATTGGAGCTTCTGATGCATGCAATGACGGACGGCAGTGGCGTCGCCGAGGCACGCCAAGGTAGCCGCTGGCGCTTCTATCGCGCGGTATGGCGCTGGCATTTCTATGCCGGACTGCTGGTGCTGCCTTTCATCATCTGGCTGGCGGTGACCGGGGCCGCGTTCTTGTATCAGGGCGCGATCGATCGCAGCGTGCACCATGATTTGAAGGTGGTGCCGGTAGGCGATACGCGCATGCCTGCACAGCAGTTGGTCGCCGCTGCACAACAGCGCTACGGCGGAAGCTTGTTTGTCTACATTACGCCCAAGCGCGCCGATGCCAGTGCCGAGATCGGGCTGGTAGATGCACATGGGGCGCGGCGGGTGGTCTATGTCGATCCATACCGTGCGCGGGTCTTGGGCGCCTTGCCGGAGCACGGCACGCTGAGCTGGACGATCCGCCGGCTGCACAGCCTGGCGTTGGTCGGGCCATATGCGCGTGGCCTGATCGAAATGGCGGGCGGTTGGGCGATCGTGCTGGTGCTCACCGGTGTGTATCTGTGGTGGCCGCGCGGGCGACGTGGCGTGGTGATCAGTGTGCGTGGCAAGCCGAAACAGCGACTGTTCTGGCGCGACCTGCATGCGGTGACCGGTGCCGGGGGTGGCGCGATCCTGCTATTCCTGGCGCTGACCGGCATGCCGTGGTCGTGGCTCTGGGGTGCGCAGGTCAATCGCTGGGCCAATGGGCATGATTTTGGCTATCCCGCCGGGTTGCGTGTGCAGCAGCCGATGTCGCAACAACGGTTGGCAGACAGTGGTGAGCCGGCGTGGTCGTTGCGGCAGGCGCGCTTGCCGGAGTCTGTGTTGCCTGCACGCCTGGCTGAAGGGGGGATGAGCCGCTGCATGGCGAGCACGCGAATGGGCTGCAGTTAGGCAACGAGTACTCCGGGCACACGGCGCGCACGGTAGCCCCAGGGCATGCAGACCACGAAGAGCACGAAGAGCACATAGCCCAGTCAGAGCAGTCAGCCCAACACGCGCACTCGGCAGATAGCGCGCATGCTGCCAATGGCGATGCCGGCGGCGTTGCTGGGCCGGGACGGGGAGCGATCGGCCTGGATGCGGCGATTGCGCGCTTCGATGCACGCGGCATCCTGCCGGGATATAGCGTGGCACCGCCGCGTGGTGCGACCGGGGTCTATACCGCGACGGTATATCCGGCCGATCTGCAGCGTCAGCGCGTGATCCATCTGGATCAATACAGCGGCACGGTGCTGCTGGACATGCGTTACCGCGACTACGGGCCGCTGGCCAAGCTGCTGGAATGGGGCATCAACGTGCACCTGGGGCAGCAGTACGGCACTGCCAACCAGTTGATCCTGTTGTTCGCCTGCTTGGCGATTGTGCTGTTGTGCGTCAGCGCGGCGGTGATGTGGTGGAAGCGCCGCCCAAGCGGAGGGCTGGGCGTGCCGCCGTTGCCGGCCGATCCACGGACGCTACGCGGCCTGCTGGTGCTGCTGGTGTTGTGCGGGCTGATCTTCCCGCTGGTCGGCCTGTCGTTCGTGCTGATGTGGGTATTGGATCGTTACTGGATGCAGCGTACGCAAGCGGATGCGGCAGCAGGATGATGGGCGCGCGCCGATGCCGAAGCGCTGATGGCAGTACGTTGCGATCATGACTGGATGCAGCATGCCCAGGCAGACGCCGCACATTCTGATGAACGCGCCCTCGGTACAAGCGCGCATCGCAGTGGGCTGCCGCGGCTAGATATCCTCGTGGATGCCGCACTCCCGCTTCAGGCCAAAGAAGCGCGTGTCTTCCTCGCGCATGCCGGGTTCCCAGCGACGCGTGGTGTGGAAATCGCCGATGGACACGTAGCCTTGTTCCCACAGTGGGTGGTACGGCAGCTCGTGCGCCTGCAGGTACTGCCACACGTCGCGATCGGTCCAGTCGGCGATGGGGCTGATTTTGTAGCGCTCACCGCGCTTCTGCACGATTGGCGTCTGCGCGCGGCCGCCGGATTGGCTGCGGCGCAGGCCGGTGAACCAGGTGCCCACGTTGAGTTCGTCCAAGGCGCGGCGCATCGGTTCGACCTTGCGCAGGTTGTTGTACTGATCGATGCCGACCATGCCTTGTTCCCACAGGCGGCCGTGGCGCGCTTCCATCCAGGCGCGGCTGACCAGCGGGCGATATACCTTGAGATTGAGCTTGAGCCGTTCGGTCAAGGCATCGGCGAAGCGGTAGGTTTCCGGGAACAGGTAGCCGGTGTCGATCAGGATCACCGGGATGTCCGGGCGTTGCTGGCTGAGCAGATGCAGCGTCACTGCCGATTGCGCGCCGAAGCTGGACGACAGCGCCGCGTCCTGCGGGCCGTGCTGCAGCGCCCAGGCCACGCGTTCGTCGGCACGCAGGCCTTCCAGCTGCGCATTGAGCGCGTCCAGATCGTCCAACGCGGAAGAGGTGATCGATGCGGCAGGTAGCGCGGTCATGCGAGCAATTCCAGATCGAGGCGACGGTGCGTGGGGTAAGACGGCAATGCGATCAGGCCGGCGCGGTGGAGGAAATCGCCGAAGCCTTCATCGTTGGCGTGGTCGCGTTCGGCGGCATAGCGCGCCAGCAGCGGTTCCAGTGCGGCCAGGATCTCAGGCTCGGTGATGTTTTCGCGGTACAGCGTGTTGAGCCGCTGGCCGCGGCGGTCGCCACCCAGCATCAGGTTGTAGCGCCCGGGCGCTTTGCCCACCAGCGCGATCTCGGCCAGATACGGGCGCGAGCAGCCATTCGGACAGCCGGATAAACGCAACACGATAGGCGTGTCGGCCAGCCCGTGTTGCTGCAGCAACGGCTGCAATGCAGCGCTGAAATCGGGCAGATAGCGCTCGGCCTCGGCCATCGCCAGGCCGCAGGTGGGCAATGCCACGCAGGCCATCGCGCCGCGCGCCAGGGCGCTGGCAGAGCGATTGCCGGCATCCAGCGCGTACTGCGCAACCAGCGCATCGACGCGTGCACGCTCGCTGGCCGGCACGCCGGCGATCACCAGGTTCTGGTTGGGCGTCATGCGGAATTCGCCGACGTTCAACTGTGCGATCGCACGCAGCCCGCTCAGATGCGTTGCCGTGTCGGTATCGGCAATGCGGCCGGCCGGCAGCGACAGGGTCAGGTGCCACAGCCCGTCTTCGCCTTCCACCCATCCATAGCGGTCGCCGTTGTGCTCGAACGCGAACGGCTGCGCCGGCTGCAGCGCGAAGCCGGCGCGGCGCGCGATCTCGGCCACGATGGTATCCAAGCCATGATCGTCGATGGTGTACTTGAAACGCGCGCGTTTGCGCACTGCACGGTTGCCGAAGTCGCGCTGCGTGGTGACCACCGCAGTGGCGATATCGAGCAACTGATCGCGGGTGACAAAACCAATCACGTTGGCCACGCGCGGCCAGGTCTGCGCATCGCCGTGCGAGGCGCCCATGCCACCACCGATGCTGACGTTGTAGCCGAGCAACCGCCCATCGCGCAGGATCGCGATAAAACCCAGGTCATTGGCGAAGACGTCCACATCGTTGAGCGGCGGCGCGGCGAAACCGATCTTGAATTTACGTGGCAGATAACGGTCGCCATAGATCGGCTCGTCCTCGTTGCCGGAGCCGGACACGCGCTCTTCGTCAAGCCAGATTTCGTAGTACGCCCGCGTGTTGGGCAACAGATGCTCGGAGACGCATGCGGCATCGGCATACAGCGTGGCATGCGCCTGCGACAGCAGCGGGTTCGCGGCCACTTGCACATTGCGATTGACATCGCCGCACGCCGCCAGCGTATCGATCAAGGTGGCATTGATGGCCTGCATGGTGGCCTTCAGTTCGCGCTTGATCACGCCATGGAACTGGAACGCCTGGCGCGTGGTGATGCGCAGCGAATGATTGGCATAGCGGGTGGCGATGCCATCCAATGCCAGCCACTGCGCGGGCGTGATCACCCCGCCCGGGGTGCGCGTGCGGATCATGAACTGATACGCCGGTTCGAGCTTCTGCTGCCGCCGCTCGTCGCGAATGTCGCGGTCGTCCTGCTGGTAGCTGCCGTGGTACTTGATCAGTGTCTGATCATCCTCACGCAGCGCACCGGTCACCGCATCGGCCAGGCTCTGTTCCAGCGACCCACGCAGGCGGCGGCTTTCGGATTTGATGTCTTCGACGGAGTGGCTCATGACGGGATTCGGCATGCGTGATTGGGGATTGGCAGCAACAACGCGCGGGCATTACCCACACAACAGAACGATTGTGGACATCCGCTCCTACGACTCCCCAATCCCGACTCCCCAATCCCTGAATTAATAAACATCCCGCGCATACCGCCCCTCCACCTGGAGTTGGGTGAGATACGCGCTGGCGGCCTCGGCATCCAAGGCGCCGTGGCTGGCGACGATGTCGAGCAGGGCGGCGTGCACGTCCTTGCCCATGCTGGTGGCGCCGCACACATACACATGCGCGCCGCCTTGCAGCCAGGCATAGACCTCGGCGCCGCGCGCACGCAGGCGGTGTTGCACGTAGAGCTTTTCCGCCTGGTCGCGTGAGAACGCCACTTCCAGCGCGTGCAGTTCGCCGCGTTGCAGGGCCAGCTGCCACTCGGCCTGATACAGGAAATCGGTATTGAAATGCTGGGCGCCGAAGAACAACCAGTTGCGGCCATTAGCGCCGGTTTCCGCGCGCTCCTGCACGAAGCCGCGGAACGGCGCCACGCCGGTGCCCGGGCCGATCATCAGGATGTCGCGATCGGCATCGGCCGGCACGCGGAAGCGCGCGTTCGGTTCGATGTAGACCGGGGCGATGTCGCCTTCGGCAAGTGCAGCCAGGAAACCGCTGGCCGACCCCAGATGCGCATGCCCATGCGCCTGGTAGGTGACTTCGTCCACGGTCAGATGCACTTCATCGCCCACGCGCTTGCGGCTGGAGGCAATGGAGTACAGCCGTGGGGTGAGCGGCCGCAGCGCAGCAAGCAGGCCGGCATGGTCCCAATCCGCCGGCCAGCGGCGCAGCACGTCGATCACCTGATGATCGGCGAGCAGCGACGCCAGGCCGGCAGTCTGGGTGGGGGCGAGCAGCGCTTGCAGTTCCTGTGCGCCTGCGCGCTCGGCGTGAGCGGCGAGAAGCGGCCGCGACAGCTTGGTCAGTTCGCGCCGCGTGGCGAGCCAGGCACTCAACGCCAGCGTCTCCTCGCCGACGGTGACCGCAGCATCGCCGTTCAGCTGCAAGGTCTGCAGCACGGCATCCACCAACGCGGGCGGATTGCGATGGCGGATGCCCAGCGCGTCGCCCGGCTCATAGTTCAGGCCGCTGCCGTCCAGCGAAAATTCCAGATGCCGCACGCGCTTGCCGGGCGTGGCATACATGCGAAAGCCAGGACCCTTGAAGTCGCGTCCACTGAGGATCTGAGTGGACAGGAGCTCGGCAGCGAACGGCTGTTGATGCGACCACACCGGCGTCGCCGGGCTGCTGCGCAGCGGTGTGACGGTGGCCGAGTGCGGGCCGCTTTTGAGTTGCTCGCGGGCATGCTTGAGCGCCTGCGTGCGCCAGGGCACGGCAATGCTGTCGATGTCCAGATCGGCTTCGCCACGCGGCTGCACGCGGCTGCCGCCGAGTTCGGCCAGGCGCTCGTCGATACGCCGCGCGACGCCGCAGAAATCGGCATAACTGGAATCGCCCAGGCCCAGTACCGCGTACTTGAGCTCGGGCAGCTTGGGCGCGCGGCGGCCGGTCAGGAATTCGACCAGACCGATGGCATCGTCCGGCGGGTCGCCTTCGCCCTGGGTGCTGATCACCACGTACAGCAGCCGCTCGTTGGCCAGTTCGCGGGTGGGGTAGGTGTCGGCGCGCAGCAAGCGCACGTTCAGGCCCGCGGCTTCGGCATCGGCGGCCAGATGCTCGGCCTCGCGGCGGGCATTGCCGGTCTGGCTGCCGTAGACTACGGTCAGGCGCTGACTTTCCTGGGCGATTGCGTGTGCGTGTCCACCAGGCAACACTGCCAGCGAGCGCGGCGGCCGGCCCTGCGCCAGCCCGGCGGTGTAACCGGACAGCCACCACAGCGCTGCGGTGTCCAGACCGTCGACCAACCGGTCCAGCAGCGCCTTGCGTTCGTCGGGCAAGGGGCTGGGCGGTAGCGCGGAACTGGCGGCGGTCATTCGGATCCAGTGGCTTGGATGAGAGAGGCGATGTTAGGGAAGCGTTGCGCCCACCTGAAAGGAACAGCCGTTATCGCGTTATGCCGGCCGCTTATTTCGTCCAGTCATCGGCGCAGCACACACTGCAACGCCTTGCCCTAACCATCGGCTGGTCTGCCTGCCGACACCCACGATAGTCCGATGACCCTGCCGCCGCTGTCCCATCTCGACCGGCTCGAAGCCGAAAGCATCCATATCCTGCGCGAAGTCGCTGCCGAATTCCGGGCTCCGGTGATGCTGTATTCGGTGGGCAAGGACAGCTCGGTGCTGCTGCATCTGCTGCTCAAGGCATTTGCGCCGTCGCGGCCGCCGATCCCGTTGCTGCACATCGACACACGCTGGAAGTTCCGCGAAATGATCGCCTTCCGCGACCGCCGTGCGGCCGAAACCGGGGTGGATCTGCGTGTGCACATCAATCCTGATGGCGTCGCCCAAGACGTCAGCCCGATCAGCCACGGCGCCGCCGTGCATACCGACATCATGAAGACCCAGGGTCTGAAACAGGCGTTGGAGCAGGGCGGCTTCGATGCGGCCATTGGCGGAGCGCGCCGCGACGAAGAGAAATCGCGCGCCAAGGAGCGTGTGTTCTCGTTCCGCAATGCACGCCATCGCTGGGACCCGAAGAACCAGCGCCCGGAACTGTGGAATCTCTACAACGCGCGCACCAAGCCCGGCGAAAGCGTGCGCGTGTTCCCGCTCTCCAACTGGACCGAGCTGGATGTCTGGCTGTACATCTATCGCGAAAAAATTCCGGTGGTGCCGCTGTACTTTGCCGCCCCTCGCCCGGTGGTGGCACGCGACGGTGCCTGGATCATGGTCGACGACGCGCGTTTGCCGTTGCATCCAGGCGAAACCCCGCAATTGCGTTCGGTGCGCTTCCGCACGCTGGGCTGCTACCCGCTCACCGGTGCGATCGAATCCAGTGCCGACACGCTGGAAGCGGTCATCGCCGAAATGCTGGTCAGCACCAGCTCCGAGCGCCAAGGCCGCATGATCGATCACGCACCGGGCGCATCAATGGAACAGAAAAAGGTTGAGGGGTATTTTTGATGGGCAGTGATTCGGGAGTCGGCATTCGGGATTCGCAGGAGCAATTCGCGGCGAGCGGAAAGATCGACGGGAGCGCTCTGGCGAATCCCCACTCCCCACTCCTCACTCCGGGCACCATTGGTGCCTACCTCCAGCAGCACGAATCCAAGCCCTTACTGCGCTTCATCACCTGCGGTAGCGTGGACGATGGCAAGAGCACCTTGATCGGGCGGTTGCTGTACGACAGCAAGCGCTTGTTCGACGATCAGCTTGCGGCGCTGGAAAGCGATAGCCGCCGGCATGGCACGCAGGGCGAGAGCATCGATTACGCGTTGTTGATGGATGGGCTGGCGGCCGAGCGGGAGCAGGGCATCACCATCGATGTGGCCTACCGCTATTTCGATACCGACCGGCGCAAATTCATCGTGGCCGATTGCCCCGGGCACGAGCAGTACACGCGCAATATGGCCACCGGTGCGTCGACTGCCGATGTGGCGGTGGTGCTGGTGGATGCGCGCAAGGGCTTGTTGGCGCAGACCCGTCGGCACAGCTATATCGTGTCGTTGCTCGGCATCCGCCATGTGGTGCTGGCGGTCAACAAGATGGATCTGGTGGACTACGACGCGCAGGTGTTCGCCGACATTGCACAAGGCTACGCCGCGCTCGCCGCGCAGCTGGGCATCGCCGATGTGCAGTGCATTCCGCTATCGGCGCTGGCGGGCGAGAATCTGTCCAGCGCTTCGACTCGGATGCCTTGGTACAGCGGCCCGCATCTGCTGCAGCATCTGGACACCGTGCAGCTCGAACCGCCGGAGGCAGGTAGCGGCCTGCGTCTGCCGGTGCAGTGGGTCAATCGCCCCAACGCGCAGTTCCGTGGCTATGCAGGCACGATCGCTGCCGGCCAGGTGCAGGTGGGCGATGCAGTAGTGGTGGTGCCGTCCGGGCGCCGTACGCAGGTGGCACGCGTGCTCGATGCCAACGGCGAGGTGGACAGCGCTCGCGCCGGGCAGGCAGTGACGCTGACCTTGCGCAATGAGATCGACATCAGCCGTGGCGACATCATCGCCGCTGTCGACGATCCGCCCGAAGTGGCGGACCAGTTCGCTGGGCATCTGCTGTGGATGGACGATGCCGCGCTGCTGCCCGGGCGCCCGTATTGGCTCAAGATCGGCACCCGCACGGTCACTGCAAGCATCAGCGAGATCAAGCACAAGGTCGATGTGAACACGCAGGAGCGGCTGGCCGCCAAACGGCTGGAGCTTAACGAAGTGGGTTACTGCAATCTGGCGCTGGACGAACCCATCGCGTTCTCGCCCTACGCACGCAACCGCGTGCTCGGCGGTTTCATCCTGATCGACCGCCAGAGCAATGCCACGGTGGCTGCCGGCACGCTGGAATTCGCCTTGCGCCGCGCCGGCAACGTGCACTGGCAACATCTGGACGTGGACCGCAGCGCACGTGCGCGCATCAAGGGCCAGGCGCCGCGCGTGCTGTGGTTCACCGGCCTGTCGGGTGCAGGCAAGTCCACCGTTGCCAACCTGGTCGACAAGCGCCTGCACGCCCTGGGCTATCACACCTTCATCCTGGACGGCGACAACGTGCGCCACGGGCTCAACCGCGATCTGGGCTTCACCGACGAAGATCGCGTGGAGAATATTCGCCGCGTAGCGGAGGTGGCACGTTTGATGGCCGATGCCGGCCTGATCGTGCTGGTGAGTTTCATTTCGCCGTTCCGTGCCGAGCGGCAGCTGGCACGTGAGCGCTTCGATCAGGGCGAGTTTGTCGAAGTGTTCGTAGACGTGCCGCTGGCGGTTGCCGAATCACGCGACGTGAAGGGGCTGTACCGCAAGGCGCGTGCCGGGCAGATTCCCAATTTCACCGGCATCGACTCGCCGTACGAGGCGCCCGAAACGCCGGAGATCCATCTTCACGCCGATGGTGAGAATGTAGAGGCACTGGCGCGCCACGTGCTCGAGTATTTGGGTCTGGAACGCTAAGGAAGGTCTGAACAACCCATCAAACCTCTAAAATTCCAGCTTCTTGCATTTCAATGACTGGAAAAATGCTGAGTCGGGTGCGATTTTTGCAACGTTCTGGCGGTTTTGGCTGCCGCCAGGCAGCATTATTCCCTGGCCGGCAGCAAGTGCCGGCGCACCATCCACAGATTCGACAGCGCAAATAACGTCTGCACCTGTGCGGTGTTCTTGGCCAGGCCGCGATAGCGCACCTTGGTGTAGCCGAACTGCCGCTTGATCACCCGGAATGGGTGCTCCACCTTCGCGCGCACGCTTGCCTTGAAGTGTTCCCAACGTTCTGCCCAAGCACGCGCGCGCTTGTTGCCAATGGCTTGAATCGTGGAGCGCTTGGCGGCAATGAAAAATGCAGCCTCGCAGCTCTGCAACTCGTCACGTTTTTCCGCACCGGTGTAGCCGCTGTCGCCGAACACGCTGTCTTCCTTGCCGTGCAGCAATGCGTGCGTCACCGTGACATCGGCCACGTTGGCTGCGGTGCACTGCACGTGGTGTACCAGCCCGGAAAATTCATCCACCCCAATGTGCGCCTTCATCCCGAAATACCACTGGTTGCCCTTCTTGGTCTGATGCATCTCAGGGTCGCGCGCACGATCGGCATTCTTGGTCGAACTGGGCGCAGCGATCAGCGTCGCATCGACGATCGTGCCCGACCGCAGGCTCTGCCCCTTGCGCGACAAATGGGCGTTGACCGCTTCCAGCATCCGAGCGGCAATGCCGTGGGTTTCCAGCAAACGGCGAAAGTTGAGAATCGTGGTCTCGTCTGGAACGTTATCCAAGCCGCCGAGCTGGGCAAAACGCCGCAGGGTCGGGATCTCGTGCAATGCCTCTTCCATCGCCGGATCGCTCAACGCATACCACTGCTGCAACAGATGAATCCGCAACATCGTCGCCAGCGCGTACGGCTGCCGACCCGGTCGTCCTGACACCGGATAGTGCGGCTCGATCAGGGCAAGCAGTCGCTTCCACGGCACGATGCGCTCCATCTCCGCAAGGAAGATCTCGCGCCGGGTCTGCTTGCGCTTGCCCAGGCCCTCGGCGTCACCGAACGTCAGTTGCATGGATGCCTCCTCATTCCGAACAAATAGTGTCTCGCATTTGTGGTGCGTTGTTCAGAGGTTCCCTAACAGCGGCTACTACGGCAGCGCAGGCGGTCGTCAGGTGAGCGCGGTCAGTGTGCACACTGGCGGTGTATGAACCCATACATGCAGTCAAGGCGCACCGGCTGCGCCCGAGTGACGGAGGTGCAGCAACGTCATAGTCGCGCTGGCCAGCCCATGGCGGTCTCAAGAGTCAAGTGCAACACCTCGAGAGACCTGCTGTTAGCGCAACGTATGGACGGACAGCCCAGCATGCCATTGATTGTGCAAAAGTTACGTGAGCCAGTGTTTTGACAGAAAACGCGGGTCTGCAGTGGAGAAAAGTGTTGCACTTGGAACTTGAGTCGGCCCATGTGCCAAGGGCGGCAAGGGTCTTTGGTCATGGTGCAAAGCGCGTCCTTTCTGTCAATTCATGGCGGCTAGGTCGGTAAACTTTCGACGTACCCCGCCAGGATGTTCTGATGCTTGTTCTGCCCAGCGCGCGCGTCTGCGCCGCGCTCTTGTTGGCCGCTGTCCTGGCCGGTTGTAGCCGTCAGGCCAGCACGCCAGCCGCTGCCAAACCCATTCCGGTCTCTATGCAGGCGGTGACCACCCAACCCTGGAACTCGACCGTGCAGTCGATCGCCACGGTGCGTGCGCGCGAATCGGTGGCGCTCACCGCTGCGGTCAGCGATGTGGTGGAGCAGGTGTATTTCGACAGCGGCGACGAGGTCAAGGCCGGGCAATTGCTGCTGCGTTTGCGCGGCAATTCGCAACAGGCGGCACTGACCGCCGCACAGGCCACCTTCGAAGAAACCGACCAGTTGTATCGCCGGCAGTCGAGTCTGGTTGGCCAGCAACTGGTGGCCAAATCCACCGTGGATACGCAGCGTGCGCTACGCGATGCCGCGCAGGCGCGTGTGCAGCAGATGCGCGCGGAAATCACCGACCGCGAGGTGCGCGCCCCGTTTTCCGGCGTACTCGGCATTCGCCAGATCAGTCCTGGCGCGTTGATCACCTCCAGCACGGTGATCGCCACATTGGACGATGTGGCGCGCATGTACGTGGATTTCCAGGTGCCAGAATCGCAATTCGGCCTAGTGCAGGTCGGCAATTCGGTCAGCGGCAGCGCAGCGGCCTATCCCGGCGCGCAGTTCGAAGGCGAAGTGGTGACCATCGATTCGCGGATCGACGAGACCACGCGCTCGGTGACGGTACGCGCGGATTTCCCCAACGACGATCGCCGGCTGCGGCCAGGCATGCTGCTGGATGTGCGGCTGTTCCAGCCGGCGCGGCAGGCGGTGGTGATCCCGGAAATTGCGGTGGTGCAGGTGGGGCGCGAGTCGTATGTGTTCCGGGTCAAGCCCGATAGCAGCGTGGAGCGCGCCGATGTGCGCGTGGGCGAGCGGCGCGATGGCAAGGTGGAAATTCTCGAAGGCGTCAAAGCCGGTGAGCGTATCGTGGTGGATGGCACCGGCAAGCTGCGTGTGGGCTTGAAGGTCGTGGACCAGGCACCGCCTGCGTCGACCCGCCCGCAGGCGGCAGCACAATGAAACTCTCCGACCTGTCGATCACCCGCCCGGTGATGGCGGTGGTGATGAGTTTGCTGCTGATCGTGCTGGGGGTGATGTCGTTCACCCGCCTCACCCTGCGCGAGTTGCCGGCGATCGACCCGCCCATCGTCTCGGTGAATGTGGAATACACCGGTGCCTCGGCGGCAGTGGTGGAAAGCCGCATCACCCAGGTACTGGAAGACGGGCTGGCCGGCATCGAGGGCATTTCCACCATTGAAGCGCACAGCCGCAATGGCTCCTCCGATATCAGCATCGAATTCGTGCAATCGCGCGATGTGGAAGCGGCCGCCAACGATGTGCGCGACGCGGTCAGCCGCGTGTCCGACCGCATGCCTGACCAGGCGCGCGCGCCGGAGATTTCCAAGGTCGAAGCCGACGCCGACCCCATCCTGTGGCTCAACATGAGCTCCAGCACCATGGACACGCTGCAGCTGTCCGACTATGCCGAGCGCTATGTCGTCGACCGCTTTTCCAGCCTGGATGGCGTGGCGCAGGTGCGGATCGGCGGACGCCAGCGCTATGCAATGCGCATCTGGCTGGACCGCGACCAACTGGCCGCACGCGACCTCACTGTCGCCGATGTGGAAGCGGCGCTGCAGAACGAAAATGTGGAAGTGCCTGCCGGCAGTATCGAATCGGCGCAGCGCGATTTCACCTTGCGCGTGGAGCGCAGTTATCTCAAGCCCGAAGACTTCGCCAAGCTGCCCTTGAACAAGGGCGAGGGCGGTTACGTGGTGCGTCTGGGCGACGTGGCCAGGGTCGAGCTGAGCTCGGCCGAGCGGCGCGCGTATTTCCAGAGTAACGGCGTGCCGAATGTGGGCCTGGGCATCGTGCGTAACTCCACCGCCAACGCGCTGGATGTGGCCCGCAAAGCACGCGCGCGCGCTATAGAAGTGCAGAAGTCGCTGCCGCAGGGCACGAATATTTTCGTCGCCTTCGACACCACCACCTTCATCGACGCCGCGGTGGAGCGCGTTTATCACACGCTGGTGGAAGCGGTGGTCCTGGTGCTGGTGGTGATCTGGGTGTTTCTGGGTAGCGCGCGCGCCGCATTGATCCCCGCGGTGACGGTGCCGGTGTGCCTGATCGCCTCCTTTATCGCGCTGTATGCGTTCGATTTTTCGATCAACCTGCTCACCTTGCTGGCGTTGGTGCTGTGTATCGGCTTGGTGGTGGACGACGCCATCGTGGTGGTGGAAAACATCCAGCGCCGCATCGATCTGGGCGAGCCGCCGCTGGTGGCCGCCAAGCGTGGTACCGGGCAGGTGGCGTTTGCGGTGATTGCGACCACCGCGGTGCTGGTGGCGGTCTTTGTGCCGGTCGGTTTTCTGCAAGGCAATACCGGGCGGCTGTTCCGTGAGCTGGCGGTGGCGCTGGCGGCGGCGGTGGCGATCTCGGCCTTCGTGGCGCTGACGTTGACGCCTATGATGTCGTCCAAGTTGTTGCGCGCGCATGGGCAGGCCAAACCCAATCGCTTTCACCAATGGTTCGATGGGCGCATGCAGGCGGTGTCCGGTGCGTATGGGCGCTCGCTGGAGCGGCATGTGCACCGCACCTGGGTCTTTGCGCTGCTGATGCTGTTGGCGCTGGGCGCCAGCGCATGGCTGATGGGCCGCATTCCTTCCGAAGTGGCGCCGGCCGAGGACCGCGGCAATTTCCAGATCATGATCGACGGCCCGGAAGGTGCCGGCTTCGATTACACGGTGGGGCAGATGCATCAGGTGGAAGACATCCTGCGCCCCTTCGTGGGCCCGGACAAACCCATCGTGCGCGCCAACCCGCGCGTGCCCGGCAGCTTCGGCAGCAGCGAGGAAATGCACACCGGCCGGGTCAGCGTGTTCTTGCAGGATTGGGAAAAGCGCACCCGCCCCACTACCGAAGTGGCCGATGAGGTGCAGCAGAAACTCAATGTGCTCAGCGGCGTGCGTGCACGCACGCAGGTGAGCGGAGGCCTGGTGCGTCGCCGTGGGCAACCGTTCCAGCTGGTGCTGGGCGGGCCGGATTACGCGGAGATTGCGCAGTGGCGCGATCGCATCCTGCAGCGCATGGAAGCCAACCCCGGCCTGGTCGGCCCCGACTCCGATTACAAGGAAACCCGCCCGCAGATGCGCGTCAATATTGATCGCGTGCGCGCGGCCGATCTCGGCGTGCCGGTAACTGCGATTGGCGGCGCGCTGGAAGCATTGATGGGCTCACGCCGCGTCACCACCTTCGTCGACAACGGCGAGGAGTACGACGTGATGCTGCAGGCCGGGCGCGAAGGCCGCATGTCGCCGGAAGATCTCACCGCGATCCGCGTGCGCTCCAACCGTGGCGAGCTGATTCCGCTTTCCAATCTGGTGACTTTGAGCGAAGTCGCCGAAGCCGGCACCTTGAACCGCTTCAATCGCCTGCGTGCAATCACGATCACGGCGGGCCTGGCACCAGGTTATCCACTCGGCGATGCCATCGCCTGGGCGCAGCAGGCGGCGCAGGAAGAACTACCCGAATACGCGCAAGTGGACTGGAAGGGCGAATCGCGCGAATACCAGCAATCCGGCAGTGCGGTGTTGTTGACCTTCGGCATGGCGCTGCTGGTGGTGTATCTGGTGCTGGCCGCGCAGTTCGAAAGTTTTGCGCACCCGTTGGTGATCATGCTCACGGTGCCGTTGGCGGTGCTGGGCGCGCTGGTGGGCTTGTGGCTGACCGGTGGCACGCTCAACCTGTTCAGTCAGATCGGCATCGTGATGCTGGTGGGCCTGGCAGCCAAGAACGGCATTCTGATTGTGGAATTCGCCAACCAGTTGCGCGACGAGGGCCGCAGCGTGCATGCGGCGATCGTGGCGTCGGCCTCGGTGCGTTTGCGCCCGATCCTGATGACCTCGATTGCCACGGTGGTCGGCGCGATTCCGCTGGTGGTGGCCGGCGGGCCCGGCTCGGCCAGCCGCGCCACGATTGGCGTGGTAGTGATCTTCGGCGTCTCGCTGTCCACGGTGTTGTCGCTGTACGTGGTGCCGGCGTTTTACAGCCTGATCGCCCCGTACACCAGGTCGCCTGAAGCGGTGGCACGCCAGCTGGAAACCCTGGACGCGCAGACACCCTCAGTGGGCGGACATGCGTGAAGGATGCCGGGCGTAGCTGCTGCCGGTGTTCGCCGATGCGGGGATGGCGCAAGGCCATCGATGCCGGCGGCCAGCATGTGCATTCGAACGCCTGACCGTCCGGAAGCGCGCTGCGCTGCGCAATACCCGCGGTGCGCAGCGGATGCCGAGCGGTGCAATACGTCTCATAAGGCGGTGCACAGGTGGCCGTCGCTGCGAACCTCGTGACGTGCCGAGCCAAGACAGGCGTGCGTTGTGGCCGCGGTTGCCCGCGCGGCGCAGCGTTGGTTCGGTCTGGTCGCCAACCAATGACCCATGACAGTCATGGATGAATATGGTGGACTTCGACGATTGCCATTGTCGGAGTTGTCGATGCGTCGTTTCGCCTGCCTGCTTGTTTCTTCCCTGCTTGCCTTGTGCTGCGGAACCGCGCTGGCGCAATCGTCCGGCGAACCGGTTCCCAATGGTCGCCTACCGACCTGGGCGGTACCGGAGCGTTACAGCCTCGCGCTCAAGATCGACCCGGAGCAAACCCAATTCAGCGGCCGCACCACCATCCGCGTGCAGCTCAAGCAGGCGTCCGACCATCTCTGGCTGCACGGCAAGGAGTTGCAGGTCAGCAAGGTCACGGTCAAGCCCGGCAAGGGCAAGGCGTTGACCGCAGGCTACGTGGAAGCCGATGCGCAGACCGGTGTGGCGCGGCTGGATTTCGGCCGCACGCTCAAGCCGCAGACGCTCACCGTGGAGATCGCCTATAGCGCGCCGCTCAACCAGCAGCTGCAGGGCCTGTACCAGGTGAAATACCAGGGCAAGGCTTATGCGATGACGCAGATGGAACCGATCAGTGCGCGCTACGCGTTCCCGGGTTTCGACGAGCCTGCGTTCAAGACGCCGTTCAACCTCAGCCTGACCGTGCCCAGCCACGATCAGGCGTTGGCCAATACCATCGCCATCTCGACCAAGCCGGCCGGCAAGGGCTGGAAGACGGTGACCTTCGCCCCGACCGTGCCGCTGCCGACGTATTTGGTGGCCTACGCTGCCGGCCCATGGGACGTGGTGGATGTGGCGCCAATGCCGGCCACCCCGCAGCGCCCCAACGCCACGCCGTTGCGCGGCATTGCCGCCAAGGGCCAGGGCCCGCGCATCACGCCTGCACTGGACCAAACCCCGGCCATCATCGCCGCGCTGGAGGACTACTACGCGTTCGGCTATCCGTTCGACAAGCTCGATCTGGTCGCCGCACCGGACTTCAGCGCCGGCGCGATGGAAAACCCAGGGTTTGTGACCTTCCGCGATTGGCTGCTGTTGCTGGACAAGGATTCGCCGGCCGAGAACGTGCAGCGCTCCTTCAACGTCAACGCGCACGAACTGGCGCATCAGTGGACCGGCGATGCCGTGACCATGGAATGGTGGGATGACCTGTGGCTCAACGAAGCATTCGCCACCTGGATGCAGCAGAAGATCACCATGCAGCTGCATCCGGAATACAACGCCAATCTGGACCGTATCAGCGGTGCGCAGCATGCGATGGAGAACGACAGCCTGGTGAGCGCACGCAAGATTCGCCAGCCGATCACCGGCAATGGCGATATCGAAACCGCGTTCGACGGCATCACCTACCAGAAGGGTGCGGCGGTGCTGGCGATGTTCGAAGCCTTCGTCGGTGAAGACGTGTTCCGCGAGGGCATGCGCGCGTATATCGCCAAGCACACGTTCGGCAACGCCACCGCCGACGATCTGGTCGATGCGATCGCCGAGGCGGCGGGCAAGGGCAACGATTTCAAGGCCGCCTTCCGCAGCTTCCTCAACCAGCCGGGCGTGCCGTATCTGCAGACCGAGGTTGCCCGCGAGGGCGGCAAGACCGTGGTGAAACTGCAGCAGCAGCGCTATCTGCCGCTGGGGTCCACTGGCTCCACCGCGCAGCAATGGGGCGTGCCGGTATGCGTGAAGTACGGCAAGGGCGAGAAGCAGGTCGGTACCGCCTGCAAGTTGCTCGAAGACGGCAGTGGCAGCATCGTGCTGGAAGGCGCCGGCAAGAACACCTGGGTGTTCCCGAATGCGCGTGGCGCGGGCTATTACCGCTTCTCGCTGCCCAAGAAGCAGCTCGCTGCATTGGGCAGGCAGGTCGGCCAGTTGGACGATAACGAACAGCTCGCCTACGCCGATGCGATCAATGCGGCGTACCGTCACGGCGATGCTGACAACGCGGCTGTGCTCGCGGCGATCACGCAGCTGGCGCCGTCGAAATCGGCCGATGTCTCTACCGCGCTGGTGGATCGCTTCGTGTGGATCTGGCGCTACCAGGCCACCACCGAGGCGCAGCGCGGCGCATTGCGCAAGGCTGCCGAACAGGCGTATCTGCCGCGTTTGCGTGCACTGTGTTACACGCGGCGCAGCGGCGAGTCGGTCGACGACACCGCACTGCGTGCGTCGCTGGCCGGCCTGTTCGCGCTGCGTCTGCAGAACGCAGAGGTACGCAAGGCACTGCTCGCACAAGGCGATGCGGTACTGGCTGGCGGCAACGGCGCACTGGATTTCTCCGCCGCTAACCCGGACCTGCTGGGCACCGCGCTGGCAGTGACCATGCAAGAACGCGGCGCACCGGCAGTGCAGACGCTAATCGATGCACTGCGCACGCATGCCGACCCAGCCCAGCGCAACGCCATGATCGCCGCACTGGGCGCGGTGCAGGATCCGGCGCTGCTGAAGCAGGTGCGTGATTTCGCATTGACCGATGCGATCAAGGTAGGCGAAATGAAAAGCCTGCTGATGCGCGGACACAGTTACCAGAGCTCGCACGATTCGATGTGGACCTGGTTCACCGCCAATTTCGAGCGCATCGTGCAGCGCAGCGGCTCGTTCGATGGTGGCGGCTTGCCGGCGCTGGGTGCGTCCGGGGGCTGCAGCGTGGAAGACGCCGATCGCCTGGATGCGTTCTTCAAGCCACGCCTGGCCAAGCTCAGTGGCGCCGACCGTGGCCTGGCGCAGACCGGCGAAGCGATTCGCTTGTGCGCGGCGCTACAGCAGGCGCACAAGCGTTAAAGACCATACAGTCCGGTGGTTCCGCACGGTCCCACCGCAGTGGCGTGAGCGACTCGGGATCCTCGCTCCTCATTGAGGTTCGTTCTCCTGCATCGGCCGCAGGCGACAGCGCTACACGCGCTGCTGTGGCACTGACGCCACAACAGCGTGCCAGGTTGGAGTGAGTGCTTTTGCATGCCGAGCCGATTCTGGCGAAGGCCGCCACCGGCGATGCAGCAAGCGGCACAGGTAGCGCACCGCACGACCTTCGGCGTTCGCCGGCCCTCAGTTTTTCTGCGGGCGCGAAATTACGCCTTAGTAGGAGATGGTTGCCGTGGTGGAGGTCGTGTCCAGCTGATAGTTGCATTGCACATCCAGGCCGGAGTTATCGATGATCTCCTGCCACGGCGGCGACCTGGACCTGCCTCATCCGGTAGTCGTATACGGCCACCCCGGTGAACGTGATATTGCCGCTTGCAGGATACTCGTCACAACTGTCCACCGAGTACACCTCCAGCGCGCCCGCCATGATCTGGGTCAGATCGCCATCGGAGGTGGTGCTGAGTCTTACGCTGCGTCCGCTGGTGACATTGCGGGTATCGATGTTCCAGCTTGAGCAGACGCTGCCGGCAGCACATGTCGCATAGACGTCCCCGTTGATATCGTCGCCGCTCTTGGCCGGAATGAAATCGCTATGCCAGACGACGCCGTCCGTGCAGCAGTTCCAACTGCTCAGGTCCGAGCTGTTGCTGTTGCCGCGGTAGCCCAGCACCGGTTGCAGAATGACAGGCGTATCGCATTTGCAATGCCGGACCTGATTAGCACGATCTTTCAGCACAGTCGCAGCCAGTGAGAGCCGACCGGTCGATGGTAGGACCGTCGCTCCACCGAGACCAGATCATGGCCATGAATCGTGTGCAGTTCCAAGCCGGGCTGTCGTTGCCGGCGTTCCTCAAGCGCTATGGCAACGCGCAGCAGTGCGAGCAGGCGTTGGAGATCTCGCGCTGGCCACAGGGCTTTGTTTGTCCGCGTTGCGCCGCTACCGCGCACAGTCGATTCCAGCGTCACGGCACCACGTACTGGCAGTGCACGGCCTGCTATCGCCAGACCAGCCTGCGCTCGGGCACGGTGATGGACAACAGCAAGCTGCCGCTACGCACCTGGCTGCTTGGCATGTATCTGCTGGGCCAGAGCAAGACGAACCTGTCGGCGCTGGAGTTGATGCGACACCTGGGAGTGAGCTACCCGACAGCGTGGCCAATGAAGCACAAGCTGATGCAGGCCATGACCCAACGCGAGGCGAACCGCAAGTTGGGCGGGATCGTGCAACTGGACGATGCCTACCTGGGCGGAGAACGCAACGGTGGCAAGGCCGGGCGCGGCTCGGAGAACAAGCGCCCTTTCGTGATCGCCGTGGAGACCACTGAAGACGGTCGTCCATTGCGCGCGGTGATGGATCCGGTCCCAGGCTTCACCAAGGCGGCGCTGTCGGAATGGATCGGGCAACGCCTGCATCCTGGAGCAGATGTCTACAGTGATGGACTCGGTGCGTTTCGAGCACTGGAAGCCGAGCACGCGCACACGGTGATCGAAGGCAGCGGTCGAAGTCGCTGCGAGGCAGAGAACGCACGCTGGGTCAACGTGGTGTTGTCCAACCTAAAGCGTTCGCTGGACGGTGCCTATCACGCCTTCAAATTCGCCAAATACGCCCAGCGCTCCCTGGCAGAGACGATGTGGCGGTTCAACCGCCGTTTCGATCTGACCCGGCTGGTGCCCAGCTTGCTGGCCGCCGCAGCCGCCAGCAAGCCGTGGTCCGAGCGGGCCCTGCGTGATGTCACCCTGTTCACCGCTGAAAGTGCGTGCTAATCAGGATGCCGGAAAGAAGTAGATCACCTGGCTCGCCACGTTGGTGGGATTCGGCGGCACTTGCCAATTCGCCACAATGCGTCCGGGCGACACCCCGCTGAAGTGTGCGGCGGAGCTGATGTAGGCGTGGTCGACAGCTGCCGGGGGCGACGCTGTTTGAAGGCAGCGCTGGACGCGCCGCGGCGGACCTGCTGACCGTCCATGCCAAGGCCATTGGGCCGTACCCGAATACCGTTTGAGGTGAAATTGTCCTGGCTGCAGCGTGCGTATTGTTCCCGGACACCATTGGCATGTTGCAGCGCGCAGTCGGCAAGAATGCGTTCGCTAGCGCCAATATGACGAACACAGGCAGGCGCGAAATACCCGAATGGCGTCTGCACATAGTTCTGCGGGACACCAGCAGGCTTGTGCTGGCTGGCGAGATTGGCCACGCGCATGAGTCGTGCGTCCGGCGTCTGGGTCTGTGCGAGCGCGCATGTTGTCTGCGTAGAGGTTGATCGACACAGGTTACTCGGAGCAACCACGCACTTCACGCCACTGCAGCCACGGCTGTCGGCGCTGGCGAATCGATCCGCTAGTGCGCAGGCACGCAAGCGTAGAATGGCGCGTTCGCGGTGGTGGGCAGCATGACGCGCCCACCACCGCGAGTGCCAGTATGGATCAGGCGATACAACTGCGCGGCGAGGGCTTCGTATTGCGCCGCTGGCGTGCAGACGATCTGGAGGCGGTGTTGCGTCACGCCGATGATCCTCAGGTGCGACGCGGACTCAGCGACCGCCGTGCACATCCGTATATGCGCGCCGACGGCGAAGGCCTTCCTCACCGGCCGTGAGCGATCCGCTGCTGGACATCGTGATCGATGGGAAGGCTTGCGACGGCAGCGGCGCCAGTCTTGGTCAGGGCGAACGTTGCCACAGTGCCGAGCCCGGCTACTGGCTGGGATGCGCGTACTGAACCAGGGTTGATGACCCTCATCGTCGATCTGTATGTGGCCTGGTTGATGGAGCGTTGCGCGCTGTCGCGCGTGAAAGCGAATGTGCTGGATCACCATCCGGTCTCGGCCATGGTGCTGCAATGGCGTCCTTGAGCAAGGCCGGCTGCGCGCGGCCATTCATGAAGCCCGATAGGCTGCACGACCTGCGTATGTCCGCACGCGTAGCGGCCCACTGGGTGGCGACGGCGGGGCGGTAATGGCACTTGTCTGCCGGCGACCTGGGATGTGGCTTACTATCGTCGCTCCTGTGGTCCTGCTTCGCCTGCGATAGCTTTGCCGGATACTCCTGCGGTCCGGCGTGTCATGCGTGTAGCAGTACCTGCGTCGCACCGCAGCACAACCTGGACAACGTGATGAAGCAGCACGATGGGCGCGGCGCGCGTCCTCCTCGCGAGGGCGCCCCGCGAGGAAGCACCGCCGGCAATCCCTGGAATCGGTCGCCGCCGCGCAGCACACCGGCAGCGGCGCCATCCTCGACAACGTTGGCCTCGCCGGGCGGCAGTCCTGCCGCCGGCAGGGCTGCTGGCCATGCACGCGCCGAAATGCGGCTGTACGGCATCAACGCCGTGCAGGCCGTGTTCAAGGCGCGCCCGCAGGCACTGCGCAAGCTCTATCTGAGCGAGGCGCGCATTCCACAGTTCAAGGCGCTGCTGGCCTGGTGCGTGAGCCAACGCATCGGTTATCGCGTGGTGGAAGAGGCCGATCTGAGCAAGCTCGCTGCCAGTGCGCACCATGAAGGCATCGTGGCCGAGGTGCTGCGCGTCGCCCCGCAACCGTTGCAGGAGTGGCTGGCGGCCCTGCCGCAAGGCCCGGTGCTCGCGCTATGGCTGGATGGGGTGGGCAACCCGCATAACTTTGGCGCGATGTTGCGCTCGTCGGCACACTTCGGTGTTGCCGGTCTGCTGCTGCCGGCCGGCTCCACGCTGGGCCTGTCCGGGGCGGCGGCACGCGTGGCCGAAGGTGGCGCCGAAGCGGTACCGCTGGTGCAACTGCCCGACACCGCAACCGCGATGGCGCAATTGCGTCAGGCCGGTTTCGCGATTGCCGCCACGCTGGTCGACGGCGGCCAGGATGTCTTCGCTGCGGCATTGCCACAGCGCCTGGTCTACGTGATGGGCGCGGAGAGCGAAGGCATGGACCGCGCATTTGCCCGCGACTGCGATCTGCAGTTGTCGATCCGCGGTAGCGGCAAGGTGGAAAGTCTCAACGTCGCCTCTGCCACTGCGGTCTTCCAGGCCGCCTGGCACGCGCGCGTCCTCGCCTGAGAACACCGATGTTGCGTCTTTCTGCGTTGCTGCTTGCGCGCAGTTGTGTGTTCAGCGCCAGCGCGTTTGCTGTAACGCCTGTCGCAGCTCCCGAGGTGCGCACCGATCATGGCGCGGTGCGCGGCCAATGGCAGGACGAAGGCAGCGCAGTGTTTCGTGCAGTTCTCTTTGCCGCGCCGCCGTTGGGTGCGCTGCGCTGGCGCCCCCGCAGCCGATTGCGCCATGGGCGCAAGTGCGCGACGCCACCCAGCCGCCACGCCGTGCGTGCAGCCGGCGCTGGGCTGGAACAACGCCATGGCCAAGCGCGGCATCGAAGAGTGCCTCTGCGTCGAAGTGCAAACGCCCAAGCCGCATCCGGCCGAGCCGTTGCCGGTGTTCGCCTGGATCCACAGCGGTGCGAATGTGGCTGGCAGTGCCGATGGGCATCTGCCCACCAATCTAGTCGCGCAGAACATGCTGGTGGTGACGCTGCAATACCGGCTGGGCGCGCTGGGGTTCCTGTCATTGCCGGAGTTGAGTGATGGCGACAACGAAGCCGCCGGCAATGTCGCCTTGCTCGACCAGATCGCTGCGCTGCGATGGGTGCACGACAACATCGCGCAGTTCGGTGGCGACCCCGCGCGGGTGACCATCGCCGGGCAATCGGCTGGTGGCCAGGACGTAGGTCTGCTGATGCTCAGCCCGCTCGCGCTCGGCCTGTTTTCGGCAGCCATCGAACAGCGCGGCACCGCCAGCGTTGGCCTGCCGGCGCGCAGCCTGGAAGATAACCGTGCAGTGGATGTCAGCATCGCCAAGCGTACAGGCATCGACAATCCGGCCGCGCGGCTGCAACCGCTGCGCGCGTTGCCGGCCGAGCGACTGCTCAAGGCCGCGCAGGGCGTGGATGTACCGGCACTGGATGACGACGGTTACATCTGGCTGCAGGCAGTGGTCGATGGACGCGTGCTGCCACGTGCGCCGGCCGAACTGCTGGCTGCCGGCGCGCAGGCCAAGGTGCCGCTGTTGATCGGTTTATGTGGTGCAGGAACTGCGCTACGGCGGCGAGGAGGGTGCCGAGAAGCGGGGGCGTCGCGACTATCCCGACCACGCCGACGCCATCCTGCACACGCATCGCGCCGACATCGCGCAGCGCGCCGCGCGGCAATGCAATGCAATGCGTCCATGCAGTTGTCCACCGATCTCACCTTCCGCTGCCCGGCGGTGACAGTGGCGCAACGTCAGGCTGCGCTGGGCGTGCCGGTGTGGCATTCCGTGTTCGATACCGCCGTGCCCTGTGGGCAGGTGACGCAGAGCGCCGAGTTGCCGTTCCTGTTCAAGAATCTGCCGATCGGCCAGCCGCCGGTGTTCCTGCCGCGCTATTGGGCGGCGTTCGTGCAGCACAGCAATCCGCATGCCAAGGGATTGCCTGCCTGGCCGGCGTTTGCCCCGACGCATGCAGGGCTGCAGTTCGATGCGCGTGGCGTGCATCAGATCAAGGACGTTCGCCCGGGCGCGTGTGCGCATCTCGATCTGCCGTAAGCGCGCGCACTGCCAGGCAGTGCGCGCGCAAGCGATTTAGCGCGGACAGCCAGGCCCGCCAAAATAGAACCTGATTAGCCCCATCCCTCAGCCATGGAAGTTGCTTGCCATACGCAAAACGCGCTCTGGGCAAGGTGTGCCGCGCAGCAGCGCCGTCGCCAGCCGCGGCAGCATCTGTTTCAGGTCGAATCGGCGGTTGAAGCGATAGGCCGGCTCGGCCAGGTAGCGCCTTGCATACTTGGCCTGGCCCACCGCATGGTAGGTCCCGCTGATGGCGCGTTTGACATTGCCCAGCACCACATTCAACCAACGTGCTCCCTGGACGTCGGTTGCAGCACGACCGCCGCCGGTATCGAGCGTGGTGTGGGCATGCCCGGCCTCCTCCAGACGGCGAAAGCATGCCAGGCCGTCGCTTATAGACCTCACACTCCGGCTCCAGACGGCGCGCGATCCAGTCCTCCAGCGAGGCGTTGTCAAAGGCCTTCACCGGCTCGATCACCGCAAAGACGGGGTGTTCGTGGGTGTGGTCCACTTGCACCGCGATCACTAACGGCTGTTTGTTCTCCGAACCTCGTCCGCGCTTGCCGCCGCTGCGCTCACCGCCCAGATACGCGTCATCGATCTGCACGAATCCCTTGAGTTTTCGCGGTTCTTCGCGCTCGGTCATCGCCTGCATGATCTTGTGCTTCATGCGCCAGGCCGCCTTGTAGGTCACCCCAAGATGCCGCTTCAACTCCAGTGCTGCCAGGTTGGTCTTGCTGGAGGTCAACAGGTACATCGCCTGCATCCACAGGCGCAAAGACAGCTTGCTCGATTGCAACAGCGTGCCGGCACGCAAGGTGGTTTGATGCCGGCACGCCCGGCACTGGTAGTACACCTGATCATCGCGTCGAAAGCGCGAGCGCGCGCGGCCGCCGCACTGCGGGCAGCGAAATCCCTTCGGCCAGCGCCACCGATACAACGCCCGGTAACACTTGGCTTCGGTTCCGTAGCGATCCATGAACTCGCTCAGCGACAAGCCTGGCTGAAACTGCACGAGATTGATGCCCATCTCCCACCTCCGTTGCCTTGAGCTGGGGTCATTGTCCAACCGCAGCGTCGCAGATCCTGCAACTAGCGGCTGAGGGATGGGGCTAATCAGGAAATAGAAACCTCCGGTGCGCATCTCCGGCGCTGGGCTGGCGCGAGTGACGCCGGTTCCCAGCGCATACGGATAGCTGTAGCCGACCAGCGCCATCGTGTAGCAGGCCGGCTGGACCACACTCATGTTCGATAGCGCCTGCACCGGATAAGTGGTCATGTTGGCATCGGCAATGTCGAATGAAATGGCGTCAGCCCGGCGATCGGTACCAACCGCCTCAATCGCCAGTACACCGATGTGCCGCCCAGTGCCAACCAGCGCGAAGTCACCCGCCTGCGTGCGAAAGGTCATCCTTCTGCGCGACGTTGCGCGACAGGATGCTTCAGTTGCGTGTGTCTGCTTACAGCGCACCCGGCGGCTTAGGGCGGCTAGGGCCTGTTAACATTAATGTCTCGAGCGATTAAACTATTGGGCATGGAGATCACGCCAGCACAATTTGCACTCATCGAGCATTGCCTACCTTTGCAACGCGGCAATGTCAGCATGACCAACCTGCAGGTAGTCAACGCCCTTCTTTACGTCGCAGAGCATGGCTGCAAATGGCGCGGTCTGCCCGAGCGCTTTGGCAACTGGCATACGGTGTACACGCGCATTAACCGTTGGGCCAAGTCCGGTGTGCTGGACCGGATGTTCGCCCAATTGCAGACCTGCCAGATCGTGCGCATCAAAATCGAAGCGGTCTCGCTGGACTCCACCAGCATCAAGGTGCATCCGGATGGCACTGGCGCATTAAAAAAAACGGCCCACAATCCATCGGGAAATCGCGCGGCGGATGGAACACCAAAATTCATATGGTTGCCGCAGATGCTCGAACAGCCATCACGTTCGGATTGACGCCTGGCAACGCACATGACGCACCCGCAGGCCGCGCGTTGCTTGAACACCTGGGGCCAGTGGAGCGGCCGGTTCATCTGCTGATGGATCGCGCTTACGAAGGCAATGAAACCCGCCAGTTGGCGCTCGATCTTGGCTTCGTGCCGGTGGTTCCACCCAAGTCCAATCGGGTCGATCCTTGGGAGTACGACAAGGAAATGTACAAGCGGCGCAACGAAGTGGAGAGGCTGTTCCGTCGCTTGAAGGGCTACCGACGGATTTTCACGCGCTTCGAGAAGCTGGATGTCATGTTCCTTGGCTTCCTCAGCTTCGTTCTGGTCGTTGATGGGCTTCGGATGTGTTAACAGGCCCTAATAAGACCAACGCGCAGCCCCCTGGCGGGCGCGGCCGGTGTTCGGAATCGGCATGTACCATTCGTACACTCCGATTCTGAGCGCGCCGTTCACGCCCATCTGACGGCTGCTCGCTACGGTTGTTAGCCGCTCTTAAGCGTGTCGTTCTTGAGCGAGTCGCGGATCTCGCGCAGCAACAGCACTTCTTCGCTCGGGCCCTTCGGGGCATCCGGCTTGCGATTGGTGACGCGGTTGATCAACTTGACCAACAGAAAGATCGCAAAGGCGATGATCACGAACTGCACGACGGTGTTGATGAAATCGCCATAGCCGATAGCAACTGCTGGAATGTCCTTGCCGGTGGCATCGACGCCGGCCGGCTTGAGCACCCACGCCAGGCGCGAAAAATCCACGTTGCCGATGGCCCAGCCGATCGGCGGCATGATGATTTTCTCCACCAGCGCGGTGACGATCTTGCCGAACGCCGCGCCGATGACCACACCGACCGCCAGGTCGATGACATTGCCGCGTATTGCGAATTGCTTGAATTCGCTGACCATTCCCATAGTGCACTCCAACTGCGGTCGCGGACCAACTGCCGCAGCCCGATCATAGCCGGCCCGATGTCAGCCGGCGATGATGCCGTGGCGTTCGGCAACGTTTTCCAGGCGCGCACTGAACTGATCGCCCGGCAGCAGCGGGCCCACGCCAGCCGGTGTGCCCATGAAAATCAGATCGCCTGCGCGCAGTGCATAGAGCTTGGACAGCGCATGCAGGATCTCCGGCACGTTCCAGATCATCTGATCCAGCAACGACTGCTGACGCACCTGCCCATTGACCTCCAGCGAGAGATTCAAGGCCTCCAGCACGCCGACTTCGCCGGCGTGCACCAGTTCGCTGATCGGTGCGGAATGATCGAAGCCCTTGGCGATATCCCACGGCAGACCCTTGGCCTTGGCGGCGGCCTGCAGATCGCGACGGGTGAGATCCAGCCCCACGCCGTAGCCGTAGATCAGGCGCTCGGCCTGTTCCACCGGCAACTCGCCGGCAGGCGCATCGCTGCCCAGCGCCACCACCAGTTCCACTTCATGATGCAGTTCCTTGGTGCCGGGCGGGTAGGGAATCTGGTCGCCGTGGCCGACCACGATGGCGTCGGCAGGCTTCATGAAAAAGGTCGGCTGGCCGCGCTCGGCCTTGGAGGCCGGTGCGGAGGCGCCCATCTCGCGCGCATGGTCGGCAAAGTTACGCCCGACGCAGTAGATGCGGTGCACTGGAAAACTGCCACCGCCCACTACGGGAATGCGCGGAACCTCGGCGGCGGGAATCACATCGTGGCTCATGCGCGCATCCTCAAGAACGTGGAGGCGTGAGTCTAGCGGTTTGCTTGTGTACCACGGAACCATTGCGCATTGCGCGTTCAGTGGGGCAGGGCATGAATGCGGAGCTTGCGCAGTTTGGCGATGGCACCGCCACACGAATGAGGAGGCGTCGGCAAACACGGGGCAGTCTCAAGATTCAAGTGCAACACGTGATTTGAGTGCTGCGATTTCTTCCTCCATTGCCTCGCTTGGTGTCTTCCATCCGAGCGTCTGACGAGGGCGGGTATTCATCAGCAGTGCGATGTGATTGAGATACTCTTGGCTGACAGTGGACAGGTCGGCGCCCTTGGGCAGGAATTGGCGCAGCAGGCCGTTGGTGTTCTCGTTACTTCCCCGCTGCCACGGCGCATGTGGATCAGCGAACCACACGTCGATGTTCAATCCTTGCATCAGCTCGGCGTAGCACGTGAGCTCGGTACCGCGATCGTAGGTCAGACTTGTCCGCATTGAGGCCGGCAGTTTCTTCATTTGCCGGGTAAACCCTTCCAGCGCATCTGCGGCCGTGCAGCCATCCATGCGGCACAGCACGACAAAGCGCGTCTTGCGTTCCACCAACGTGCCCACGCAAGAACGATTGAATGCGCCCTTGATCAAGTCGCCTTCCCAATGACCTGGGACCAAGCGCGTCTGCACTTCTTCGGGGCGATGCACAATCCGCAACTCCTCCGGCACCCAGCTGCGTGTGGCCGCCGTTGTACGCCGTCATCCGCGTTTGGGCTTGTGCTGACGCAGGGCCTGGACCAGTTCCTTCTTCAAGCCCCCACGCGGATGCGCGTAGATGCTAGCGTAAATGGTTTCGTGGCTGACGCGCTGGGCAGGATCATCCGGATACATATGCGAGAGCTTGGCAGCAATCTGCTGGGGCGACCAGCGCCATAGCACCAGATGATCTCGCACCAGCTGGAATAACGGCGTTCCTGGCGTCAGTCGCCGCTGCCGGACGCTAAGCTGACGCCGTGCGCGGTAGCGCTTGCCCGCACTGCGCGCGCAATAGGTGGTACTGTCCTGCTTGGCCAATTCCCGACTCAATGTCGACGGGCTCCTGCCTAAAATCCTGGAAATCGCGCGCACACTTTGACCGTGCGCCCTCTCGATCTGGAGCATTGCGCGCTCTTCCGCACTGGGGTGTTGATAGCTTTTTGACATGTGCATACCCTAACTGCTGAGAGGGTGTTGCACTTGGAGATTGAGTCTAAGCGGTGCGTCAGCACACACGTGTTGATTCGCAGCGGTAAACAACCGGTTCACGGCGGCAGGATCAGCGCACGCGGGAGCACTTGATGCGTGCGCGTTCCACGTTATACGTCAGGAGTCGCCGGCGCCATGTCTGTGTGATGTACTGAGTCGTTGTCTTGCATCGCGCGATGCTGCACACACGGGCTTACCCGTTCGACCGTCGCACGGCGGGTTGCAGCATCCTTTAGAGGCCATAAAAAACGTAGCGGGCGTTATCCAGCCACGTGGGTCTATTTAGTCGCCCCTGAAAAACCCTCTCAAACACCAAATGCCATGTTTGCCGGCCACATGATGCTTGAGCGCGTTGAGGGGCGCGCCCGCACCACCTGCAACCAGGCACGCAAAAAGGCGATCCAGCGCAGCCGCCACCGCAGGTTGTCGCCAGCGGCGCAGCCGAGCACGTGCAGTGCATCGCCTTGGGCGCCTTTGAGATGGCAGCGATTCAAGCGGCAGTCCTGTTTCAGATGTCCGATCACCGGCTCTACCGCTTGCCGTCGTTTGATCCAGCGCCATTGCCGTCGTGTCAGCGTCTTGGCTTTGCCCCGATGCAGGATCTGCACACCCTCCACGTCCCGCCCGCGATACCCCAAGTCCACGATCGCCACCTGCGGGATCACATTCACATCCTGCAGCAGCCCGCGCGCCTGTTCCAGTTGCTCGGCCAACGTATCGCCGTCGTAGGGATGACCGGGAAAACTGCGTGCGCCCACGATCAAGCCCTTGCGCGCACTCACCGCAATGCCGACCTTGACGCCACATTCGTAGGGGCTGCTTGCCTTGCCCTTGCTCATGCATTCCACTTCCGGTGCGTGCAACGCGTAGAGTTTTTGTTTGTCCTTGGGGCGCTGTGCCAACAACCGTTGTGCGCGCTCCAACCAGACACCGATGCGCTCACGTACCGACGGTTCCAGCTGGTCCAGCTTGCGTTGCAGATCGCGTGATACCCGTCCCAGGATCGTGCGTTGGCGTCGCAGCACCTTGCGCATGCGCTTGAACTGGCGCGCATGCGCATGGCGCCCGGCCTTGCGGCGCAACCCCGGACCTTGCCTCACATAGGTCTGCCGCAAGACGATGCCGTGTCGCTTGGCCAGCAGCACCAGCTTCTTGCGCGCCACCTCCAGCAAACGGCTGTCGGTGGGATGGGCGATCGCTTTTTCCTGCACGGTGGTATCCACGATCACCCGCGACAACTCGCGTGCGTCCACCGCCTTCATCGCGTGAGCGGTGTTGATCGTATGCGCCAACAGCGCTTCCATACCGGCTTCGCCCAGACGCTGTCGCCAACGGGTCAGGGAGCTGGGATCGCACGGCACGCAGGTCTGGAACACCACCTCGCCGGTGAAGAACTGCCAGTACGGATTTTCCAGCCAGCGCTCGCAGACCGCTTCATCGGACAGGTCGTAGGCGTGCTTGAGGTAGAGCAGCCCGGCGATCAGACGCATCGGCAATGCGGGCCGACCGCCTGTGCCGGTGGTGGCCGGCAACCGCGGCGACAGCGCCTGCTCCAACGCACTCCACGGCAGCCGATGGCTCAGCTGGACCAGCGGATGGCGCAAGTCGATCTGGTTCTCCAGACGCGAACGACACAGCTCATCGGCAGGCAATTGCTCGGCAGCAGGACGGCGTGTCCGCATGGGCGAAAACTGCCAGAAACCAGGACGTAGCGTAACGAACACTGGCAATTCGAGCACACCGAAAACGCAGATGAAGCCTTGCAATGGATGTGGTCTGGGGGGGAGGGCAGGGGCGACGAATTTAGAGCAGCAAGGTCGTCAGTGCGACAACGGCAACGCAGACTTGCGTACCACGTGATATTCGGCGTCGACCACGCGCGCTTGCTGCGGCGTGCGGCGGCTCGATTTGCTCAACAACTTCCAGGCGATGCCGCCCAGGATCATTGCTGCGCCGACGAACACGCTGAAGAAGATCAGCACCGCAAGAATGACCAGGCCAGCCAGGCCGACGGCAATGCGCACCAACGGGTGACGCGGTTTGCGCGGCGCAAACAGGTGGTGGAGGTTGCCGAATTGGAAGATGCGAGCGGGCATGGCGGTGGGCTGCCGGGTAAGAAGCGAGCGGGCAGTATCGTTGCGGTTTCATGTCATTGAGTGAAAATCTCGTTAATTGACGCTGCGATTTGCCAAGATGATCACATCTGGCATGCGTGGAAAGGTGCGTGCGGCGCAAGCTGTGGCCGGTTGTCCGCGAATGCTGTCGTCTCCATTCAACCCGCCGCCGATTCAGGCTCGCCAGTGTTGCCAAGGCCCGCATGCCACAATCCAGGTCCATCATCGTCCGGTCCCCTGCATGTCGTCGCCATCGCCCACCACGCTTGCCACGTTGACGCAGATTCCCGATGCCGGGTTTTTGGAAGTCGAAGCACGCTTGGATAGCCGTGCCGAATCGCTGGTGCTGTATCGCGAAGGCGCGCAGGTCCGTGCCTGGTTGAATATCTGCCCGCACGCCGGCCGCCGGCTAGACTGGGCGCCAGGGCAGTTCCTCAAGACCAAGGAAGGGCAGTTGGTCTGCGCCGCGCACGGTGCAGCATTCGAATTGCGCGGTGGCGAATGCGTCAGCGGCCCGTGCCGCGGCCAATCGTTGTTTGCGGTGCCTGTGCGGGTCGAGGACGAGCAGGTGCTGCTGGGGTAAGCACCAAGAACCACTGTTGATGACGTGGGGTTAGCCGCGTTAAAGCACAACGCCGGATTAGCGCGCCGCCCACCAGAACATCAGGTTGATCATCGACACCATCACCACGATGTAGATCAGCGACAGCGGCGCGCCCACGCGCCACAGTTCGCGCGGTTGGTAGTTGGCCGGGCCGGCCACCATCGAGATCACCGGGTTGGACGCGGTCATCAGATTGTTGGACGCCGACAACGCCACGATCAGTGCGAACGCGGTCGGGTTGCCGTTGGCCGCAAGCGCCAGATTGACCGCAATGGGCACCATCACGATGGTCGCGCCAACATGGCTGATCACCAGCGAGAACGCGGTAGTCAGTAGCGCCAGGCTGATTTCCAGCGCCCACACCGGAATGCCTTTGGGTAGGCGGTCGATGGTATGGCCGGCCACCCAGGCCGCGGTACCGCTGCTGTCCATCGCCCAGCCCAGCGGAATCAGGCCGGCCATCATGAAGATGGTTTTCCAGTTGATCGATGCATAGGCCTCGTCCATGCGCAGCACGCCGCTGACCAGCATGCACGCCACACCGGTCATCAGTGTCAGCGCCACCGGCAGGTGCGAGGTCAGCGCAATCAAGATGGTGAAGGCGAAGATCGCCATCGCGATCTTGAGCTTGTGCGGGCGCTGCTCGCCTTTGGGAAAGTCGGTCACCGGCACGAAATCGCGGCTTTCCGCGGCCTGCGCCAGGTCTTGCCAGATGCTGTGGAAGACCAGCATGTCGCCGGCGCGCAACGGCATGCTGCGCACGTCGTCACGGATCACCTGCTTGTCGCGGTTGATCGCCAGCAGACTGATGCCGGCCTGCTTGCGCAGGCGCAACTCGGCGGCGCTCTTGCCGATCAGCCGCGAATTGGGTGGGATCACCGCCTCGGAAATACCTGCCAGGCTGGGATTGAAAAAATCGCCCAGATTGCGCAACCGCGAGGACATGCGCAGGAACTGGTTTTGCGCAAAATCGGCCACCTCCTGCCGCGGCCCCATCGCACCGAGCACGCTGCCGACCCAGATGCGCATATCGGCCGGCGGTGCCAGACGGGTGTCATTGCCGGTCTTAAGCGCAAGCAGCAATGGCGCATCGTGCAAGGCTTCGGCTTCGCCCAGGGTCATGCCCACCAGCGGGCTTTCGGCAGTGACGATGAGCTCGAACACATCGCCATCAATGCCGTAGGTCTTGGCGAAATAGCTTTCGGTGCGCGAGGGCGTGACGCCTTCATTGATCAGACGTTCTTCTTCGATCAGCTTGCGGTCGCCGTATAAACGGAAATACAGCAGGGCGGCGATCAGCAGTGCCACACCGATCGGCAGCGGTGCGAACATCGTCAACGGCTCGATGCTGGCCATGCCCGAGGGCAGGTTGTTGTTGGCCGACACCAGCAGATCGTTGAGCAGGATCAGCGGCGAATTGCCGACCATGGTGAGCGCGCCGCCCATCACGATGGCGGCGGCGATCGGCAACAACATGCGCTGCAAGGTGAGCCCGGTGCGCGCGGCCAGCCGCGAGGCCACCGGCAGGTACAAGGCCATCACCGACGGGTTCTGCATGAACGAGGAGTTCAAGCCGGAAATGGCCAGCGTCATCATCATCAGGCGCTGCTCGCTGCCGTGCGAACGCCGCAGCAACCAGCTGGCCAACCGGTTCAGCGCACCGGTGCGTTCCAGGCCCGCGCCCAGAATGGTGGTGGCGATGATGCTCATCACCGCGTTACCGGAGAAACCGCCGAACAATTCTTCCGGCGCCACCAGCCCGGTGACGCCCAGTACCACCAGCACGATCAACGCCACCACGTCGGCGCGAATACGCTCGAATAGAAACATCGCCATCGTGAAACCGACCAGCCCGAGGACGAGCTTCATATCGTTGGTCAGCGTCAGCGCGGTGTCCATTGGGGGCGGGGATTCGTGATTCGGAAGTGGGGATTGGTCAGGCGACTGCGGCGTCGAGTATGCGGGAAATCGCTGTTACGCATCCCCACTCCCCACTCCCGGATCCCGGTCATACACCAGATCCCACACACCGTGGCCCAGCTTCTGGCCACGCGTTTCGAAGTGGGTTTGCGGGCGCCAGGCCGGGCGTTCGACGTGGCCGCGCGGGCCGGCGCGGTTGACCAGGCCTGGTGTGGCATCGAGCACGTCCCACATCTGTTCGGCGTAATCGGCCCAGTCGGTGGCAGCATGCAGGCGGCCGCCATCGCGCAGCTTGCGTACCAGCAACTGCGCAAACGCCGGCTGGATCAGGCGGCGCTTGTTGTGGCGCTTTTTGTGCCATGGGTCGGGAAAGTAGATGCGCACTTCGTCCAATGCACCATCGGCGATCTCGTGTTCCAGCACTTCCACCGCATCGTGGTGATACAGGCGCACATGCGTGCTGCCGTCTTCCTCCAGCGCGTTGAGCAGGCGGCCCACCCCGGGTGCATGCACCTCGATGCCGATGTAATCGCGGCTTGGGTCTTGCTGCGCGGCAAAGCGCAACGCAGCGCCATTACCGAAGCCGATCTCCAACACCTTGTGCGTGTCGCGGCCGAAGGTGGCAGCCAGATCGCGCGGCGTACCGAGGTACTCCAGCCCGAAACGCGGCCACAGCTCATCGAATGCACGTTGCTGCGCCGACGTGAAGCGGCCCTGGCGCAACACGAAGCTGCGCACCTGGCGACGCCCCGCTTCGATGGTGAAGGGTTTGGGCGGCATCTTGGCGCCGTCGCTGGTAAACGGGTCGGTCATGAAAGGTCGGTCACGTCAGCAGACACATGCTCCGCGCCTGCGCGACAACCGCATCGCACCCCATGCAGGAGCTGAAAGAAGCCCCTCTCCCAACGGGGCGAGGAGGCAGCGCTTGCGCGCCGTGGGCGCGCGTGCCCAGGAGCGCCCGCGACGCAGGCGCGGGCCGGGGCCCAGAGCGGGGGTTGGGGGGAGGGGACGGACGAAGCTGCAGCAGATCCGATCACGCCCATCGTCGAACGGCCACTGCCTGACGGCTGCGCAATGCAGACGGTCGAACGCACGGCGCCAGCAGACCACCCACTCATCCAATCACGCCATCCACCGGGCTCGATGCCGATGCATAACGCTTGCGTGGAATCCGCCCGGCCAGGAAGGCCTCGCGTCCGGCTTCGATTGCCTTGCGCATCGCACTGGCCATCAGGATCGGGTCGCGCGCACCGGCAATGGCGGTGTTCATCAGCACGCCGTCGCAGCCCAGTTCCATCGCAATCGCCGCATCGGAGGCGGTGCCCACGCCGGCATCGACGATGATCGGCACCTTGGCGTTTTCGATGATTTCCAGCAGGTTGTATTTGTTCTGGATGCCCAGCCCCGAGCCGATCGGCGCGGCCAGCGGCATCACCGCCACGCAGCCGATCTCTTCCAGGCGCTTGGCCAGGATGGGATCGTCGGAGGTGTAGACCATCACCTCGAACCCATCGGCGACCAGTTGTTCGGCAGCCTTGAGGGTCTGCACCACATCCGGGTAGAGCGTCCTCTCGTCGCCAAGCACTTCCAGCTTGGTGAGGTTGTGGCCGTCCAATAGTTCGCGCGCCAACCGGCAGGTGCGCACCGCATCTTCGGCGCTGTAGCAGCCGGCGGTGTTGGGCAGCAGCGTGTAGCGATCTGGCGGCAGCACATCCAGCAGGCTGGGCGCGTTGGGGTCCTGGCCGATGTTCACGCGGCGAATGGCCACGGTCACGATCTCGGCGGCAGCGGCTTCGGTGGCCAGGCGGGTTTCGTCCAGATCCTTGAACTTGCCGGTGCCGGTCAACAGGCGCGAACGGTAGCGTTTGCCGGCGATCAGCAACGCGTCGGAGGGGGAGGGAGTGGTCATGGCGCAATTATCACCCATCACGCGCGGATGCGTTGGCTGCGGCGCGAGGGCGTGGTCCGGCTCAATCGTCACCGATGGTCCTGCAACACACGACTTCGACGTACTTACCGCCGTGCCCCACTGTTGCTGCCCAGACGTTGGTGAGTCCCTCCAACGAAACAACAAAGAACCAGGTCCGCGGCTCTGACATCGGGCGCCAATGCCGCGAAGGCGCGTTCACGAATCGCCGGGTACGTCCTGTCGAAAAACTGCATCACGCCCGCTTGTGCGTCCGGCGCGGTGAGCTGGGTTGAGAACCAGTCGCGCTCGTGGCGGACAGTGAGGGGGCGGTCTCAAGAGTCAAGTGCAACACCTCGAGAGACCTGCTGTTAGCGCAACGTATGGACGGACAGCCCAGCATGCCATTGATTGTGCAAAAGTTACGTGAGCCAGTGTTTTGACAGAAAACGCGGGTCTGCAGTGGAGAAAAGTGTTGCACTTGGAACTTGAGTCGGCCGGGTGAAAAGTGGCATGGGCAGGGTGCCTGACCTGACAGTCAACCGCCGCCCAGGGCATGCACGATCTCCACGACATCGCCCTCGTGCAGTGCATGCTCGGCATGCCGTCCGCGCGACACGATTTCGCCATTGACCTCCACAGCAACGCGACGCTGTGCAAGGCCTTCCTGGTCCAGCAGCGCGGTCAACGACAGGTTGTCGGGCAGCGTACGCAGGCTGCCGTTGAGTTGAATGTTCATGTCATCATTGTGGCATCGCGTGCCGTCCGGGCGCCCGTTTTTGCGTTATGCGGCACTGCAGCGTGAGCACGGAGGGCGGGGATGAAACCATTGCCATTCGCCGACGTACGTATGCAGGCCGGTCCGGTCGTCCCATCCACTCAAAGCAGGCACTCCCATGGCTTCAACACTTTGCCCGATCCGCTCCCTGATGGCGATCGCCATCGCTCTTGCGGCCACCCCGGCCATGGCCGAGTCGGCTTTCGACCGGACGGTGTTCTTCGGTGACAGCCTCACCGACAGTGGCTATTACAACCCGCTGCTGCCGGCTGCTTCGCGCGCTGTCACCGGCAAGTTCACCACCAACCCGGGCTGGGTGTGGGCCGAGTACGTGGCCGATCATTTCGGTACCAACGCTGCCCCGAACGGCAACGGCCAGATTGGCGACAACTACGCCGCCGGCGGCGCGCGCATCCAGGCCAGTGCGGTCAGCGCGCTGGGCGCGGCACCGTCGGTGAGCAGCCAGATCAACACCTACCTCACCGCCAACGGCGGCCGCGCCGACCCGAATGCGCTCTACACCGTATGGGGCGGCGCCAATGATCTGCTCGCCGCGGCCACCGTGCCGGCACAGGCGCAGGCCATCATCGGTAGCGCGGTCACCGCCCAGGTCGGTGCCGTGGCCGCCCTGCAGAATGCCGGCGCGCGGTACGTCATGGTGCCGACCATTCCAGACGTCGGCCTTACCCCGCGCTTCCGCGCTGGCGGCGCGGTGGGAATGGCGCAGGGCACCGGCGCAGCCACCGCCTACAACAACGCCTTGTTCAACGGTCTGCAGTCGGCCGGCCTGCGCGTGATCCCGGTCGACACCTTCCACATGCTGCAGGAAATCGTCGCCAGCCCGGGCACCTACGGTTTCAGTAATGTCACCAACACCGCCTGCAACCCGGCCGTGCCGCTGCCGGCCTGTAACCCGACCAGCCTGGTCGCCGCCAATGCGCAGAACACCTATGTGTTCGCCGATGGCGTCCACCCGACCACGGCCGTGCACCAGATTTTGGGCGAGTACGCCATCTCGCTGCTGGAAGCGCCGCGTCTGCAGCAGGTGCTGATCCATTCCGCGCAGGCCGTCGGCCGCGCGCGCGCCGATCAGGTGGCGTGGCATCTGGACGGCAAGCCGGACGCCGATGGCATGCGTTGGTGGGGGAGCGTGCGTGGCGACATGCAGCGTTACGACCACGCCGATCTGTATGACGGGATGGCGCCGGCCGGCCTGTTCGGTGTGGATTGGACTGCGGGCGACATGGTGTTCGGTGGCTTTGCCGGTTTCGGTCGCATGGATGCCGACTTCGGTCACCGCAACGGCAGCTTCAAGCAGGACGACAGCACGCTGGGTGGTTTCTTTGGCTGGTACACCGGCCCGGTGTGGGTCAATGCGCAGGTCAGCTACAGCTGGCTGAGCTACGACGTCGACCGCGAAGTGCAGCTCGGGCCAGCCACCCGCGTGCATCGCGGCTCGCCGGACGGCAGCAATCTCACTGCCGCGCTCAACGCCGGTTATTCGCTGGGCGAAGGCAACGTCAAGTACGGCCCGGTGGCCGGCCTGACCTGGCAGAAGATCAAGCTCGACGGCTACACCGAGAGCAACGACACCTCCACTGCGCTGGGCTATGCCAGCCAGGACGTCGACTCGCTGGTCGGCCGCGTTGGCTTCCAGGTGCGTCTGGACGGCGCCATGGTCAAACCGTACCTGCAGGCAACCTACGACCACGAGTTCAAGGAGGGCGGCGAAGCCAGCGCTTGGTTGCAGTCGATGCCGGACGTGGGCATGTACACCGTTCCGGGCCAGGACTTCGATCGCAACTACGCCACCGTGGTGTTGGGTGCGCGTACCGGCCTGTGGGGCCTGCAGAGCAACGTCGGCCTGAGCACCACCACGGCCCGGCGCAGCGCGCGTGATGCCACCTTGTTCGTGAACTTCAGCGGCAACTTCTGAAGCGCGCGGTAAGCCACGGGTAGCAAGCAAGACACGAGGGCCGGGCAACCGGCCCTCGTCCTATCTGCGCACATTGCGCCAGACACCCGCACCCGCATAAACTCTGCCAGTGCCACGCGGGCGTAGCTCAATGGTAGAGCTGTAGCTTCCCAAGCTACTGACGTGGGTTCGATTCCCATCGCCCGCTCCATGTCCTGCAAGGGTTTCGCGTTTCCGGTCCGCTCCGCAAAATCCAGAGCGCTCCGCAATCCTCCCGAACAGCGTTCAATTTCTGCTGTCGAGCCACGCTTGTAGCCTGTGCACATCTGCAGGGGTGGCGACGATCAGTGTCCACATGGCCACTGCGGCCTGCTCGGGAAGTCTATTTTCTGGTGCAGGACCTCGCACGGATATTCTCCACTCGCCCGTCATCTCTAGGCTGACCAATCCCTCCGCGATTTGCGATCGCTGAGCATCGCTAACTAGCAGTGCACGCCCATGAAATTTCATGGGCTGTTCCAAAACAAAGCATTTCATTTGTTGATCCTCTCGCGTGAGCCAGAAGGATTTCGGTAAAACGATTTCCTGATTAGCCCCATCCCTCAGCCATGGAAGTTGCTTGCCATACGCAAAACGCGCTCTGGGCAAGGTGTGCCGCGCAGCAGCGCCGTCGCCAGCCGCGGCAGCATCTGTTTCAGGTCGAATCGGCGGTTGAAGCGATAGGCCGGCTCGGCCAGGTAGCGCCTTGCATACTTGGCCTGGCCCACCGCATGGTAGGTCCCGCTGATGGCGCGTTTGACATTGCCCAGCACCACATTCAACCAACGTGCTCCCTGGACGTCGGTTGCAGCACGACCGCCGCCGGTATCGAGCGTGGTGTGGGCATGCCCGGCCTCCTCCAGACGGCGAAAGCATGCCAGGCCGTCGCTATAGACCTCACACCCCGGCTCCAGACGGCGCGCGATCCAGTCCTCCAGCGAGGCGTTGTCAAAGGCCTTCACCGGCTCAATCACCGCAAAGACGGGGTGTTCGTGGGTGTGGTCCACTTGCACCGCGATCACGAATGGCTGTTTGTTCTCCGAACCTCGTCCGCGCTTGCCGCCGATGCGCTCACCGCCCAGATACGCGTCATCGATCTGCACGAATCCCTTGAGTTTTCGCGGTTCTTCGCGCTCGGTCATCGCCTGCATGATCTTGTGCTTCATGCGCCAGGCCGCCTTGTAGGTCACCCCAAGATGCCGCTTCAACTCCAGTGCTGCCAGGTTGGTCTTGCTGGAGGTCAACAGGTACATCGCCTGCATCCACAGGCGCAAAGACAGCTTGCTCGATTGCAACAGCGTGCCGGCACGCAAGGTGGTTTGATGCCGGCACGCCCGGCACTGGTAGTAGACCTGATCAGCGCGTCGAAAGCGCGAGCGCGCGGCCGTCGCACTGCGGGCAGCGAAATCCCTTCGGCCAGCGCCACCGATACAACGCCCGGTAACACTTGGCTTCGGTTCCGTAGCGATCCATGAACTCGCTCAGCGACAAGCCTGGCTGAAACTGCACGAGATTGATGCCCATCTCCCACCTCCGTTGCCTTGAGCTGGGGTCATTGTCCAACCGCAGCGTCGCAGATCCTGCAACTAGCGGCTGAGGGATGGGGCTAATCAGGTCCGATTTTGCGTATATACCAACTCCGAAACACCTGCGAAACACTGCCGAGAAGTAGCTATTTCGAGTTACTGGGAGTTCACGCTAGCGCGTTGGGGTGGTCTTGGCGCCCTTACGCTTCCGCACGTATATCTCCGTGGTTGTCACCGACGCATGCCCTAGCTGTGCCTGAGCCTGGCGGATATCGCCGGCTGAATCTGCCTTGTCCACGCCGGCGGCCTTGCGCGCCTGGTCGAAGCGGTAGCGCAGCGCGGCCCGGCCCGGCCCGGCCGATCGCCAGCCCGTCCGCATCTACGATGAGTCGCGTGCTGCGCAGCGTCAGCCCTCGCTTGCGCGCGGCGATCCGATCCAGCAGCGCCGCCAGCTCGCCGGTGACGGCCATCGTCAGCTTGGTCCCGGTTTTGGCCTGCCGCACCACCAGCTCTCCCGCGCCCAGCTGCCGCTCGTCCATCGACCACACGTCACCCACGCGCTGGCCGGTGAGGTAGGCCAGGTCCAAAGCGTCGCGCAAGGTCTGGTCGCCGCGCTCGTAGACGGCGCGGAAGGTGGTGTCGTCCACGCGACGTTCCCCCAAGTTTGAGTAGCACCTCAGTTTGCAGTCCAATTCCCTATCCCGAGGAGATTGGACGTGAAGAAGCGTTTTTCCGAAGAGCAGATCATCGGCTTCCTGCGCGAAGCCGAGGCCGGTGTGGCGATCAAGGACCTGTGCCGGCGGCATGGCTTCAGTGAGGCGTCCTACTACCTGTGGCGCAGCAAGTTCGGCAGCATGAGCGTGCCCGATGCCAAGTGGCTCAAGGACCTGGAGGCCGAGAACACGCGACTGAAGAAGTTGCTGGCTGAGCAGGTGTTCCAGAACGACCTGATCAAGGATGCGCTGCAAAAACAATGGTGAGCGCACCGGCGCGTCGTGCACTGGTGCGCGAGTGGATCGACGGTGGCGCCAGCGAGCGCTGCGCCCTGGCAGCGATCGGCATGAGCGCCAGTGCGCTGCGCTATCGCCCGCGCGAGGACCGCAACGTTGAGTTGCGCGAGCGCATCCTTGCGTTGGCGCATCGCCATCGCCGCTATGGCGTGGGGATGATCTCTCTCAAGCTGCGGCAGGAAGGGCGTCTCGTGAACTATAAGCGGGTGGAGCGGCTGTATTGCGAGCAGCAGCTGCAGGTCCGCCGCCGCACGCGTAAAAAGGTGCCGCTAGGCGAGCGTGCGCCGTTGCTGCGGCCCACCAAGGCCAACCAGGTGTGGTCGATGGACGTCGTGTTCGACCGCACCGCCGAAGGCAGGGCAATCAAATGCCTGGTGATCGTGGACGACGCAACCCAAGAAGCGGTCGCCATCGACGTGGAGCGTGCGATCTCGGGACACGGCGTTGTGCGCGTGCTGGATCGGTTGGCACACAGTCGTGGCCTGCCGAAGATGATCCGCACGGACAACGGCAAGGAGTTCTGTGGCAAGGCCATGGTCGCCTGGGCGCATGCCAATGGTGTGCAGCTACGCCAGATCCAGCCTGGCAAGCCGAACCAGAATGCCTACGTCGAATCCTTCAACGGCCGGCTACGCGACGAATGCCTCAACGAACACTGGTTCCCAACGCTGCTGCATGCGCGCACCGAGATCGAACGCTGGCGCCGCGAATACAACGAACACCGCCCCAAAAAACAATCGGCGGAATGACGCCGGCGGCCTATGCCCAGCAGTTGGCCAATAGCGAGATCATCAACCCCGGACTCTAAACCCGACTGCTACTCAGGATGGGGGGACGTCGGCGCAGCCGAGCACGTGCAGTGCATCGCCTTGGGCGCCTTTGAGATGGCAGCGATTCAAGCGGCAGTCCTGTTTCAGATGTCCGATCACCGGCTCTACCGCTTGCCGTCGTTTGATCCAGCGCCATTGCCGTCGTGTCAGCGTCTTGGCTTTGCCCCGATGCAGGATCTGCACACCCTCCACGTCGCGCCCGCGATACCCCAAGTCCACGATCGCCACCTTCGGGATCACATTCACATCCTGCAGCAGCCCGCGCGCCTGTTCCAGTTGCTCGGCCAACGTATCGCCGTCGTAGGGATGACCGGGAAAACTGCGCGCGCCCACGATCAAGCCCTTGCGCGCACTCACCGCAATGCCGACCTTGACGCCACATTCGTAGGGGCTGCTTGCCTTGCCCTTGCTCATGCATTCCACTTCCGGCGCGTGCAAGGCGTAGAGTTTTTGTTTGTCCTTGGGACGCTGTGCCAACAACCGTTGCGCGCGCTCCAACCAGACACCGATGCGCTCACGTACCGACGGTTCCAGCTGGACCAGCGGATGGCGCAAGTCGATCTGGTTCTCCAGACGCGAACGACACAGCTCATCGGCAGGCAATTGCTCGGCAGCAGGACGGCGTGTCCGCATGGGCGAAAACTGCCAGAAACCAGGACGTGGAGTAACGAACACTGGCAATTCCAGCACACCGAAAACGCAGATGAAGCCTTGCAATGGATGTGGTCTGGGGGTTTTTCAGGGGCGACTACAGATTGCCAAGCGCAGCGAGCTGCATACCTTCAAGGTCATGCCCAAGCGCTGGATTGTCGAACGCAGCTTTGCCTGGCTGGAGAAGAACCGGAGGCTATGGAAGAACTGAACCGCCCCGGCTTTCCCGGAGACTCCTTGGTTTGAGTCACGCCGACATGGCGGACTCGTTGGGTCGCTTGGATTTGGAATAACTGCTGCCGGGTGGAGGCCGGCCCAACGGTGAGGGCATCGCGGTGCCCGTGGCTTGCCAGCATCCCAGGTGCTGAATTTCCTTGCGTAGCGTCAGGGAGATCCCGATTGAGCCGGTTCTAGCGCCGCCGCATAGTGCAGGCATGACCACGCATTCACAACTTGTCGGCGCACTGATCAAGGGGATGCGCCGTGCAGAGTCTGCCCGGAAGGCGTTGATCGCTTACAGTGCCGGGCTCGCCAAGCAGACGAGTATCGACGACGTCACGCCGGACAATGCGTGCAAGGTCTTGGATATGTTCGCGCTCGATTCCGAGCAAATCCGCGAACTCGGGCTGATTGGGGTGGAGGAGTTGGGCGAGGCGGTCTATCACGCTTGGTCCATCAATGCCGGCGAGCTGGAGCGGGTGGTGCAATGGTTCCGGGCACCCCGGGTGGAATTTGTCGGCAAGCATTGCAGCGAACTGATCCGCGCCGGGCGGATCGGCCCGGTCCTGACCATGGCCCGCGAGCAAGCCCTGCTGTGCCATCGCTGAGCGCCAGCGGACCCGCACGGGCCCAGGCGCTTTACGCTGAGCGGCCTAGCGGCAATACTCGCTAACCCGCACCTACCTTATGTTTTGCCAATGCGCCAGGATCCGCCCGCTTCACCCTCCGCCGCCGCCCGGGCCCAGCTGCTGGAAGAGTTGCGCAAACTCGAGCAGGAAGAAGCGCAGCTGAAATACGCCCAGACGCTGGAAGCCTTCGACCAAGTGATCGAGGTGCTTACCCAGTTCGGCAACCGTTTCAATGCCAAGCAGAAATCCCAGATTGCCTCGCTGGCGATGACCGGCAAGACCAAGGGGCCGTTGTCCTCCACTGGCGACGTCGTTGCCAAATACTGGATTCCGCATTCCGGCGAGACCTGGTCCGGCCGTGGCCGTACGCCGAAGGCGTTCAAGGCTTGGGAAGGCACCAGCTCTTACAAGGAATGGAAAGCCAATCATCCGGACAAGCGCTTTCCGCTGTATCCGGGTTGAGTGGTTCGATCCGCTTTTTTCTAAGAACCTGTTCACGATCTCCTGAGCAGCAGTGCTAGGAACGCCAGATGGATGAACTGCAAGCTGGTATTGAGCCTTCGCTCGCAGTTCTTCCATAGTCTCCGGTTCTTCTCCAGCCAGGCAAAGCTGCGTTCGACACTCCAGCGCTTGGGCATGACCTTGAAGGTATGCAGCTCGCTGCGCTTGGCAATCTGTACGGTGACATGCTTGCCCAGAATGTCCTGTACGCCCTCGGCGAAGGGATCTCCAGTGTAGCCGCTGTCGCACAGCAGGCGTTTCACCCGACCTAAACCCGATCGGCAGCGTTTCAATGCCTCCAGCGCACCTTGACGATCGGTGACTTCCGCCGTGGTCACCGCAACGGCATGTGGAAAGCCTTGCGTATCCACCGCGATGTGGCGCTTGATCCCCGATACCTTCTTGCCCGCGTCATAGCCTTTCTGGCCGGCTGTATCACTGTTCTTCACGCTCTGCGCGTCCACGATCAAGAACGTACTGCAGGCCTTGCGCCCCTGTTTCTCGCGGGCCGCGCCAACCTGATTTTTTAAGCGCCCGCTCCAGCAGGCTCATTCCTTCATCGTCCACTTCGCTCCACTTGGCAAAGTAGGAATGCACCGTGCGCCACTTCGGAAAGTCACTGGGCAACGCACGCCACGGGCAACCTGTCCGTAGCAGATACAGCACTGCGCACCACACCTCATACATATCCACTGTCACAGGCTTGGTGCGCTTGCGGGCTTGCTCCAGAATCGGGCGGATTTGCTCGAACCGCTCACGGCTCACGTCACTTGGATAGTTCTTCTCGCGCATTCGTGGAGTTTGCACGGTTTGAATAAGATCGTGAACAGGTTCTAAGGCGTCGCAATTCGACAAGGCGTTGTTTTGCGCCTCGATGCATGGCGAATGCTTGGCGCGCTGGTGGCTTATCAGGCTTTTATGCATCAAAAAGCATGTGACCAGTGGCCCTGGCCTGCTGGGCAGTCTCAAGATTCAAGTGCAACACGTGATTTGAGTGCTGCGATTTCTTCCTCCATTGCCTCGCTTGGTGTCTTCCATCCGAGCGTCTGACGAGGGCGGGTATTCATCAGCAGTGCGATGTGATTGAGATACTCTTGGCTGACAGTGGACAGGTCGGCGCCCTTGGGCAGGAATTGGCGCAGCAGGCCGTTGGTGTTCTCGTTACTTCCCCGCTGCCACGGCGCATGTGGATCAGCGAACCACACGTCGATGTTCAATCCTTGCATCAGCTCGGCGTAGCACGTGAGCTCGGTACCGCGATCGTAGGTCAGACTTGTCCGCATTGAGGCCGGCAGTTTCTTCATTTGCCGGGTAAACCCTTCCAGCGCATCTGCGGCCGTGCAGCCATCCATGCGGCACAGCACGACAAAGCGCGTCTTGCGTTCCACCAACGTGCCCACGCAAGAACGATTGAATGCGCCCTTGATCAAGTCGCCTTCCCAATGACCTGGGACCAAGCGCGTCTGCACTTCTTCGGGGCGATGCACAATCCGCAACTCCTCCGGCACCCAGCTGCGTGTGGCCGCCGTTGTACGCCGTCATCCGCGTTTGGGCTTGTGCTGACGCAGGGCCTGGACCAGTTCCTTCTTCAAGCCCCCACGCGGATGCGCGTAGATGCTAGGGCCTGTTAACATTAATGTCTCGAGCGATTAAACTATTGGGCATGGAGATCACGCCAGCACAATTTGCACTCATCGAGCATTGCCTACCTTTGCAACGCGGCAATGTCAGCATGACCAACCTGCAGGTAGTCAACGCCCTTCTTTACGTCGCAGAGCATGGCTGCAAATGGCGCGGTCTGCCCGAGCGCTTTGGCAACTGGCATACGGTGTACACGCGCATTAACCGTTGGGCCAAGTCCGGTGTGCTGGACCGGATGTTCGCCCAATTGCAGACCTGCCAGATCGTGCGCATCAAAATCGAAGCGGTCTCGCTGGACTCCACCAGCATCAAGGTGCATCCGGATGGCACTGGCGCATTAAAAAAAACGGCCCACAATCCATCGGGAAATCGCGCGGCGGATGGAACACCAAAATTCATATGGTTGCCGCAGATGCTCGAACAGCCATCACGTTCGGATTGACGCCTGGCAACGCACATGACGCACCCGCAGGCCGCGCGTTGCTTGAACACCTGGGGCCAGTGGAGCGGCCGGTTCATCTGCTGATGGATCGCGCTTACGAAGGCAATGAAACCCGCCAGTTGGCGCTCGATCTTGGCTTCGTGCCGGTGGTTCCACCCAAGTCCAATCGGGTCGATCCTTGGGAGTACGACAAGGAAATGTACAAGCGGCGCAACGAAGTGGAGAGGCTGTTCCGTCGCTTGAAGGGCTACCGACGGATTTTCACGCGCTTCGAGAAGCTGGATGTCATGTTCCTTGGCTTCCTCAGCTTCGTTCTGGTCGTTGATGGGCTTCGGATGTGTTAACAGACCCTAGCGTAAATGGTTTCGTGGCTGACGCGCTGGGCAGGATCATCCGGATACATATGCGAGAGCTTGGCAGCAATCTGCTGGGGCGACCAGCGCCATAGCACCAGATGATCTCGCACCAGCTGGAATAACGGCGTTCCTGGCGTCAGTCGCCGCTGCCGGACGCTAAGCTGACGCCGTGCGCGGTAGCGCTTGCCCGCACTGCGCGCGCAATAGGTGGTACTGTCCTGCTTGGCCAATTCCCGACTCAATGTCGACGGGCTCCTGCCTAAAATCCTGGAAATCGCGCGCACACTTTGACCGCGCCCCCTCTCGATCTGGAGCATTGCGCGCTCTTCCGCACTGAGGTGTTGATAGCTTTTTGACACCTGATTAGCACGCACTTTCAGCGGTGAACATGGTGACATCACGCAGGGCCCGCTCGGACCACGGCTTGCTGGCGGCTGCGGCGGCCAGCAAGCTGGGCACCAGCCGGGTCAGATCGAAACGGCGGTTGAACCGCCACATCGTCTCTGCCAGGTAGCGCTGGGCGTATTTGGCGAATTTGAAGGCGTGATAGGCACCGTCCAGCGAACGCTTTAGGTTGGACAACACCACGTTGACCCAGCGTGCGTTCTCTGCCTCGCAGCGACTTCGACCGCTGCCTTCGATCACCGTGTGCGCGTGCTCGGCTTCCAGTGCTCGAAACGCACCGAGTCCATCACTGTAGACATCTGCTCCAGGATGCAGGCGTTGCCCGATCCATTCCGACAGCGCCGCCTTGGTGAAGCCTGGGACCGGATCCATCACCGCGCGCAATGGACGACCGTCTTCAGTGGTCTCCACGGCGATCACGAAAAGGCGCTTGTTCTCCGAGCCGCGCCCGGCCTTGCCACCGTTGCGTTCTCCGCCCAGGTAGGCATCGTCCAGTTGCACGATCCCGCCCAACTTGCGGTTCGCCTCGCGTTGGGTCATGGCCTGCATCAGCTTGTGCTTCATTGGCCACGCTGTCGGGTAGCTCACTCCCAGGTGTCGCATCAACTCCAGCGCCGACAGGTTCGTCTTGCTCTGGCCCAGCAGATACATGCCAAGCAGCCAGGTGCGTAGCGGCAGCTTGCTGTTGTCCATCACCGTGCCCGAGCGCAGGCTGGTCTGGCGATAGCAGGCCGTGCACTGCCAGTACGTGGTGCCGTGACGCTGGAATCGACTGTGCGCGGTAGCGGCGCAACGCGGACAAACAAAGCCCTGTGGCCAGCGCGAGATCTCCAACGCCTGCTCGCACTGCTGCGCGTTGCCATAGCGCTTGAGGAACGCCGGCAACGACAGCCCGGCTTGGAACTGCACACGATTCATGGCCATGATCTGGTCTCGGTGGAGCGACGGTCCTACCATCGACCGGTCGGCTCTCACTGGCTGCGACTGTGCTGAAAGATCGTGCTAAGGAACCTCTGAACAACGCACCACAAATGCGAGACACTATTTGTTCGGAATGAGGAGGCATCCATGCAACTGACGTTCGGTGACGCCGAGGGCCTGGGCAAGCGCAAGCAGACCCGGCGCGAGATCTTCCTTGCGGAGATGGAGCGCATCGTGCCGTGGAAGCGACTGCTTTCCCTGATCGAGCCGCACTATCCGGTGTCAGGACGACCGGGTCGGCAGCCGTACGCGCTGGCGACGATGTTGCGGATTCATCTGTTGCAGCAGTGGTATGCGTTGAGCGATCCGGCGATGGAAGAGGCATTGCACGAGATCCCGACCCTGCGGCGTTTTGCCCAGCTCGGCGGCTTGGATAACGTTCCAGACGAGACCACGATTCTCAACTTTCGCCGTTTGCTGGAAACCCACGGCATTGCCGCTCGGATGCTGGAAGCGGTCAACGCCCATTTGTCGCGCAAGGGGCAGAGCCTGCGGTCGGGCACGATCGTCGATGCGACGCTGATCGCTGCGCCCAGTTCGACCAAGAATGCCGATCGTGCGCGCGACCCTGAGATGCATCAGACCAAGAAGGGCAACCAGTGGTATTTCGGGATGAAGGCGCACATTGGGGTGGATGAATTTTCCGGGCTGGTACACCACGTGCAGTGCACCGCAGCCAACGTGGCCGATGTCACGGTGACGCACGCATTGCTGCACGGCAAGGAAGACAGCGTGTTCGGCGACAGCGGCTACACCGGTGCGGAAAAACGCGACGAGTTGCAGAGCTGCGAGGCTGCATTTTTCATTGCCGCCAAGCGCTCCACGATTCAAGCCATTGGCAACAAGCGCGCGCGTGCTTGGGCAGAACGTTGGGAACACTTCAAGGCAAGCGTGCGCGCGAAGGTGGAGCACCCATTCCGGGTGATCAAGCGGCAGTTCGGCTACACCAAGGTGCGCTATCGCGGCTTGGCCAAGAACACCGCACAGGTGCAGACGTTATTTGCGCTGTCGAATCTGTGGATGGTGCGCCGGCACTTGCTGCCGGCCAGGGGATAATGCTGCCTGGCGGCAGCCAAAACCGCCAGAACGTTGCAAAAATCGCACCCGACTCAGCATTTTTCCAGTCATTGAAATGCAAGAAGCTGGAATTTTAGAGGTTTGATGGGTTGTTCAGACCTTCCCTAATTCTACTGTGTTACTAAATACGAATCCGTTGGTACGGTGAGACCCCGCAACACGGGCAGTGTGGGAGGCTTCTGGCGATCAGCCTAGCCAGTCCGAAGGCCAGCGTGGCAATCGAGTTGGGATGGTGACGTTGCATTGGGGCCAGACCGGCGCGGGCGGACGCTTTTGGATACTGCAGGCATCTTGAATGCGACGGAGTTTTTTTTACTGCGCAGGCGCTCGCGCATCAAGAACCCGTATGCGGCGATGCACAGACTGGCGTGATGGTGAAAACCACGCCAGTTGCGCCCTTCATAGTGATGCAGGCCCAACTCCGACTTCAGCTCCTGATAATCGCGTTCAATCCGCCATCGGCCTTGTGCCGTGGCAACCAGTGTCTTGACCGGCGTTTGCTTTGGTCGCGTCGAGAACCAGTAGTGGCGGGGCTCGGACTCTCCCGGCGGCCACTCGATCAGCAGCCACTGCTCGTCATGTGCCTGGCGATTGTGTGCGGCACGAACCCGCACCGCCGCGAACCGCGAACTGAGCGTTGCGTCGCTGCCCTGGCGCCAGCTGACCTGCCGATACGTCCTTGCGGGCAAGCGCTGCGCGACTTCATGTACCGAGATCGGCGCATGTGCGCTATCGCGCATCGGTCGTGTGCGGGGCCGACCGCCCTTAGAATCTGTTCACGATCTCCTGAGTAGCAGTGCCAGGAACGCCAGGTGGATGGACTGCAAGCTGGTATTGAGCCTTCGCTCGCAGTTCTTCCATAGCCTCCGGTTCTTCTCCAGCCAGGCAAAGCTGCGTTCGACACTCCAGCGCTTGGGCATGACCTTGAAGGTATGCAGCTCGCTGCGCTTGGCAATCTGTACGGTGACATGCTTGCCCAGAATGTCCTGTACGCCCTCGGCGAAGGGATCTCCGGTGTAGCCGCTGTCGCACAGCAGGCGTTTCACCCGACCTAAACCCGATCGGCAGCGTTTCAATGCCTCCAGCGCACCTTGACGATCGGTGACTTCCGCCGTGGTCACCGCAACGGCATGTGGAAAGCCTTGCGTATCCACCGCGATGTGGCGCTTGATCCCCGATACCTTCTTGCCCGCGTCATAGCCTTTCTGGCCGGCTGTATCACTGTTCTTCACGCTCTGCGCGTCCACGATCAAGAACGTACTGCAGGCCTTGCGCCCCTGTTTCTCGCGGGCCGCGCCAACCTGATTTTTTAAGCGCCCGCTCCAGCAGGCTCATTCCTTCATCGTCCACTTCGCTCCACTTGGCAAAGTAGGAATGCACCGTGCGCCACTTCGGAAAGTCACTGGGCAACGCACGCCACGGGCAACCTGTCCGTAGCAGATACAGCACTGCGCACCACACCTCATACATATCCACTGTCACAGGCTTGGTGCGCTTGCGGGCTTGCTCCAGAATCGGGCGGATTTGCTCGAACCGCTCACGGCTCACGTCACTTGGATAGTTCTTCTCGCGCATTCGTGGAGTTTGCACGGTTTGAATAAGATTGTGAACAGGTTCTTAGGGCTGGCTGGCGGCATGGGCGCAGGTTGGTGCGATCCCCACCAGACCTTCGTGTTGCTGCGGACGCCAACCATGTACAGCAGGCCGCGTTCGCTGAGCTGGTCTCGCCAGTGGGTCTCGGTGCCGTAGGCCGCATCGGCTAGCACGACGCCTGCCGCAATCCCTGTCGCCAGCGCGCTGTCGATCTGATCCATGGCCAGCGCTGTCTTGGTCTGAAACACGACCTGATCCGGAACGCCTGCCTTCTTGCGCCGCACAGTGTCCTGAGCCCACTGCTCGGGAAGATACAGCCGATAGCCCACTGGCAGGCTGCCGTGTTCGTTGGCGATCGACAAACTCACGGCAACCTGGCAATTGTCCGTCTTGCCAAGGCGGCCGCAGTACTGGCGTGCAACACCGACCGAATGCACCCCCTTCTTTGAAAATCCCGTGTCGTCCACGATCCAGTGACACGCTGCGCTCTTCCTGCTCAGGGTCGGCAGCACCTGTGCCGCCACCGCCGCCAGCAGCGCTTGATCGCTCCAGTCGGCATCGGCCACCAGATGGTGCATCGATTGATGGGCTGAGCGCACGTTCTGCGGGTGCACCCGCGCGGCCATGGGCTCCACGCTCTTGCGCCCTCCAGGCAGTAGAAACCCGGCTCTCTTGAATTTCAAGTGGGTTGCCGGGCATGCGGGTTGAACGTTTGGAAGTCCAGCTTGCCGGCAATCAGGAAGATGACGGTCTTGATGGTGGACAGGCGTTTGAAGCCGCGAGCTCTGCGCTTGGCGGACTGGAACAGGCCATTGATGGCTTCAAGGAAGCCGTTGGTCTGACGGGTCTGCGCCCAGGCGACGATGCCGTCCATGTGGCGGCGCACGAGGGCTGCGACTTCCTTCATCGCCTCGACCTTGGATCGCATCACGCAGACGCACCAGTGCTTGAGCCTCTCGCGCATCACGTTGATCTGCTTTCGGTCAAGCGCCTCGCGCAACTGCTCCTTGTAGAGCCACGCGCGGGCCGTCCGTGTGAGCTTGGGTGCCGTGATCAGCCCGTGCAATGCTGCGCCGGCCGTCGGTTTGAGGCTGAAGACATCCTTGAGCAGCGTCCAGCGCATGCCCTTGAGGGACTTCTCGGTGCGCTGCTCGATGCGCCTGGTTTTGTCCACGGCCGCGTTCGCATGTCCGACAACGTGGAACTTGTCGAAGGTGATCTGCGCGTTGGGCAACTGCTCGCTTACGCCCTTGATGAACGCGGGCGACATGTCGATGCTCACCGAGGTGATCTGTTCGGGAGGGCAGCCATGAGCTGCCAGATCGTCAGCCAGCGCCTTCACGGCTTTGGCGTCCCGCCCCTCAGTCACGAAGATCACGCGTCGCGCCTGGGCGTCGGCAGCCAAGGTCACATAGTCGTGGCCGCGAGCGCGCGACGTCTCGTCGATGGCCAGCGACGTGACGTCGCTGAAGTCGGCCTGCTCCAAGGCCATCTCGACGTAGCGGTTGCACACCTGCATGCACCGGTACGCCGACTCGCCCACGATGCGCGCAACGGCCGCGAACGGCATCTGCTGCGACAACATCAGCACCAGCGCCTCGAACAACAGCGTGAAGCCCGACAACCGCCCAGCGAAGTCCGGCTCGACCAGGCGAACCGATCCGTCCCCAAGCTTCACACGCGGCGTGCGAACCTTCAGGTAGCACTCGTGCTGGAAAAAGTTCAGGTGCCGGTAGGTCTTGACCACGGTGTCATGAACCGGATGCAGCCCCTTTTGGCCCGATACCTTGAACCTCGTGCCCGGCTTGAAGTCCACCGGCACCGTCAACACCTTGGTCGCTTCGTCGAACTCGACCGCGCCTACCGACCACGGCGCGCCGATCCCCAGCGCCGCTTCAAACACCTTGGCCGTCATCCCAATCCCCGCGTCAGTGGTAAACCAGCCGAAATCCTACCCACTCAAATTTTCAGAGAGCCAGAAACCCCTTCAGGTACCAGTGTGCGGGCTGTTTGCGATCCGCATGGGACAGGGCGGCAGCAACTACTTCCCCGTACTGTTCAAAACGCACTTCCAGTGACCTATTCAACACAGCTCTCCCGCGCGGCCTGAAGGTCTTCCAATAGTGGCACAAAGGTACGATTATTTGTAACACAGTGGAACTAATCAGGTTTTGACATGTGCATACCCTAACTGCTGAGAGGGTGTTGCACTTGGAAATTGAGTCTAAGCTGGTCAGCCAGATTTTTACCGCTTTATTATCAGTATAGACGTCGCATTCAATGCCGAATTTTCGAGCAATGCGGATATTTTCAGCGGCAATGAAGAAGGAATCTTCCGTATTTCTCAGTGGAGTTGTCGGAGCATGGATGCCTCCAACGTCCAGTGCCGAATGCAGGCAGTAAGCGGTAACGTGCTCCAGCGTACAAGTAGCGTCACCCACTCACTCGGATGTTGCCACAGGCATCACTGTGGAGCGCACGCAACACAGGTTTGTAATTCCAACGGCTGAAGCGAAAACGCTTGCTGCCCACCGAATACCGGCAGGCAGCAAGCGTCGTCCATCATTCGCGTCGCTTGGAAAATCTTATTGATCGCTCTTGCACTCGAAGACCGACACGCTGCGCGGTGGGGCCAGGAATTCGCTGGCAGCGGCCGGCATCATGTCCACTTCCAGCGCTTCGTCGGTCGAAAGCACCAGCTTCCAGTGCACCGGTTCATCCGAGGAAGGCAGGGTAAAGCTCACGCCCTCGTGATACGCATTGATGACGATCAGCAAGGTGTCATCGTTGGCCAATTCCTTGACGCCGGAGGTCTGCGCCTTGCCTTCGAGCAGCAGCCCAACCGAGCGCGCGCTGGCATCGGTCCAGTGCGCATCGTCCATTTCGATGCCGCCCGGGTTGAGCCAGGTGAGATCGCGCACGCCCGCTTCTTCGTTGTACTGACCATTGAGAAAGCGGCCGCGCGACAGGATCGGGTAGCGCTTGCGCAACTTGGTCAGCGCCTTGACGAAGTCGGTCAGGCGGCCGTCGGTCGGATCGTTTTCCCAATCCAGCCAGGTGATTGCGTTATCCTGGCAATAGGTGTTGTTGTTGCCACCCTGCGTTTGCCCACGCTCGTCGCCGCTGAGCATCATCGGCGCGCCTTGCGATAGCAGTAAGGTAGCGAGCAGGTTTTTCATCTGTCGCTCGCGGATCTGCAGTATTTCGGCGTTGTCGGTCTCGCCTTCCTCGCCGTAATTGCAGGAGCCGTCGTTCGACGAGCCGTCGCGGTTGTCTTCGCCGTTATCGATGTTGTGCTTTTCGTTGTAGCTGACCAGATCGCGCAGGGTGAAGCCATCGTGCGCGGTGATGAAGTTCACCGACGCCCACGGGCGACGGCCGCGTCGATCGAATAGGTCGGCCGAACCGGTAAAGCGGGTCGCAAACTCCGCCAGTTTGCCGTCTTCGCCTTTCCAGAATTCGCGTGCGTTGTCGCGAAATTTGTCGTTCCACTCCGACCAGCCCGGCGGGAAATGACCCACCTGATAACCGCCCGGGCCACAGTCCCACGGCTCGGCAATCAGCTTGACCTCCGACAGCAGCGGGTCCTGATTGCAGGCATCCAGGAAGCCGCCACGTTGATCGAAACCGCTTGGCTCGCGGCCAAGAATCGTGGCCAGGTCGAAACGGAAGCCATCCACGTGCATTTCGCCGGCCCAGTAACGCAGCGAATCGTTGACGAACTGTATCACCCGTGAATTGCTCAGATTGAGCGTATTTCCGGTGCCGGTGTCGTTGATGTAATAGCGCTTGTCTTCGGCCAGACGGTAATAGCTGGCGTTGTCGATGCCCTTGAACGACAGTGTCGGCCCCAGTTCGCTGCCTTCGGCGGTGTGGTTGTAGACCACGTCCAGAATCACTTCCAGCCCCTGCTTGTGCATGGCCTTGACCATGTCGCGAAACTCGTCGCGATGACCGCTGGCCAGGTAGCGCGATTTCAGTGCGAAAAAGCCGATGGTGTTGTAGCCCCAGTAATTACGCAGTCCCTTGTCCAGCAGATGCTGGTCGTCCAGGTACGCATGCACCGGCAACAGTTCTACTGCGGTGATGCCAAGGTCCTTGATGTATTGCAATACCTGCGGCTGTGCCAGGCCGGCGAAGGTGCCGCGCACCGCTTCGGGCACCTGCGGGTTGCCCATCGTGTAACCGCGCACATGGGTCTCGTAAATGACCATTTCGTTCCAGGGCTTGAGCAGGCGTGTGTCGTCGCCCCAATCGTAGATGTCTTCGACCACGACGCACTTGGGCATGAAGGGCGCACTGTCGCGCTCGTCGAAGCTCAGGTCGCCATCAGGGTGGCCTACGGTGTAACCGTAGAGCTCGTCGGCCCAGATCAGGTCGCCTTCCAGTTCGCGCGCATAGGGGTCAAGCAACAGCTTGTTGTGATTGAAGCGGTGACCTTCGGTCGGCGCATAGGGGCCATGCACGCGATAGCCATAGCGCTGGCCGGGTTTGGTATCGGGCAGATACCCGTGCCAGATTTCGTTGGTGTACTCGGGAAGGTCGACACGGGTTTCGTTGCCCTGTTCGTCGAACAGGCACACTTCCACACGCGTTGCATGCGCGGAAAATAGCGCGAAATTGGTGCCCTTGCCGTCGAAGACGGCGCCGCGGGGGAACGGGCGCCCCTGACGGATACGGGAAGGATTGGCATAAGCCGCGCTTGCTGGACGTCGCATGGAGAGTCTCGGATGCGCCGGCACGCCGGCATTGAGGGGGCTCAAGGATTGCGGTTACAGCTGTGCAAAACGCGTTACGGCAACAGCGGTATGGCGTGAGGGAGGCCGGCGGGATGGAGCGACTGATGCGTTGCTAAGTCGGCCTGCTGGCGAGCGCCGACAAGGCGCATTGCGGCCACGATCTAGCTTCATGCCACTGGGCGACCCGACGGGCTGCGATCGTGGGCGTGCGCATGTCGCGCTTTACGCACATGCGCGCATGCGCTGCTTGAGCGTCGCGTAGGCGCCCTGCTAGGGTCTGTTAACACATCCGAAGCCCATCAACGACCAGAACGAAGCTGAGGAAGCCAAGGAACATGACATCCAGCTTCTCGAAGCGCGTGAAAATCCGTCGGTAGCCCTTCAAGCGACGGAACAGCCTCTCCACTTCGTTGCGCCGCTTGTACATTTCCTTGTCGTACTCCCAAGGATCGACCCGATTGGACTTGGGTGGAACCACCGGCACGAAGCCAAGATCGAGCGCCAACTGGCGGGTTTCATTGCCTTCGTAAGCGCGATCCATCAGCAGATGAACCGGCCGCTCCACTGGCCCCAGGTGTTCAAGCAACGCGCGGCCTGCGGGTGCGTCATGTGCGTTGCCAGGCGTCAATCCGAACGTGATGGCTGTTCGAGCATCTGCGGCAACCATATGAATTTTGGTGTTCCATCCGCCGCGCGATTTCCCGATGGATTGTGGGCCGTTTTTTTTAATGCGCCAGTGCCATCCGGATGCACCTTGATGCTGGTGGAGTCCAGCGAGACCGCTTCGATTTTGATGCGCACGATCTGGCAGGTCTGCAATTGGGCGAACATCCGGTCCAGCACACCGGACTTGGCCCAACGGTTAATGCGCGTGTACACCGTATGCCAGTTGCCAAAGCGCTCGGGCAGACCGCGCCATTTGCAGCCATGCTCTGCGACGTAAAGAAGGGCGTTGACTACCTGCAGGTTGGTCATGCTGACATTGCCGCGTTGCAAAGGTAGGCAATGCTCGATGAGTGCAAATTGTGCTGGCGTGATCTCCATGCCCAATAGTTTAATCGCTCGAGACATTAATGTTAACAGGCCTTAGCTACTGTCCCTTTTCCCTGCATACCGAGCTATATGCCTCCACGTAACTCTTATCGAGGCATGAAACTAGTCCATCGACGACATCCGCGTTCACGGGCCATCGCATTTCCTGATTAGCACGATCTTTCAGCACAGTCGCAGCCAGTGAGAGCCGACCGGTCGATGCTAGGACCGTCGCTCCACCGAGACCAGATCATGGCCATGAATCGTGTGCAGTTCCAAGCCGGGCTGTCGTTGCCGGCGTTCCTCAAGCGCTATGGCAACGAGCAGCAGTGCGAGCAGGCGTTGGAGATCTCGCGCTGGCCACAGGGCTTTGTTTGTCCGCGTTGCGCCGCTACCGCGCACAGTCGATTCCAGCGTCACGGCACCACGTACTGGCAGTGCACGGCCTGCTATCGCCAGACCAGCCTGCGCTCGGGCACGGTGATGGACAACAGCAAGCTGCCGCTACGCACCTGGCTGCTTGGCATGTATCTGCTGGGCCAGAGCAAGACGAACCTGTCGGCGCTGGAGTTGATGCGACACCTGGGAGTGAGCTACCCGACAGCGTGGCGAATGAAGCACAAGCTGATGCAGGCCATGACCCAACGCGAGGCGAACCGCAAGTTGGGCGGGATCGTGCAACTGGACGATGCCTACCTGGGCGGAGAACGCAACGGTGGCAAGGCCGGGCGCGGCTCGGAGAACAAGCGCCCTTTCGTGATCGCCGTGGAGACCACTGAAGACGGTCGTCCATTGCGCGCGGTGATGGATCCGGTCCCAGGCTTCACCAAGGCGGCGCTGTCGGAATGGATCGGGCAACGCCTGCATCCTGGAGCAGATGTCTACAGTGATGGACTCGGTGCGTTTCGAGCACTGGAAGCCGAGCACGCGCACACGGTGATCGAAGGCAGCGGTCGAAGTCGCTGCGAGGCAGAGAACGCACGCTGGGTCAACGTGGTGTTGTCCAACCTAAAGCGTTCGCTGGACGGTGCCTATCACGCCTTCAAATTCGCCAAATACGCCCAGCGCTACCTGGCAGAGACGATGTGGCGGTTCAACCGCCGTTTCGATCTGACCCGGCTGGTGCCCAGCTTGCTGGCCGCCGCAGCCGCCAGCAAGCCGTGGTCCGAGCTGGCCCTGCGTGATGTCACCATGTTCACCGCTGAAAGTGCGTGCTAATCAGGTCGCATTTTAACCTTTTTCCCATTATCCATCGACATCTCTATGTAGCCATCTTTGACCGGCGGCAGCTCCGGCGAAGCAGGTACCGCATTTAGCTTTTTCTGTGCCGCTACCAGTGCAGATGCATCGTGCCGAAGGAATGCTACCGTTGCTTCAACATAGGGATTCCAGCCGGCAAGATCCTTTTCCGCAGGCTGTCTGGATGCCTGCATTAATGGAATCGCATCCTCATAATATCCAGCAAAAGCCCGTAGCTGTCCCTCGTGCCAAAACAGCAGACTGGAACTATCGGAATGCACTTCTCGGTATTCTTTGATCAGGTCTGCAGCTGCGACCTCACACCCAGGCTTGGCAGCAACAGCGCGCCAACCACCACCACCGCCGCTTACATCCTGGTCGAATTTATCTTGCTCCAGAGCGATCATTTTCCCTTTATCAAAGCCACATTCCGCTGACTGAGCCACTGCATCTTCTGAAATTAGAAGCGCCAAGGCTAGGGTAATCGACTTAATCATGCACATGAAACGTCTCCTAAACTAGTACCAAACCCTGAGGTTTCCCCACATTTCTTCCTGCGAGATCAAGCACTTGTTGCATCAAGGCGTGGAAGAAGGTGCGCGCATGGGGCACGCTTCAAGGTGACTAAGCCAGAGAAGAGTGCCAACCATGCGCGCCAGCGAAGTATTGCAGAAGTGCCTGTCTAACTCACTCTCCGGGATGCATGCATTACGCCAACGCGCCTTGCTACGCGCGGTTGAAGCGCTGGTGCACGGAGGCCGGCTGACGCTGATCGACATCGCACGCGCGTGGCCCGGCGCGAGGCGGGTACGTGCGCCCCTCAAGGCATGCGACCGCCTGCTGTGCAATCGCGCGTTGCAGGTCGAGCGATCAGCCATCGAGCGGGACATGGCGCATTGGCTACTGCGCGGCGACCAGCCGGTGATCGTCATCGACTGGAGCGATTTGAAGCCGGACAAGTCGTGGTGTCTGCTGCGCGCAGCCGTGCCGGTCGGTGGACGCACGCTCACCTTGCTGGATATGGTGGTTTCCGGGAAACAGCAGGGATCGCCAGGCGCGGAGAAACGCTTTTTGCAGCAGCTCAGGGCACTGATTCCAGACGATGTGCGTCCGATCCTGGTCACGGATGCCGGATTCCGCACGCCATGGTTTCGCGCGGTGTCGGCGATGGGCTGGGATTGGGTCGGACGTCTGCGCGGACGTACGCAGGTCAAACCGCAAGACGTGCCCGATGATGCAGTGCAATGGATCGATAGCCGTCGCCTGCATGCGCTGGCGTCCAACCGTGCGCGCGAATTGCCGCCGATGCAGGCCAATCGCAGCGATCCGCTCGATTGCCGTCTGGTGCTCTATGCCAAGACACGCCAGGGACGTCAGCAACGCAACCGGCGCTCACCCGCCAAGGTCTCGCGTGCATCATCCAGTTTGAAAGCCGCAGCGCGTGAGCGCGAGCCGTGGTTGATCGTTGCCTCCCCACAGCTACACGCACCCAGCGCAAAGCAATTGGTCAACCTGTACGCACGACGGATGCAGATCGAGCTGGCATTTCGTGATCTGAAGTCGCACCGCTACGGTCAGGCGATGGAAGACAGCCTGACCCGTCGCGGCGAGCGGTTGCAGATCCTGTTGTTGCTCAACACGCTGGCCACCTTCGCCAGTTGGCTGGCAGGACTGGGATGCGAAGCCACCGGTATCGCCCAGTGGCTATCTCCACGCAGCAGCACACGCAAACTCTACTCGACGCTGCGCGTCGGCCGCGAGGCGCTGGTCAGGTGCTGGCCGATGGAACCAGTCTCACGCTGGCTAGAACGCTTGCGCGCGCTGCCCGACGCAGTGCGCGAGCAGATGACATTGGTGCTTTAAAAACGTGGGATATCTAATTCCACTGTGTTACAAATAATCGTACCTTTGTGCCACTATTGGAAGACCTTCAGGCCGCGCGGGAGAGCTGTGTTGAATAGGACACTGGAAGTGCGTTTTGAACAGTACGAGGAAGTAGTTGCTGCCGCCCTGTCCCATGCGGATCGCAAACAGCCCGCACACTGGTACCTGAAGGGGTTGCTACTGCCTGGAGGGCGCAAGAGCGTGGAGCCCATGGCCGCGCGGGTGCACCCGCAGAACGTGCGCTCAGCCCATCAATCGATGCACCATCTGGTGGCCGATGCCGACTGGAGCGATCAAGCGCTGCTGGCGGCGGTGGCGGCACAGGTGCTGCCGCCCCTGAGCAGGAAGAGCGCAGCGTGTCACTGGATCGTGGACGACACGGGATTTTCAAAGAAGGGGGTGCATTCGGTCGGTGTTGCACGCCAGTACTGTGGCCGCCTTGGCAAGACGGACAATTGCCAGGTTGCCGTGAGTTTGTCGATCGCCAACGAACACGGCAGCCTGCCAGTGGGCTATCGGCTGTATCTTCCCGAGCAGTGGGCTCAGGACACTGTGCGGCGCAAGAAGGCAGGCGTTCCGGATCAGGTCGTGTTTCAGACCAAGACAGCGCTGGCCATGGATCAGATCGACAGCGCGCTGGCGACAGGGATGGCGGCAGGCGTCGTGCTAGCCGATGCGGCCTACGGCACCGAGACCCACTGGCGAGACCAGCTCAGCGAACGCGGCCTGCTGTACATGGTTGGCGTCCGCAGCAACACGAAGGTCTGGTGGGGATCGCACCAACCTGCGCCCATGCCGCCAGCCAGCCCTAAGGGCGGTCGGCCCCGCACACGACCGATGCGCGATAGCGCACATGCGCCGATCTCGGTACATGAAGTCGCGCAGAGCTTGCCCGCAAGGACGTATCGGCAGGTCAGCTGGCGCCAGGGCAGCGACGCAACGCTCAGTTCGCGGTTCGCGGCGGTGCGGGTTCGTGCCGCACACAATCGCCAGGCACATGACGAGCAGTGGCTGCTGATCGAGTGGCCGCCGGGAGAGTCCGAGCCCCGCCACTACTGGTTCTCGACGCGACCAAAGCAAACGCCGGTCAAGACACTGGTTGCCACGGCACAAGGCCGATGGCGGATTGAACGCGATTATCAGGAGCTGAAGTCGGAGTTGGGCCTGCATCACTATGAAGGGCGCAACTGGCGTGGTTTTCACCATCACGCCAGTCTGTGCATCGCCGCATACGGGTTCTTGATGCGCGAGCGCCTGCGCAGTAAAAAAAACTCCGTCGCATTCAAGATGCCTGCAGTATCCAAAAGCGTCCGCCCGCGCGGGTCTGGCCCCAATGCAACGTCACCATCCCAACTCGATTGCCACGCTGGCCTTCGGACTGGCTAGGCTTATCGCCAGAAGCCTCCCACACTGCCCGTGTTGCGGGGTCTCACCGTACCAACGGATTCGGATTTAGTAACACAGTAGAACTAGCTGGTGCCGGTGTTCGGCGCGCTGCTGGTGTGGTCGCTGCTGGGCGAACCGTTGACCTGGACGATGCTGGTGGCCGCGGTACCGATCCTCGGCAGCGTGGCCTTCAGCCAGCGCGCCCGCCAAGCCACGCGCGGCGCGCTTTTACCAATCCCGAATCCCGATTCAACCAGCCGCAGGCGGCGTGCGCACCGGTAACGGCACGTTACATAGGTCGATATGTCCGGCCGGGCGCTTGTAGAAATCGTCCTTGCGGTTGCGGCGCGCTTCGACCACATCGCGGAAGGTCTGGCTGTCGGTACGCAGCAATTGCAGCGGTGTACGCTCGGGTGCAGGTACGTCGCTGGCCAGCCGAATCGCGCGGATCGGCGCGCGCTGCGCGGGGTCTTCGTAAAAGCCCATCGGGTCGGGTCCACGTGGCGTCACGCTGAGCAATTCCATGCCTTTGACCACACGCCCGACCACGGTGATGTTGCGATCCAATTGGCGCGGCGATTGCCCGGTGACCACATACAGCTCGGTGCCGATGCTGCTGTCTTCAGCATCGTTGCGGCCGGCGCCCAGGGTGCCGTAGCAATGCGCCAGCCAGGTCTTGCCGGTGGCGGTATCGCGGCCAACCGGGAAGCCGTCGACAAAGCCTACCTGCGTCGCCCAGCCGTCGCTATCGGGCAGGCGCTGGAAATCCAGGCCCTGCGAGGCGCGTTCGAATTCGGCCGGCAGATGCCTTTTGGCCGAGCCCAGCGATTTGGCTTTGCCCGGTGTCTCACCATCCGGGTCGCCGAACTGCACCACGAAATTGTCCTGCGCGCGATAGATGCTCAGCCCGTCCCAGAAGCGCTCATGCGCCAGCGTACGGATGTTGCCGACGTGCTCCGGCGCAAATTGCGGCGCCAGCTCGATGATCACCCGCCCGGCATCCAGTTCCAGGTACAGCGTGCGGGCTGGGTCGAGCACGCGCCACGCACTGGCTGGCGCGCTGTCCAGAATCTGTTGCGGGCTACGGTAGGCCGCGTTGGCGGCTGCGGGTAATAGCAGAGCGAGCAGGGCGGCGGAAGCAACAGTGCGCAGGAGCATGAAGGCAGCCAGCAGGGAGGTGTCTGCGATTCTTGCCGACCGCGCGCGCGGACGCAAAGCATGCGTGGCACACAGCATGACGCCGACGTCATGCGCCGGCGTCATGTCCAGATGCCAAGACGTGCCGCAAGCAGGTGCTTACGGGTTGTTACGCACGTGCGGGCTGGTGTGATGCTCGGCAACACCGTGGTTGTTGCGCAACAGCGTCACCAGCTGCCACAGCGCCCAGATGCCCACCAGCGTGTAGACCACACGCGAGAGCAGCGCGTCCTGCCCGCCGAACAGCGCGGCCACCTGAAACAGGCCGACCAGCCCCCAGTTCAATCCACCGACGATAAGAAGCACCAGAGTGATGACGTTGATCGCTTTCATGAAAGCATTCCATGTGGGTTGGCAAACCCCAGACTCCGCATGCCCCGGCGAGTAGCCCGGGAGCGTTGCCCACTCGCGGTGCGCTTTGCACACATGTCGCTCACATCCGCCTGCCATATGTGCCGTGTCGGCGCGTCCAGACAGCGGTCGCCAGCGGCGCGATTGCCCAATGATCGATGCGTGGCAGACCGGCGCGGCGATCCCACTTTCGACCGCGAGGCCTGGTAGAGCCCATCGTCGAACGGCCTTCGCATACAGCGCCAAGGTGCGCACCGCGTTGCGATCAACAGTCGGGCGACCCCACAATCTTGGCATCTTTCAAACAGGGCCCGCGTCAGCACCACCTTAGTCTGTATATCGGCAAGGGCGTGTGGCCCGCGCCTTGCTGATCAACGGGCTTCTTTCTCGGCTTGGGGCACGTCATCGGGCATGTTGCGGGGAGGGAAAGCCTCGCAACATGCCCGATGATCACGTCACACCAAGTCCTTGGCGTGTTTGCCGGCTAGGCGGGCGAACTTGTGGAGTTCCATCTCCAAGTCCCTAGCACTCTTGGCCCGCGTTATCTCGCTGCTCGTGTGCCCCAGCTTCGCTCGGCTCAGGCTGCTCGGGCTGAGGCATGCTCCGGGTGCGACTGGGCCATTGGGAATATCGATGGCTGACCCTGTGGTGCGCTATTCGCTTTCGCTGTGCTCGAAGACATCAGCGGTTGCAAACCCAGTGCCTGGGCGTCTTTCCCGGGTCTAGCCAACGGCGCTCCTGGCGTCATCCCACTGCTTCGCCTGACAGGCGAACGTCCAAGTGGACGAAGTGCGGGGTCACCTGCGGAATCAATTCTTGAGGTCGCGCAGGGTGGGGCACTGGCGAGTTCCGTTTGCCGGGTCTGCGGCTCCTGAATCTTTGAGGTGCACGTCCCAGTAGTGCGGCTGGACGGATCGACGGATGCAGATGACTTCATCGGACATATCCCCTTGGGTATATACGGCAGATAGATCGACTTGCGGACCAAGGCAGTTGGCGAGCGAGGCATGAGATTGCATCGCACATGCCGTGGCACTCCCTTTCTAGCTACTGTGCGTTCCTGAACCTGCCAGTGTTGATGGGGGCGAACAGGTCAGTGCACCGCGCGAGGATTGAACCACCGCATCCGCACCGTCCTGTCTGCAGAGCAGATTTTGTATCGCCGTATCCGAACGCGTGCGGTTGCGAACCTGCGCTTGGTGCGCAATCGATGCGTAGGCGTGACGCGCGTGCATCCATCTGCCACTGTCATTGAGTACAGCGGCCTCGAACAAGCCGATGCCAGTGTGTATCTGCCGTAGCGCGGCATGGTTTGACAACAACACTCAGACCCATGAAAGATCCTGATTAGGGCCTGTTAACACATTCGAAGCCCATCAACGACCAGAACGAAGCTGAGGAAGCCAAGGAACATGACATCCAGCTTCTCGAAGCGCGTGAAAATCCGTCGGTAGCCCTTCAAGCGACGGAACAGCCTCTCCACTTCGTTGCGCCGCTTGTACATTTCCTTGTCGTACTCCCAAGGATCGACCCGATTGGACTTGGGTGGAACCACCGGCACGAAGCCAAGATCGAGCGCCAACTGGCGGGTTTCATTGCCTTCGTAAGCGCGATCCATCAGCAGATGAACCGGCCGCTCCACTGGCCCCAGGTGTTCAAGCAACGCGCGGCCTGCGGGTGCGTCATGTGCGTTGCCAGGCGTCAATCCGAACGTGATGGCTGTTCGAGCATCTGCGGCAACCATATGAATTTTGGTGTTCCATCCGCCGCGCGATTTCCCGATGGATTGTGGGCCGTTTTTTTTAATGCGCCAGTGCCATCCGGATGCACCTTGATGCTGGTGGAGTCCAGCGAGACCGCTTCGATTTTGATGCGCACGATCTGGCAGGTCTGCAATTGGGCGAACATCCGGTCCAGCACACCGGACTTGGCCCAACGGTTAATGCGCGTGTACACCGTATGCCAGTTGCCAAAGCGCTCGGGCAGACCGCGCCATTTGCAGCCATGCTCTGCGACGTAAAGAAGGGCGTTGACTACCTGCAGGTTGGTCATGCTGACATTGCCGCGTTGCAAAGGTAGGCAATGCTCGATGAGTGCAAATTGTGCTGGCGTGATCTCCATGCCCAATAGTTTAATCGCTCGAGACATTAATGTTAACAGGCCCTAGCACGATCTTTCAGCACAGTCGCAGCCAGTGAGAGCCGACCGGTCGATGGTAGGACCGTCGCTCCACCGAGACCAGATCATGGCCATGAATCGTGTGCAGTTCCAAGCCGGGCTGTCGTTGCCGGCGTTCCTCAAGCGCTATGGCAACGCGCAGCAGTGCGAGCAGGCGTTGGAGATCTCGCGCTGGCCACAGGGCTTTGTTTGTCCGCGTTGCGCCGCTACCGCGCACAGTCGATTCCAGCGTCACGGCACCACGTACTGGCAGTGCACGGCCTGCTATCGCCAGACCAGCCTGCGCTCGGGCACGGTGATGGACAACAGCAAGCTGCCGCTACGCACCTGGCTGCTTGGCATGTATCTGCTGGGCCAGAGCAAGACGAACCTGTCGGCGCTGGAGTTGATGCGACACCTGGGAGTGAGCTACCCGACAGCGTGGCCAATGAAGCACAAGCTGATGCAGGCCATGACCCAACGCGAGGCGAAGCGCAAGTTGGGCGGGATCGTGCAACTGGACGATGCCTACCTGGGCGGAGAACGCAACGGTGGCAAGGCCGGGCGCGGCTCGGAGAACAAGCGCCCTTTCGTGATCGCCGTGGAGACCACTGAAGACGGTCGTCCATTGCGCGCGGTGATGGATCCGGTCCCAGGCTTCACCAAGGCGGCGCTGTCGGAATGGATCGGGCAACGCCTGCATCCTGGAGCAGATGTCTACAGTGATGGACTCGGTGCGTTTCGAGCACTGGAAGCCGAGCACGCGCACACGGTGATCGAAGGCAGCGGTCGAAGTCGCTGCGAGGCAGAGAACGCACGCTGGGTCAACGTGGTGTTGTCCAACCTAAAGCGTTCGCTGGACGGTGCCTATCACGCCTTCAAATTCGCCAAATACGCCCAGCGCTCCCTGGCAGAGACGATGTGGCGGTTCAACTGCCGTTTCGATCTGACCCGGCTGGTGCCCAGCTTGCTGGCCGCCGCAGCCGCCAGCAAGCCGTGGTCCGAGCGGGCCCTGCGTGATGTCACCATGTTCACCGCTGAAAGTGCGTGCTAATCAGGTGAAAGATTGTGTTGACCCAGCTGTGCCTGGATTGGGCGAATGCGACGCCATCGATCTCGCGACGGCTGCAGCAATGGGCTAGCGCGCTTTCGGCTGGGGTGCGGATCTGCTATCGCTGCGCCCGTAGCAACAGGCGGTCCTGTTCGGTTCCTGCTGCTGCAATCGAACCTGGTTCATGAAGGCGGATCGGTGTCTGCTTGCACTGACATCGATAATCTCTGCGCGAGCTGCGGTTTCAGCGAATGCATGCATCGCCGTGTCAGCTGGCTTGGCAGCGATCACCGCCGTAATCCTCAACGTGCCGGCTTGCGTTTGACGTAAAGCTGCTTGCGCACGCGTGCGACCACCTCGCCGTCGCGGTGATGCACCTCGTTTTCGAACCAGCGCAGATGCTTCTCGCCGCTTGCAGTGGCCTGGCGCAATTGCGCCAGCAAGCTGTCGTCGATGACGAAATCCGCCGTCAACGTCCCGCGACCGGGCTTGACGAATTCGATGTTGCCGGCCTTGTCCCACACGTAATAGTCGCGGCCCAGGTTGTGAATGGTCAGCAGCATCCAGAACGGGTCGGTCATTGCGAACAGGCTGCCGCCGAAGTGGGTGCCGACGTAATTGCGATTCCACGGGCGATGGCGCAGTTCCACCCGCGCAAAGCGGTAGTCTTCCGACAGCACGGTGACGTGGATGCCGGCGAACAAAAACGGCCGCCAGAGATTGAGGCCGAACTTGAACAGTGATGCACGCATGCGGGCCTTTTTCCGTGACGAGGGAAGGTGTGCAGCATGACATTCGCATGCGTATGGATGGAGTGTGTCGGCATGCTGGTCGGTCTGTTGCTGCTCACTGCGCATCGGTGTCACCGCTATCGATCTCCCGGGTGCCGAAGCCTTGCAGGCCCAGAACGCAAACGCCGGGCACAGGCCCGGCGCGCATCCGGCGGTGAGCAGGACGATCGCACGACCGTCCACACGCAGCCTGATGTCAGGCGTCAACCCCGGTGCTTAAAACACCAGTGCCGACATCTTGCGACGATAGCGGCCGACCAGATCCTCGTCCTCGATCACGCGGAACGCATCGATCAGGCTGCGACGCGGCCGATTGTCGTCGAACGTACGGTCTTGCCGCAGCATTTCCAGGAACTGCTCCAGCGCGGCTTCGTCGTTGCCATCGAGCAGGTGACGCACGCCGAGCAGGTGACGCGCGCGCAGGTCGGCGCCGTTGGCATCGACGGTGGCCTGCAGCGTGCCGGCATCCGGGGCATCCTTGAGCACGTTGGCAAAGCTCAGCCGCGCCTTGGCGCGCACCGCGCGGTCGTCGGTGGCCAGGTTGGCGGGCAGGGCATCGATCAACTGTTCGGCCTCGGCGGTGTCGCCGGTCTTGAGCAGGGCCAGCGCCAGGTCCAGCTTGAGCTCGTCCTTGTCCGGCTGGGCTGCGATCGCCTCACGCAGCGCCGCGGCCTGCGCCTGCGGGTCGAGCGGCGCCAGCGGCACTTCTTCGGCCACCTGCGGCTCGGCCGGCAGCACACCGTGCTGTGTCAGGAACTCGCGCACCTGGCCTTCCGGCATCGCGCCCGGGAAGCCGTCGACGATCTCGCCGCCCTTGACCAGAAACACCGTCGGCACCGAGCGGATCTGGAACGCGGCGGCGATCTGCTGTTCCTTGTCCACATCGACCTTGCCCAGCTCGAAGGCGCCGTTGTACTCGCCGGCCAGCTTTTCCAGGATCGGCGTCAGCGACTTGCAGGGGCCGCACCAGGCGGCCCAGAAGTCCACCAGTACCGGTGTCGTCAACGATTTGTGCAGGACCTCGGTCTCGAAGGTGTCGGTGGTGGCATCGAATACATGCGGCTTGTCGGACATGGGCTTCCAGAAGTGAGTGCGGCAACAGTGGGAGGTAATGGTGGCAAACGCCGCTGACACAAGCCTAGCCCCAATGCGGCGTCTCGGCGGGGGCGCTGCCGTCTCCGGCACGGTCGTGGCCATGTCGGGGGTTCACGTCGCGCCCGCCCGGCACGACAATGCCGCGTTCTGGCGGCGCATCGCGCCCCGTGCTGGAGCAACACAATGCCAACCACCGACAGCGCACAGCGCTACCTGGGCCTGATCGCCGCGACGCTCTTCGTGCTGGCGCTCGCCGGTTTCGGCGCCACGCTGCCGGGCTATCTGCAGGCCAGCCACCCGGTGGCGCTGTTGGGTGCGCAAGGCGTGCCGCATGCGTTGGGCTTCAATCTGGTCGCCTTCGTGCTGGTGGGCGCGCTGGGCATGGCCACCGGGGTCAGCCTGCTGGCGCGCATGCCGGCCAAGGCCAGCTGGAGTCTGCGCGTGGGTGGGCAGTTGATCGTGCTGGCCGGCCTGGCCTTCCTCGGCATGGGGATGCTGCCGCTGGACCCCACCGATCTGGATGGCCGCGCTAGCCAGGCCCATGCCACCGCCTGGTTGTTGTGGGCGGTGGCGTTCGTGCCCGGCATGCTGTTGATTGCCGCTGCGCTGCTCAACGGTGCAAACAGCCGCATGCTGGCCTGGCTGAGCCTGGCGGCGGGGCTGCTGGTGGCGGTGCTGGCGTTCGGCCCGCCAGGCCTGCTGCGCCAGGCCATTGCCCAGCGGCTGGCGTTCCTGGCCTGGGTCGGCTGGCTGGCGGTGGCGGCCTGGGCGTGGCCGGCAAAGTCCACGGTCTAAGACAACGGTTTGGTGCACCTGCTGCACTGCGGTACCCTGTAGCGCTTTGCACCGCCCGAGCATCCGCTCCCAATGTCCACCGTCGAACCGAACGTCTACGACCCGCACCAGGTCGAAACCTCCGCCCAGCAGTTTTGGGATGCCACCCGCGCCTTCCAGGTCGACGAGAACTCGGAAAAACCCAAGTTCTATTGCCTGTCGATGCTGCCCTACCCGTCCGGTGCGCTGCACATGGGCCATGTGCGCAACTACACCATCTCCGACGTGGTCAGCCGCTACAAGCGCATGACCGGCCACAACGTGCTGCAGCCGATGGGCTGGGATGCGTTCGGATTGCCGGCGGAAAACGCCGCCATCAAGAACAAGACCGCGCCGGCCAAGTGGACCTACGCCAACATCGCGCACATGCGCGCGCAGCTGAAGTCGCTGGGCTACGCCATCGACTGGTCGCGCGAGTTCGCCACCTGCACGCCGGACTATTACGTGCACGAGCAGCGCATGTTCACCCGGCTGATGCGCAAGGGTTTGGCCTATCGCCGCAATGCGGTGGTGAACTGGGATCCGATCGATCAGACCGTGCTGGCCAACGAGCAGGTCATCGACGGCCGCGGCTGGCGCTCCGGCGCGGTGGTGGAAAAGCGCGAGATTCCGCAATGGTTCCTGCGCATCACCGATTACGCGCAGGAATTGCTCGACGGTCTGGACCAGCTGGACGGCTGGCCGGACTCGGTCAAGACCATGCAGCGCAACTGGATCGGCCGCTCCGAAGGCCTGGAAATCCAGTTCGACGTGCGCGACACCAACGGTGCCGCACTGGATCCGCTGCGCGTGTTCACCACCCGCCCGGACACGCTGATGGGCGTGACTTTCGTGTCGATCGCCGCCGAGCATCCGCTGGCGTTGCATGCGGCCAAATCCAACCCGGAACTGGCCGCGCTGCTGGAAACGCTCAAGCACGGCGGCGTCTCCGAGGCCGAGCTGGAAACCCAGGAAAAGCGCGGCATGGCCATCGGCCTGACCGCAGTGCATCCCATCAGCGGCGAGCAGGTGCCGGTGTGGGTGGCCAACTTCGTGCTGATGGGCTACGGCACCGGCGCGGTGATGGCGGTGCCCGGCCACGACCAGCGCGATTTCGAATTCGCCAACAAGTACGGCCTGCCGATCGTGCAGGTGGTCAAGCTGCGCGAGCCGCGCAACGACGACGAGCAGCGCTGGGACGCCACCGAGTGGCGCGATTGGTACACCGACAAGAGCCGCGAGCTGGAGCTGATCAATTCGGCCGAGTTCGATGGCCTGGATTTCGGTGGCGCCTTCGAAGCCTTGGCTGAGCGCTTCGAACGCAAGGGCCAGGGCCAGCGCCGGGTCAATTACCGCCTGCGCGACTGGGGCGTGAGCCGCCAGCGCTACTGGGGCTGCCCCATTCCGGTGATCTACTGCCCCAAGTGCGGCGCGGTGCCGGTGCCGGAAGACCAGTTGCCGGTGGTGCTGCCGGAAAACGTGGAATTTGCCGGTACCGGTTCGCCGATCAAGACCGAGCCGACCTGGCGCCAGACCACCTGCCCGGACTGCGGCGGCCCGGCCGAGCGCGAGACCGACACCTTCGACACCTTCATGGAATCGAGCTGGTACGTGGCGCGCTACACCAGCCCGAACGCACGCGAGATGGTCGACCGCCGCGCCAATTACTGGATGCCGGCCGACCTGTACGTGGGCGGCATCGAGCACGCGATCCTGCACCTGATGTACTTCCGCTTCTATCACAAGCTCATGCGCGATGCGCGGCTGGTGGACAGTGACGAGCCGGTGACCAACCTGCTCACCCAGGGCATGGTCATCGCCGACACGTTCTATCGCGATGCCGACAACGGCGGCAAGGACTGGATCAACCCGGCCGACGTGGAAATCCAGCGCGACGAGCGCGGCCGCGTCACCGGTGCGGTGCTGATCGCCGACGGCCAGCCGGTGCACATCGGCGGCACCGAGAAGATGTCCAAGTCCAAGAACAACGGCGTGGACCCGCAGTCGATGGTGGCCAAGTACGGCGCCGATACGGTGCGGCTGTTCTCGATGTTCGCCGCACCGCCGGAGCAATCGCTGGAATGGAACGAAGCCGGCGTGGACGGCATGGCGCGCTTCATGCGCCGGCTGTGGGCGCAGGTGCACAAGCATGTGGGCGAGGGCGCTGCCGTCGCGCTGGACGTTGCCGCGTTGAGCGCCGAGCAGAAAGCGATCCGCCGCAAGACCCATGAAACCATCGGCAAGGTCAGCGACGACTACGGCCGCCGCCACAGCTTCAACACCGCCATTGCCGCAGTGATGGAACTGTCCAACGCGCTGGCCAAGTTCGACGACGCCAGCGACCAGGGCCGTGCGGTGCGCCAGGAAGCGCTGGAAGCGATGGTGCTGTTGCTCAACCCGATCACCCCGCACGCCAGTCATGCGTTGTGGCAAGTGCTCGGTCGTGGCGAAACGCTGCTGGAAAACGTCGCGTTTCCGCAGGCCGATGTCAGCGCGCTGGTGCGCGATGCACTGACGCTGGCGGTGCAGATCAACGGCAAGTTGCGCGGCACCATCGACGTCGCCGCCGATGCGGCCCGCGAACAGATCGAGGCACTGGCGCAGGCCGAGCCGAATGCCGCCAAGTTCCTCGATGGCCTGAGCGTGCGCAAGATCATCATCGTGCCGGGCAAGATCGTGAATATCGTCGCGGGATAAGGGGTGCCGATGCGGCGGTTTGCCATCGCCGGTTCGGACAGTTCGTCGGATCGGCGCGGTCGCACGGTGATGGAGTGGCTACCGCGCTTCTTTGCAATTGGTGGTGGGGGCGCGTGGCGAAGCATCAGGGACGTTGCCGCTGTCGTTGCTTGCGACACACCGCGCCCGCGGGTCGATGCGTGGGTGGGTTGCTGCGATGGTCCTGGCGATGCACTGCATTGGCGCGCAGCGACAGGTAGGCGGGGGGCTTGGTGTTTCATTTCACCGCTGCGTGCCGGCGCGCTGGTGTGATTTCCATGCTGGTTCCTGGTGCTCGCTGCATCAGGGCGTGGCGACGCGTCGATGAGTTTCCGCGATGGTTATCGGTACGTCTTTATCACTGGCGCGTGGCGACGCGTTTGTCATTTCTGGGGCGCCGCGGTGTACTGCGGCGCCTCTCAAGCCCCGTTCACGCGGTGTCGGGCAGGCTAGCCGCCTGTTGCCGCCGCCGGGGCGCTCATCCAGACTGTGCCCATGATTCGATTTCCTACTGCCTTCGCTGCCTCACTCGTGCTCGTCTCGAGCCTCACCGCCTGCGGTTTCCATCTGCGTAATTCGCTGGCGTTGCCGCCCGACACGCCGGCGGTGAAGGTGCAGTCCGCCGTGCAGTACAGCGAGCTGGCCAAGCTGTTGCGGCGGGGCCTCAAGGCTTCCGGCGCCACGCTGGCCGATGAAGACGCCAAGACCGGCTTCGCACAGGTGCAGGTGTTGTCCGAGCGCTGGGGCGATCTGCCGATCGCCATCGACAGCCAGGGCCGTGCCCAGGAATACAGCCTGCGCTACGCAGCCATTTTCACTGTCACCACCGCCAATGGCGCGGTGCTGGTGCCGCAGCAGGTGATCGAGCTGTCGCGCGACTACGTGTCGCCGCCGGTGGACGCCACCGGTACCGCGACCGAGCGCGAGATCCTTGCCGACGAACTGCGCAAAGACATGTCGGCCTCGATCCTGCGCCGTATCGACAGCGTGGTACGTGCACGTTTGAAGCATGGCGAAAGCCTGGAAAGCACCCCGACTGCGCCCTTGCCGCCGGCCCCGGTGCAGCCCACAACACCGCCCGAATCCAGCGTGCCGGCTGCGCTGCCGCCCGCGCCGACCTCGGGCAACTAAGCCGCGCCCGCTCTTTTCCGCTATGGAACTTCGCCCCGAGCAACTGGCCGGCCAGTCCAACCAGCCGTTGCAGCCAGTCTATCTGATCGCCGGCCCGGAGACCTTGCGTGTGCTTGAGGCCGCCGACGCTGTGCGCGCGCGCGCGCGCGCTGAAGGCATCGGTGAACGCGAAGTCTTCGATGCCGATGGCCGCGATTTCGACTGGAATCAGCTCGACGCCAGCTTCAACGCGCCCAGCCTGTTCAGTCCGCGCCGCCTGGTCGAGGTGCGCCTGCCCAGCGGCAAGCCCGGCAAGGATGGCGCCGAGGTCATCACCCGCTTCTGCGCCAACCCGCCGCCGGATGTGGTGCTGCTGATCACCGCCAACGACTGGAGCAAGGCGCATCAGGGCAAGTGGGCCGAGGCCGTCGGCCGCATCGGCACGATTGCCGTTGCCTGGGCGATCAAGCCGCATGAACTCTCCGACTGGATCGAGCGTCGCCTGCGTGCGCACGGCCTGCGTGCCGACGCCGCCGCGGTGCAGCGCCTGAGCGAGCGGGTGGAAGGCAACCTGCTTGCCGCTGCGCAGGAAATCGACAAGCTCGCTCTGCTGGCCGATGGCAAGACACTGGATCTGCAGGCGATGGAGTCGTTGGTGGCCGATGCCGCACGCTACGACGTCTTTCGGCTGGCCGAAACCACGTTTTCGGGGCAGCCGGCCGCGGTGATCCGCATGCTTGCCGGCCTGCGCGCCGAAGGCGAGGCGGTCGCCGCGCTGATGCCGATCCTCATCAAGGAATTACTTCGCACTGCGTCGCTGGCGAAGGTGCAGGCCAACGGCGGCAACCTCGCTGCCGAAATGAAGGCGCAGGGGCTGTGGGAATCGCGCCAGGCGCCATTCAAGCGCGCGCTGCAACGTCACCCCGAACCGCGTCGCTGGGAGCGCTTCGTCGCCGAAGCCGGGCTGGTCGATCGCATGGCCAAAGGTCGCGCCGACGGCGACGCCTGGGTGGGTCTGGAACGCCTGCTGGTGGCCGTGGCCGAAGCCCGCGCGGTGAGATTGTTGGCGTGACCGCGAGGGAGGCCGGAACCGCGGAGCAGGGCGCAGGCTCAGGAGAGCGGGAGTTGCCGACTAGCGCAACCGCAGACCCAAGCACACAGCCGGCATTCCTCGCGAGCGCCACTCCGACGTCAGCGACTATCAACGCCCCCGCCGCCTCAGACCCGCGCCTTTCCGACTCCCAAATCCCGACTCCCGACTCCCGGCCCCACACCGATTCCCGATTCCCGATTCCCGATGCCAGGCTGCATCTCTACTACGGCGGCACCTTCGACCCGATCCATGTAGGCCATCTGGCCATTGCCTGCGCGGCGCGCGACGAACTGGGAGCACGCGTGCACCTGGTGCCGGCCGCCGACCCGCCGCATCGCCCTGCGCCCGGCGCCACCGCCGCGCAGCGTGCGCAGATGCTGCAGCTGGCGCTGTCCGACTATCCCGGGCTGCAACTGGATACCCGCGAACTGCAGCGCGCCGCGCATAGCGATGCGCCGTCCTACACCGTCGATACCTTGCGCGCGCTGCGTGCCGAACTCGGCTCCGCCGCCCCAATCGCCTGGCTACTGGGCGCCGATGCTTTTGTCGGGCTGGACCATTGGCATGCGTGGCAGGCGTTGTTCGGGCTGGCGCACTTCGTGGTGGCCGCACGACCGGGTACCACATTGGAGCTGGCCGACGCACCGCAGCTGGCCGCGGCGGTGCAGGGCCGCTGGGTCGCCAGCGCAGGCGACCTGGTCAGCGCGCCGGCCGGCCGCCTCTATTTGCTGCATCAGCCCTTGCGCGGCGAATCGGCCAGCGCAGTGCGTTCGCGCATCGCCACCGGCGCCGAATGGCAAGCCCTGGTGTCGCCGCCAGTGGCCGCAATGATTCAGCGCGAAGGCCTGTACCGCAGCGCCTGCCCGGCTAGCTGAACACGCGTCCGGCCGGACCGGCCTATAATTCACGCCAATTCCATCGAGTTGCCGCTTTGACCAGCCAAGCCCAAGTTATCAAGACCTCCCTTCCGAACCCGCCACCGTCCGTGCCGGCCCTGTTGGCCACCGTGCGCGAGGCTGTCGAAGAACTGAAAGCCAAGGACGTGGTCGAGATCGATGTGCGCGGCAAGTCCAGTGTCTGCGACTACATGGTGGTGGTCTCGGGTACCTCGACCCGCCATGTCAAATCGATCGCCGACGAAGTGGTCAAGTTCGCCAAGCGTCTGGAGGTGATGCCGCTGGGCGTGGAAGGCGAGCGCGAAGCCGAATGGGTGCTGGTCGACCTGGGCGATGTGGTCGTGCATGTGATGCTGCCGCGCGTGCGCGAGTTCTATGCGCTGGAGCGCCTGTGGACCGTGGGCGACCAGCGTCCGTCCGATACGGACGAGTCCGGCGCGGACGAAGACTGAGAGCGCTTGGCATGCCGAAAAAAACTCGCGAATTGCCAGTTGCACCCGATTCACGGGTATTGCAGCAACTGCGTGGCCAGCCAGCGCAGGAAAACGGCCCGCCGCTATCGCCGGCGCGCAAACGCTTCGACCGGCTGCTGCACGATCTGCAGCGCCACCGCTCCGAATTGGAGGCCTGGCAGCATGCGCTCGCCCAGTGGCGCGAGCGCTACTTCGCCGAATTGCAGCCCTTGTTCAACCTTCGCTGTGCGGCCGACATCGCCTTGGTCGAAGAACTCGATCGCGCGTCTGTCGCGGTCAAACTGGGCAAGGCCGACCGGCAATTTTTGTCCGATCTGGTGTGCGATATCGCCGGCCCGTTGATCGAAGCAGGGCACGAAGCGCTACGGCCGATTTACGATCGCCATAGCGCGGTGAGCTACGAACAGGAAGTGTCCGAATCCGACGCCTTGATGAAGCAGATTCTTGGCGAAGCCTGTGGGCTGGATGCCGACGAACTGGATGGCATCGAGTCGCCTGAGGAACTCTACGAACGCGTCAGCGAGCGCTTGCAGCAGGAGCACGTGCAGCAACAGCAACGCCAGACGCAACGGCGCAAGCGCGCCGAAAAGAAAACGGTTGCCGGCAGTGCCGAACCGCCCCCGTTGCGCGAGCTCTATCGCAAGCTGGCCGGCAATCTGCACCCCGACCGCGCCACGGACAGCGACGACCACGCATCGCGTACCCTGCTGATGCAGCGGCTCAACGCCGCCTACAAGGCCGGCGATCTGCTGGGCCTGCTCGAATTGCAGGCAGAAATCGGCTTGCTGGACGCACAAGGCGTGGATGCGATGAGTCCGGCGCGATTGAAGGACTACAACCGCGAACTGGAGCGGCAGTGCAAGGATCTGCAACAGCAGGTGCTGCAGCAGGCATATGACTTCTGCGCCCAGTATGGACTGGATCTGCCGTCGCGCCCCAAGCCTGAGCGGTTGAGCAGGTTGATGGGCCAACTCAAGCGTGATGTTGAAGACGATCTGATCGAAGCCCGCCAAAGCCTGAGTGAACTCTCCGACCCAAAATCGTTCAAGCGTTGGCTGAAGATGCAACGCGTCATGTCGGACATGCCAGACGCTCCGTGGTTCTGAGGCGCGCTACTGGCGTTAGGCGATGTGCGCTTTGAGGCCGACAGTGCCGTGTATCACTCACATCTCGATCTCGTCCGCGGGTGGCGCTGCGATCACCCGCATTCGCAAGGCTCTCGCCCACCGGACACTCCCATCGATTTCTGGGAGTGGGTGAGCACTGCAAGTTGTCTGCCTTTGCCGGACGGACACGGGGTCGGTCAGGAATTGCTCCATCGACACCGGTTGGCCGCTCCGACAAGCGCAGCAAGGCCATTGCGCAGCGGCCGTCCAACCGCAGCCGGCCAGGAGTGAACAGGCCATACCATCGCCCGATTCAGCGCCGTGCTTACAACGGTCCGCGTTCCCACGGCCCGGTGATCGCCAGCGTGATGCCCGGCGTCTGGATGTTGACGAACAAGGTGCGCGCCAACGGGTCCCAACACGCACCGCAGAACTCCGTATCGCGGTAATCGTCTTCGGCAATCGTCTTGCCGGCGTCGGCAATCTGCTGCGAGGTCAGCTGCACACTCGCTGGCCTGCTGGATGCCGTTGACAATGCCGGTGTCGTACATCGCCGGCGCGCGGAACGGACTGCCTGCGCCGCGTTCGTGGTTGCGGATCAGCACATATTCCAGGCCGCGCAGCGGATCGCTGCCGGGACGCCAGTCGGGCCGGCGCAGGCCGACCACGGCCATGCCGTCATGCCGGTCGGGGCAAGGCTGACCATCGTCCATGCGCTCGCCGCTCCAGCCGAACGAGCGGTAGCTGAAGCCCTGCGGCAGCTGCAGCGGCGGCAGGCCGGTGCTCTGATCGGCGACCGGTGCGAGTGGGCCGTAACGGCTGGGAGCAGGCGCCAACCCTGTGGAGGACGAAGTGGCGGCCTGGGCCTGGCGCGACTGCAACGCGCTCAAGCTGCCAAGGGCGCCGGCAGCCATGACGGCGGCACCGCACTTGAGAACCTGGCGGCGGGCGGGATCGAAAATCGGCATTGAGCGACTCCTGCGTGGCTGGGTGATCGAGCGCCACGAATTGCCAGCTGTAACCACACCATGACGCGCGATGACACATCGCCGCGGACTGCCCGGGCTGTGACGCGGATATCATGTGCGGATGAAATGCCGATTGATCGCCACTGGCGAACGTGCGCCGTCGTGGGTAGCGCAAGGGTTTGCCGAATACCAGAAGCGTCTCTCGCACTGGATGCCGCTGGAGCTCGTCGAGATCGAGCCCGGCCTGCGCGGCAAAGGTCGCGATGCACAGCGCGCGACCGACGACGAAGGGCGCCGCGTGCTCGCCGCACTTCCGAAAAATGCCTACGTGGTGGCGCTCGATGTGCCGGGGCGCCCACTCAGTTCCGAACAGCTCGCCCAGCGCATGGAGCATTGGCGCGGGCAGGGCCGCGACCTGGCGTTGTTGATCGGCGGGCCCGAAGGCCACTCGGCAGAGGTGCTGAAAAGCGCCAGTGAAAGCTGGTCGATCGGCCCGCTCACCCTGCCGCACATGCTGGTGCGCCTGATCGTCGCCGAGCAGTTGTATCGGGCCGCAGCGATGCTGGCCAATCATCCTTATCACCGCGCATAGCAGCGCGTGCAGTGGTCCACATCCAGCAGCAAGCTTAGGGCGTCGCGTCACGCCACCAATGACGAAACCGAGCGGCTAACAACACGTCGCGAGCAGTCGCCAGGTCGGTATGGATTGCGCTGAAGAGCTGCAGTGATCGCGTGCCACATGCCGATTCCGAACGCTGGCCGTGTCTGTTTGACGGCTGCGTGGTCGTCTTATTCGTCGCTCCAAGTTGCACGCGCGATGCGCAGTGTCAGGCGCGTGATAACGCGATGGGCCGTCCCGGCTATCGATGCGTGTGCGTCATTCAAACAGATGCTGCGGCGATGTTGCACTTTGTTGCCGACCCGAGCGCACGCGTTCGTAGTGGCTGGGTGGGCAGTTGTCGTTCGTCTGAGCTGCGTCGTATCGATGCGGCGGCTGCAATTGCAAGCCGCCGCATCGGGTTGCCACTCAATGCAACGAGAAGCTTACCGGCACCAGACCATAGGCCTGCGGCCTGGCCGTTCTGCATCGCCGGCTGGAAGCGCCAGCTGCGCAGCACTTGGCTACGTGCGGCCAGGTCGAGCGCGCGATGACCACTGCTGGTCTGCACACTCACTTCGGCCGGACGCCCATCGGTGCCGACCAATACGCGCAGCATCACCGTGCCTTGCTGACCTGCGCGCAGTGCGGCCGCCGGATAGGTTGGCGCTGGCGAACTCAGATACTGCAATTGACCCGCTTCGATCGGGCCGCTGGGTGTGGTGGTCGTGGGCGCACTTTCTGCTGCGACGTCGGAGATCGTCGCGGGAACGGCAAACACCGCGCTATCGACCACTGGCTCCTGCGTGATCACTGCGGCTTGCACCGGCACCGGCAGCGTTTTGGTCGGTGGATGCGTTTTCGGCGTGAATGTTACGTTGACTGGAAAAACAATCGGTGGCGGCGTGGGGATGCTGACCGGCAGGAGCCAGCGCTCTTTGGGTGCGGTCTGCTGGGGAATCGCGCGTTGCGAGAGCGGAATCAACAACAATCCGCCCGCCAGTAGGTGCAATGCCACGGCCGTGCTCATCGCCAGAACGCGCGAGGTGTCGATACCAAGGGGACGGGAAGAAACCTGCGATTGCGTGCGAACCATCATCCACCTCCAGAACGGAACTGCGGAAAGGACCTGCGCGACCCGGACGCACATCACCATCCGGTAGCCCAGGTTTACCGCAGCGTTGGTGGCCGCACAAGCGCCACGCGCGATTGCGTGGTTGCACCGTGCCCTTGAGGCGGCACCCATTGTCCTCACGGTGCTGGGCGATGCAGCGCGGTCGCGCGTGTCCAGACGCGTGGGTCAGTGGCAATCCTCCGCGCAAACAAAACGCCCAGCCGAAGCTGGGCGTGGATGCAAGAAAATCCCAGCCCTTTACAGAGCTGGGGAAACGACGCTGACGGGAGAGACGTCAGTAGTCGTATGACACGGACAGCACGGTGTAGCGCGGCTGGGTGAAATTGACCCCCATGCCGTAGGTGTTGGACAGCTTGTAGTGGTTGTCTTCCCAGATGGAATCCACCTGCAACGGCTTGCGCTCGTTGAAGATATTGAAGCCCTGCAGGGTGAAGGCCAGCTTTTTGTCGGCAAATTCCGGGCGGTAGGTCAGGCCCAGGTCGACGATCTTGGTCCATGGCAAGCGGCCGGCATCGCCCGGACGCGACGGCTGGCCGTTGCAGGTGTGGTACGAGGAGCCATAGCCCACCGGATCGCCTGCGGCGGAATTTTCGCTGATGCCGTTGATACTGACATACCCCAGGCAGGACTTCGGCGTGCCGGACAGCACGCGGATATTGCCTGCAATCAGCCATTCCGGTGCGATCTGGTAAGAGCCGTAAAGCTTGATCTGGTGGCGACGATCGTTGGCCAGGTAGCCGCCGGAGTACCACATCAGCGCAGCTGCATCCCAGTCCTGGGTCTTGGACACGTCGGCCTGGCCGATGTCCGACTTCACCTGGCCCTCGGTATTCCCGAAGTTGCGCGACACGGTGTAGTCGATGCGGCCTTCCCACGTGCCGTCGAACGGATGCTGCAGGAACAGATCCAGTGCCAGGTACTTGCGCTTGGCCTTCTTGTCGAAGCCCCAATCGGCCGACGACATTGAAAGCGCGGTGCGGCCGGACCCATCCAGGTTAGCCAGACTGAAGGAATTGGTTTCGCCCGGATTGAAGATGACGCACCCGGGAACATCGACCGTGCTGGGGTCCACGCCAATCGCGGTCAGCTTGGTGCGCATCTTGTCCGAATCGCAGACATCGTCGATGGTGGTGCCCAGGTTGCGGTAGGTGAACTTGGCGCCGGTGACCCAGTCGCTGCCCAGCGTCTTGTCGAAGCCGACCATGAACTCATCCTGGTACATCGATTTCAGGTTGTGGGCCGCAACTGACGCGACATCGGGTTGCTGCCCACACTCGCGATCGGAAGAGACGACATTTCCCGAGCACGAGACGCCGACGCTCGGATCCACCGGGATCGGCGTCAGGCCGGTCGGGTTGCCTTGGGCGTCGATACCGGTATAGGTGAAATATTCGCTCGTCTTCGTCGAGGGCGACGCACCACGAATGGCCACGCTATTGGGAAGCGCCAGATAATAGCGACCGACATTGCCGTAGACCTTCAACGACGAGTCGCCAAACGCATCCCAGCTGATGCCGAGCCGAGGCGCCCATTGGTCGCCGCTTTCCACATAGACCTTGCCAGCATCATTGAAATTGGTGAACTTGTCGTTGCGCACGCCCAGGATCAGCAACAGACGATCATTGATCTGCCACTTGTCCTCGAGAAAATAGGCTTTTTGCCTGACCGACATGCTGGTGGCTGTCTTGAAGACGCCGCGGTAGACGTAGTAGCCATTGCCGCCTGCCGGACCGACACCCAACGTGTCGGAGATAGGTACGTTGGGATCGAGGTTGTCGTAGGACCAGGTGTAGCCTGGTCCAGTGGTGAGTGCACCTTCGTTGTTGGCGTTGAAGTACATGTTGTCCACGCCGCTGGCAAGCGTATGACTGCCGAGCACGTACTCAAGGTCCAGGCGCAGGCCATGGGTACGATTCTCGCCATCGCGTGACTGGGTCGAGGTCTGGTTGTTGTGAATCTCGCCGCCACCGGTGATGGCCGGATCCTCCCGATTGGCGTTGTACAGATATGGAGCCAGGCTGGGATTGTTGCGATAGTCGCTCTGCTGGCTCTTGCCGTAGGTCGCGCTGAAGGTCAGTGCGTCGGTGATGTAGCTGGTGTATTTGCCGATGTAGTACCGGTCGTCGACCTTGACCGTATCGGCGAACGCACCGCTTGCGCTTCGGGCGATCACTCCAGGGTAGCTGAAATCGCTGTACGCGCCGCTTTCACGGTCGTTGTTCTTGACGCCGGTGAATTCAAGAATGTTGCTGTCATTGATGTTCCAGTCGACCTTGGCGTAGACCTTCGGCTTGTCCACACGATAGGTGTCTCGGCCGATGACCGAAGCGCCGCGGCTTGCGGTCGACACGCCGTCTTTCCGCTCCTGCTCGGCGGCAAGGAAAACGAACAGTTTGTCCTCAATGAGCGGTCCACCGACATAGGCGCTAAAGACCGTATTCCAGGCCTTGTCGCCCTTGCGGCTACGGTACAGCGTGCCGGGCAACTTTGGTTTGGAATAGGAATAGTCGGAAGAGGGCAGTGGCGTGTCTGGATAGAACACATCCTTGTAGTCGCTGGACAAGCTCTTCGGCCGCCACAGCATCTGGCCGCCGAAGTGCCACTCGTTGGTGCCACGCTTGCCAACTTGGCTGAGCACGCCGCCTGCCGAGCGGCCGTAGCGGGCGCTGTAGCCGCCGGTGTAGGTCTCCTGCTGGTCGATAGCGCCGTAGGGCAGGGTGACGCCGCCGATGTTGGTCAGCGGATTGGAGCTGAGATAGCCGTTGAGATAGTAGGCATTTTCAGTGACGCCGGCGCCGCCGAAGGAAATGGCGTTGCCGAAATAACCACTGCCCTGCACCGCGCCAGGCGACAACAGCGCGATCGCTTCGCCAGAGCGTGCCAGCGGCAAGCGCTGCAACTGCTCGGCAGTGATCACCGTGCGTGAGGCGGTAGCAGAAACATCCACCGGCGAGATGTTATTGCCGGTGACCGTGATGGTGCCCAGCGTGGCAGTGCCGCTAGACGCATCGCTGCTGCCGAAGGACACATCGGTGCCGGCGCCGACGCGCAATGCAATGTTCTTGCGCGTTTCGGCGGCCTGGCCTTCGCGTTGCAGAGTGACGGTGTAAGTGCCCACTGGCAGATTGCCGATGGCATAGCGGCCGCTGGCATCGACCGGCGCAGTGCGCGTAAAGCCGTTATCGCTCTGCGCGGTGACCGTTGCCCCCGCACTGGCCGGTGCGCTTCCATAGATACCGGTCGTGGTGCTTTGCGCGGCCGCAGTGCCCGTGGCGAGCATGCCGACGGCTCCGCTCAGTGCAAGCGCAAGCATGCTGATGCGGCCATAGCGCACAGGCGACGTGGAGCAGAAGAACGGGCGGCGGTGCCGTGCGGAATGGATGGTCATCTCTATCGCTCTCCAGATGGGCGCCGTCACGAATATGACGGTGCGCTGACATCTGATGCTAGAGAGCGGCTGCATCCGCTTAAAGAACGATTTCTCTAAATCTCATGTTTTTTTAAGCACAAACAACAGAAAACGCCTATCAAGAGCGGCTAACAACACGTCGCGAGCAGCTGTCAGGTGGGCGCGGCCGGCGCACTCGGAACCGGAATGTTAAGCGTGGTACATGCCGATTCCGAGCACCGGCCGCGCCCGCTTGGCGGCTGCGCAGTAGTCTTGATTAGCCGCTCTAAGAACCTGTTCACGATCTCCTGAGCAGCAGTGCCAGGAACGCCAGGTGGATGAACTGCAAGCTGGTATTGAGCCTTCGCTCGCAGTTCTTCCATAGCCTCCGGTTCTTCTCCAGCCAGGCAAAGCTGCGTTCGACAATCCAGCGCTTGGGCATGACCTTGAAGGTATGCAGCTCGCTGCGCTTGGCAATCTGTACGGTGACATGCTTGCCCAGAATGTCCTGTACGCCCTCGGCGAAGGGATCTCCGGTGCAGCCGCTGTCGCACAGCAGGCGTTTCACCCGACCTAAACCCGATCGGCAGCGTTTCAATGCCTCCAGCGCACCTTGACGATCGATGACTTCCGCCGTGGTCACCGCAACGGCATGTGGAAAGCCTTGCGTATCCACCGCGATGTGGCGCTTGATCCCCGATACCTTCTTGCCCGCGTCATAGCCTTTCTGGCCGGCTGTATCACTGTTCTTCACGCTCTGCGCGTCCACGATCAAGAACGTACTGCAGGCCTTGCGCCCCTGTTTCTCGCGGGCCGCGCCAACCTGATTTTTTAAGCGCCCGCTCCAGCAGGCTCATTCCTTCATCGTCCACTTCGCTCCACTTGGCAAAGTAGGAATGCACCGTGCGCCACTTCGGAAAGTCACTGGGCAACGCACGCCACGGGCAACCTGTCCGTAGCAGATACAGCACTGCGCACCACACCTCATACATATCCACTGTCACAGGCTTGGTGCGCTTGCGGGCTTGCTCCAGAATCGGGCGGATTTGCTCGAACCGCTCACGGCTCACGTCACTTGGATAGTTCTTCTCGCGCATTCGTGGAGTTTGCACGGTTTGAATAAGATTGTGAACAGGTTCTAAGACTGCAATAGCGTGACTCTAGGTGCTTTTAAGTAACCAGTTTTCAGGCTGAGGGAAGCTCGTGACTTTCAATCGCCGGGAGAGCGGTGCGCGGAGTCGACTGACCGCGTAAACGATACTGCCCTCCGAAGAAAGCAGTGCAAATGCAACACATCGTAGGTCTTGACGCAGTTCTAGCTTCTCAACGCCCAAGCTCGAACGTGACATCCAGGTTGATCGACAGCGTGCTTTCGCCCGGGGCCACCGGGGTGTCCATCTCGGCCTTGGCCGAGCGCAACGAGGCGGCCATCATCATCGGGCGCACCGCACCGCCGCTGCGGCCTTCGGAGATGCTGACAATGCGGCGCACCTTCAGGCCCAGCGACTTGGCATAGGTTTCGGCACGCGCCTGGGCTTTTTTCAGTGCGGCCACGCGTGCTTCGTCGTAGACCGGTTCAGGTTGGTCGATCGAGAAGCTCGGGCCGTTGATGTCGTTGGCGCCCTGCGCGACCAGGGCGTCGAGCACCTTGCCCAGCCGGGCGATGTCGCGGACCTTGAGGCTGACCGTGTTGCTGGCCTGGTAGCCGTTGATCTTGGGTGCCTCGTTCACTTTGTAGGTGTACTGCGGGCTCAGACTGATGCCGCTGGTCTGCACATCCTTGTCGGCGATGCCGGCGGCCTTCATTGCGGCCATGACCTTGCTCATCTGTTCGGCGTTCTGGCGCATGGCGGCGTTGCCGTCGGCGGACTGGGTGACCACGCCGGCAGACAGCGTGGCGACGTCCGGCACGCGCTTGGCCTCGGCCTCGGCCGACACATTGAGCAGGGTGCCGTCGCTGGGAACGGTGTAGCTCGACGCAGGTTGGGCGTGGGCGGTCATGGCGGTTCCGGCAGCGAGGGACAGCGCCAGCAACAACGGCTTGAGGTGAGTAAGCATGGGATCTCCTTGTCTGTGCGGCGAGCGTGTTGGCAGGTCGATGAATATGTTGTGAGTCGAACGCAACAAGGCGATCGGCAACGGCGCATGCGTTCATCAAGCAAGCGGGCGAGTGCGGGCAACAGGTATGCTGGACGGATGCTCTATCTCGCTTCCCGTTCGCCGCGCCGACAAGAACTCCTGCAACGCCTGGATGTGCCATTCCAGACGGTGCAACTGGATGTGCCCGAGCTGCGCGCAGCCGATGAATCGCCCGACCACTACGTGCAGCGCGTCGCGTTGGACAAGGCGCACGCCGGCCTGGCGCTGGTACAGGCCGCCGACCCCGATGCCATCGTGCTGGGCTCCGATACCGAAGTGGTGCTGGGCGAGCGGGTGTTCGGCAAGCCGGTCGATGTGGACGATGCCATCGCGATGCTGCGCGCGTTGTCCGGGCGCACCCACCAGGTGCTCACGGCAGTGGTTCTGGTCTGCGCACAGCGCGCGCCGGCGCAGGCACTGGTGGTGTCGGAGGTCACCTTCGACAGGCTCGATGACGCGCAGATCGCCGCCTACGCCGCCTGTGGCGAGCCGATGGGCAAGGCCGGCGCGTACGCGATCCAGGGCCGTGCCGAGCGCTTCATTCGCCATCTGTCCGGAAGCTATTCCGGCGTGATGGGATTGCCGCTTTATCACACCTCGCAGTTGCTCACAGCCTTCGGAGCGCATTGATGTCGGAAGAGATCTTGGTCAACGTCACTCCACGCGAGACCCGTGTGGCGGTGATCGAGAACGGCATGCTGCAGGAGCTGCATATCGAGCGCGGTTGGCGCCGAGGCGTGGTGGGCAATATCTACAAAGGCAAAGTGCAGCGGGTGATGCCCGGCATGCAGGCTGCCTTTGTCGAAGTAGGGCTGGAGCGTGCCGCCTTCCTGCACGCCAACGATGTGATCCGTCTGGCGCCGGCGCCGGCCAGCGTGGTCGATACCGAAGAAACGCCGATCCCGCCGCCACCGCCGGCCTCGGTGCCGATCGTGGAGCTGCTGCGCGATGGCCAGGACATCGTGGTGCAGGTGGTCAAGGACCCGATCGGCACCAAGGGGGCGCGGTTGACCACCCAGATCAGCATTCCGTCGCGCTATCTGGTGCTGCTGCCGCAGTCCAAGGTCGTTGGGGTGTCGGCGCGCATCGAAGACGAAGCCGAGCGGCTGCGCCTGAAGACCATCGTCAGCGAGGTCTCGGCCCAGCATGGCGGCTTCGGCTACATCATCCGCACCAATGCCGAAGGCCAGCCGGCCGAGGCGCTGGCCGAGGACATCGCGTATCTCTCGCGGGTCTGGAACGTGGTCGAGCGCCGCGGCCGCGAGGCGCCGCCGTGCAGCATCATCTACGAAGACCTGAGCCTGCCGCTGCGTGCGGTGCGCGACCTGATCCGCCGCGACGTGGAAAAGGTCAAAGTCGATTCCAACGAGACCTTCGTGCAATTGCAGGCCTTCGTGGCCAAGTACATGCCGGTGCTGGCCGAGCGGCTGGAGCTGTACACCGGCGACCGGCCGATCTTCGACCTGTACGGCGTGGAAGACGAGATCGGCCGTGCGTTGAACAAGCAGGTGCCGCTCAAGTCCGGGGGCTACCTGGTGATCGACCAGACCGAAGCGATGACCACCATCGACGTCAACACCGGCTCGTTCGTCGGTCAGCGCAACCTCGAAGAAACCGTGTTCCGCACCAATCTGGAAGCCGCACAGGCGGTGGCGCGGCAACTGCGCCTGCGCAACCTGGGCGGCATCATCATCATCGACTTCATCGACATGGACGACTCCGAGCATCGTCGTCAGGTGCTGCGCACGCTGGAGAAGGCGCTGGCACGCGATCACGCCAAGACCACCGTGTACGAGTTCTCGCCGTTGGGCTTGGTGGAGATGACCCGCAAGCGCACCGTCGAAAGCCTCGAGCGCCAGCTCTCGGAAACCTGCGGCCAATGCGGTGGGCGCGGCACCATCAAGACCGCCGAAACGGTGACCTACGAGATCTTTCGCGAGATCACCCGCGCGGTGCGCCAGTTCGATGCCGCGCGCCTGCTGGTGATCGCGTCGTCGAAAGTGGTCGCGCGCATCACCGACGAAGAATCGGCAGCCGTGGCCGAGCTGGAAGAGTTTCTCGGCAAGAGCATCCTCTTCCAGTCCGACGACCAGTATCTGCAGGAGCAGTTCGATGTGGTGCTGCTGTGAGGTCGGGATTGGAGAATCGGGATTCGGGATTCGGGATTTGTAAAAGCCGGCCCCGTCATGATGTGCGGCCAGCAGGCGCGTTGACGTTACCGTGCCCGGACACGCTGTAGCCAATCCCTAATCCCTAATCCCCAATCCCCGCTCCTGATGCCCACCCCGCTGCGCCGCCGTCTCCGCCTGTTTCGCCGCTATGCGATCACTGCCAGCGCGCTTGCGCTGGTGGCGGTCGCGTTGTTGGTGGGCGCGGCCAGCCAGGCGCTGCCGTTGGCCGAGCAACACCCGCAGCAGATTGCGCAGTGGCTGAGCCAGCGAGCCGGTCAGCCGATTGTCTTTGATCGGCTGCAGACCGAATGGACCCGCCGCGGTCCGCTGTTGCGGCTGGACGGATTGCGCATCGGTCCGCAGGGCGAGGTGCGCGTTGGCCAGGCGGAGGTGCTGCTGGCGATGTATGCGGGGCTGTTGCCGGGCCATTCGTTGACCGAAATACGCCTGCGTGGCCTGGCGCTGACCTTGCAACGCAGCGACGACGGTGTGTGGTCGGTCCAGGGCATGCCCGGCGGCGGAAACTCCGATCCGCTGGATGCGCTGCGCCGGCTCGGCGAGATCCAGCTGGCCGAAGCGCGCCTGCATGTGGCTGCGCCATCGATCGGCCTGGACACCACGTTGCCGCGCATCGACCTACGCCTGCGTGTCAGCGGGTCCACCGTCAAGGTGGGCAGCCGCAGCTGGATCGATCTCAAGCGCGCGCCGCTGACGGTGGTGCTGGCATTCGACCGCGACAGTGGCGATGGCAGCGCCTACGCACAAGCCGACCCGGCCGACCTGTCCGCGTGGACGTCGCTGCTGCACTTCGGCGGCATGCGCGTGGATGGCGGTGGCGGGCGTCTGCAAGCCTGGGCGCAACTGCGTGCACGCAAGATCGCTGCGGTGAGCGTGGATGCCGACCTGCAGCAGCTGCGCCTGTCCGGGGACGCGCTGCCGGGCGAGCGCGCGCGGCGCACACTGACCTGGGAGCGTCTGCAGGCGCGCGCACGCTGGCAGACCATCGACGGCGGCTGGCGGGTGGACGCGCCGCTGCTGCGCCTGGGTCAGGCAGCGCAACTGCAGCACCTGGACGGGCTGAGCATTGCCGGTGGGCGCCGCTATGCGGTGGTGGGCAAGCAGGTCGATGTCTCGGGCCTGATCGCCGCCGCGGCGCTGAGCGAGCAGTTGTCGCCCGCCTTGCGGCGCTGGCTCAGCCGGTCCAAACCGCAGCTGCGCGTGGCCGACCTGCAGGTCGACGGCGAGCAGGGCGGTGCGATGCGCGCGCAAGGCCAGATCGAAGAGCTGGGGTTTCTGCCGGTGGGCAATGCGCCGGGCATCAGCGGCCTGCGCGGCACCTTCGATGGCGACGCGCAGGGCGTAGAGCTGGACCCCGTGCCCGACGCGACGCTGCGCTTCGATTGGCCAACCGGTTTTGGCGTGGTGCATGAGATTCAGTTGGCCGGCAAGCTTGTCGGCTGGCGCGAAGGCGCTGGCTGGCAGGTCGCCACCCCGGCGCTGCGTGTGCAGGGCAAGGATTACGGCGCCAACGTGCGCGGCGGGCTGTGGTTCCAGGGCGATGGCAGCCGCCCACGCATACAGCTGGCGGCACAGCTGGATGATGTGGCGTTGCCGGTGGCGCGCAAATTCTGGATCCGCTCCAAGATGAGCCAGGCCCTCATCGACTGGCTCGACATGGCTGTGGCTGGCGGCACCGTCACCGGCGGAACCGGCCTGGTCAGCGGCGATCTGGACGATTGGCCGTTCGACAATAACGACGGGCGCTTCGAAGCGTTCGGGCAGATTCGCGACGGCGTGATCCGCTTCCAGCCGGACTGGCCGGCGATGGAGCAGGTCCAGGCGCACCTGAGCTTTATCGGCAACGGTTTCTCGCTGCGGGGGCAGGGCGACCTTGCGGGTACCCCGATCGCACAGGTGGAAGCGGGGATTCCCAGTTTCGCTACGTCCGAACTTTACGTCCGCGCCTCCACCCAGGCCGATGCGGCGCAACTACTCGGCATGCTGCGCAAGAGCCCGCTGGAGCGCCGCTATGGCGACACCTTGCGTAATCTCACCGTGTCCGGCCCGGCCACCGTGACCTTCGATCTGCTGCGTCCCTTGCGCACCTATGGCGTTGGCGGCCATTTGCAGGGCACGGTGGCGTTGCAGGGCGCCAAGCTGGCCGATGCGCGCTGGGATCTGGCCTTCGACCAGGTCAGCGGGCAGGCCGAGTACCGCGACACCGGCTTCGCCGCCGAGCATCTGAGCGTGCAGCACGAGGGGCGCAGCGGCGAGTTGTCGTTGCGCGCCGGCGGATTGGTGCAAAACCCTACGCAGGCCTTCGAAGCGCGTCTTGGCGCCACCCTGGATGCAAAGGAATTGTTCGACCGCGCACCGCAGATGGAGTGGCTGCGCCCGTACGTGCACGGCAGCGCACCCTGGCAGGTGGGCGTGGATGTGCCGCTGCTGTCGTCGGGGCAGACCGATGCCACTGCGATGCTGACGCTCCGGTCTAACTTGGTGGGTACCACGCTGGACCTGCCTGCGCCGCTGGACAAGGCCGCCAGACAGCCGCTGGATACCCAGGTCAAGGTGGCGCTGCCGGTGGGCGATGGCGATATCGATGTGGCGTTCGGCAAGCTGGTGGCGCTCAAGGCCAGCAGCCATGGCGAGCAGACCGGCGTGCGGGTGGTGATGGGTAGCGACACCGTCACCGAACGGCCACCGGCCAACGGGCTGGTGGTCACGGGGCGCGCCGCCTCGCTGGATGCGATCGACTGGATCAGCCTGGCGCGCACCACCAGCAGCGATGCAGACATGCCGCCGCTGCCCGGCCAGCCTGCCATTCCCAAGAAAGATGCGGTGCCGTTGCAGCAGGTGGACGTGCAGGCGGACCGCTTGCTGATGATCGGCGGCGTGTTCCCGCAAACGCGCCTGCGTCTGCGTCCCACCCGCGATGCGGTGGCGGTCACGCTGGCCGGCCCCTCGCTGGCCGGCCAGCTCACCGTGCCCACCGCCGATGGTGCAACCGTGCAGGGCACGTTGAAGACCGTGCACTGGCAGCCGGTGGCGGCGCCTGCTGAGCCGGTCGCGCCTGAACCCGGCGACCCGCTGGCCGGCGCCTTGCCGGAACCTGCACGTCGCGCCGTGGCCGAATTCGACCCGGTCTCGATTCCGCCGCTGGCATTGGATATCGACGATCTGCAGATCGGCAAAATGACCTTTGGTGCGGCCACCCTGCGCAGCAGCCGGCTCGTCGATGGCATGCAGGTGGATCAGTTGCAGCTGCGCTCGGACGACCAGAACATCGGCCTCACCGGTGCCTGGCGTGGCAAGGGCGACGCAGTCACGACGCGCCTGTCGGCGCGGGTGGACAGCCGCAACCTGGGCAATCTGCTGCAGAACCTCACCTTGGGCGGCCAGCTGCGTGGCGGCGAGGGAGAGCTGGAACTCAATGCCGGCTGGGAAGGCGCGCCCACTGGTTTTGCGCTTGGCTTGCTGGACGGCAACCTCAAGGTCGATGTGCGCAATGGCCAGTTGCTGGAAGTGGACCCAGGCGCCGGCCGCGTGCTCGGCCTGCTCAGCGTGGCGCAGCTGCCGCGTCGGTTGATGTTCGACTTCCGCGATTTCTTCTCCAAGGGCCTGGCCTTCAACAAGTTGGCCGGCGAAGTGCGCTTCGGCGAGGGCTTCGCGCACACCGATGCCATCCGCATCGAAGGCCCGGCTGCCGACATCGCCATCCGCGGGCAGACCGACCTGCGCGCGCAGACCTTCGACCAGACCGTGGATGTGAATCCCAGGGCCGGCAATCTGCTGACCGTGGTCGGCGCAGTTGCCGGTGGCCCGGTGGGTGCGGCCGTCGGCGCGGCGGCCAACGCGGTGCTCGCTAAACCGCTGGGTGCGATCGGTGCCAAGACCTACCACGTCACCGGGCCATGGAAAGAGCCGCAGGTAGATGTGGTGGAGCGCGAGGCGCGCGAGCGGGCGCCTCGCAAACCGGCCGCCCCATCGGGTACATCCGGCAAGGCAGATCCGACGCTGCGCTGACCCACTCAGTCGGCGGGCGTGTCGTCGCTGCCGGCACGGGTAAACATCGGCAGCCGCAGGCGCGAGCGATGCTCCGGCGCTGGCCGCTGCCCGGGTGCGGTCACGCCAAGGAAGTAGCCACGCTGCCATTTCTCGCGCGCTGCCGCCGATTGCGCATCGGGCAATTCATCCAGAAAGCGCGTGCGGCTGTGGGTCCAGTCGGCGTGTTGCTGTGCCAGCTGCGGCGCTTCGGAAAGCGGCTTCCACTGCGGCTGTACCTGCTCGATCAACTGCCGTTGCAGCGGGAACAGGTGACAGAACGGCTCGCCGGCTTCGAAGCGGACCCGCCCGGGGCGGGTGAAGCGCCAGTTCATGGTGAAGGTGTGCGGGCTCCAGTCTGTTTCCACCATGCCACTTAGTGCGCCGATGCCGTCTTTGGGCTGGTTCAACGGCCCGGTCACGAATAGATCGACGCCGGTGTCGGTGCGGAACAGGCAGGGCACATGAAAGGTCAGCACGCCATAGCCGAAGTGGCTGATCGCCGGTGCATGCGTGTCTGCGTCGGCAGTGATGGTGATCGCTGCCAGCGCATCGCTGCCGTCCCAGCTGGCCTCGAAACCGGACTGGCACAGCAGCTTCCAGCCATGCGCATTGGCGATCGCCAGCGGCAGGCAGCGATACGCGTAGCGTTGGTCGGTGGCGTCCATCCACGCGCGCTCATGCGGGGCAGGGCGGATGTCCAGCGTGTGGCCGTCCAGAACGTGGGCGATGAGCTTCATGTGCGGGCGATCGGTGAAGAACGGGCCAGCGATGATAGCTGCGCGCATGTTCAGCGGAACGACTTGTCTCCCCGGCGCGCGGGCCCCATCCTGACCACATGACCGATAACGCTCTCACTTTGGCCGAAACCCGGCTGCTGCTTCCTTCCGGCCTGGATGCCGGCCATCTCGACCGCACCTTCGGCGCCCTGCTGGGGCCGGGCATCGACTTCGGCGATCTGTATTTCCAGCATTCGCGGCGCGAGAGCTGGAGCGTGGAAGACGGCATCGTCAAGGACGGGACGCATTCCATCGAGCAAGGCGTCGGCGTGCGCGCGATCGCCGGCGAGAAAACCGGCTTCGCCTATTCCGACGACATCCACCGCGATGCGCTACTCGAAGCGGCGCACTCCGCGCGCGCGATCTCGCGTGAGGGCGGGGCGCAATCCACCCGTTCGCTGGTGCGCGGCAGTGGCCGCGCGCTGTATCCAGCCACCGATCCGGTCGACGACATGGACAGCGCCACCAAGGTGGACCTGCTGCGCCGGATCGACCAGTTTCTGCGCGCTGCCGACCCGCGAGTCAAACAGGTGATGGTGAGCCTGTCCGGCGGCGTGGACACGGTACTGATCGCCCGCAGCGACGGCGTGCTGGCGGCCGACGTGCGCCCGCTGGTGCGCTTGAACGTGCAGGTGATCGTCGAACAGGGCGGCCGCCGCGAATCCGGCTATTCCGGCGGCGGCGGACGCTATGGCTATGCCGAACTGTTTGCCGACGGCCGCCCGGAAGGTTTCGCGCGCGAAGCGCTGCGCCAGGCGTTGGTGAATCTGGACGCGATCCCCGCGCCGGCCGGCGTGATGCCGGTGGTGCTCGGCCCGGGCTGGCCCGGCGTGCTGTTGCACGAGGCGGTGGGCCATGGTCTGGAAGGCGACTTCAATCGCAAGGGCACCAGCGTCTACGCCGGACGCATGGGCGAGCGCGTGGCATCGCCGGGCGTGACCATCGTCGATGACGGCACCCTGGACGGCCGTCGTGGCTCGCTCAACATCGACGACGAAGGCACACCCAGCCAGTGCACCACGCTGATCGAAGACGGCGTGCTGGTGGGCTACATGCAGGACACCCACAACGCGCGCCTGATGGGCGTGGCGCCCACCGGCAACGGTCGCCGCGAATCGTTCGCGCACCTGACCATGCCGCGCATGACCAATACCTACATGCGCGCCGGCCAGCACCACCCGGAAGAGATGATCCGCGCGGTCAAGAAGGGCATCTACGCGGTGAACTTCGGCGGCGGCCAGGTCGATATCACCAGCGGCAAGTACGTGTTCTCGGCCACCGAGGCCTACCTGATCGAAGACGGCCAGGTCACCGCGCCGGTCAAGGGCGCCACGTTGATCGGCAACGGCCCGGAGACCATGCAGAAGGTGCGGATGATCGGCAACGACCTGGCCTTGGACGAAGGCGTGGGCGTGTGCGGCAAGGACGGGCAGAGCGTGCCGGTTGGCGTCGGCCAGCCGTCGCTGTTGATCGACGGCATTACCGTTGGCGGAACGCAGGCCTGAGATGCGGGGATTCGGGAATCGGGATTTGGGATTCGCAATGGCAGGAGCGCAGAGCGGGGTTTCTGGCTTTTGCGATGCAGCGGTCCCAATGCGCTTGCGGCATCGGGATTTGGAGGTCGTCGCAGCGGGAGTTCGTTGCCGTGTGTCTGGCGCCTGCGGCACATCGACCTCGACGCGTCGCGGTAGGAATTGGCGGTGGAGGTCGGGCCGGTCGGCGATCACTGCCGGGCTGCTGTGTCGCTGCTTCCGCGACGCCTTACTCGTCGTCTTCCAACGCCGATTCGCCGTCTTCCAATCCCGAATCACCACTCTCCAATCCCTGCTCTTGAGACAGGTCGCGCAGCACCTGGAACAGTTCGCGGTAGGCGCGCGGGGGCTTGTTCTTGGCGCGTTCGTGGATTGCGTTACGCACCAGCTGACGCAGTTGCTGGCGGTCGGCGGCCGGGTAGGCTTCCAGCAGTTCGGCCAGCGCCGCGTCGCCGTCGGCGAGCAGGCGTTCGCGCCAGCGCTCGACCCGGTGGATCGCCGCCACTTCGCGGCGCGCGGTGTCGCTGTTGGCGTCCAGCGCGTCGCGGATCGCTGCCAGGGTCTCGTCGTCCTCGCGGCGCATGTGCTTGGCCAGAAACGCCAGTTGCCGCTTGTGCGCGATATGCGAGGTGATGCGCTTGCTCTCTTCGATATGCGGGATCAGCGACTCGGGCACCGGCAACTTGGCCAGCTGCGCCGGGGTCAGCGCGACCAGCTTCTCGCCCAGGTCGAAAATCTCCAGCGCTTCGCGCCGCTGCTGGCTACGGCTGGCGCCGCGAAATTCACCGGTGTCTTCATCGCGTCCGCGCATTGCCCCTACATCCCGAAACTTGGTTGATAAACAGCTCAGGCCTTGAACGGCCGGGCGTCGGCGGAACACTCCGCACCGAATTCAAACACTCCGGCCAAGGATGGCCGGGCTTCGCGGACGGATCCGCGTTCTCAAGGATAAAGCATTGAACGCACTCTCCTCTGAAATCCGTGTCACCGACGACAGCCTGCAGCGCCTGGACGCGCTCACCGACATCTCGCAGCGCCTGCTTGAGCGCGCACGCGCGGCCGGCGCCACCCAGGCCGAAGTCAGCTGCAGCGAAGAGCGCGGCCTGGACGTCAATGTGCGGCTGGGCGATGTGGAGACGGTCGAATCCACCCGCGACCGCGGCATTGCGGTGACGGTCTACTTCGGCAAGCGCAAGGGCAGTGCCAGCACTGCGGATTTGCAGGATTCCAGCCTGGAATCCACCGTGGCGCAGGCCTGCGCGATCGCCCGTTTCACCGAAGACGACGCCGCCAGCGGCCTGGCTGATGCGGAGCTGATGGCGCGCGAGTTCCCCGAGCTGGACAGCTGGCACCCATGGGCGCTGGACGCAGACACCGCCGTGGATCTGGCGCTGGCCTGCGAAACCGCCGGCCGCGACGCCGACGCGCGCATCAGCAATTCCGATGGCGCCTCGGCCAGCACCGGGCTCAGTCTGTCGGTGTACGCCAATTCGCACGGGTTCATCGGCCGCGAGCGCGGCACCCACCATTCGATCAGTTGCGCGCTGATTGCCGGGCAGGGCGATGGCATGCAGCGCGACGGCTGGTACAGCAGCGCACTGGCGCGCGAAGATCTGGAAGCACCGGATGCGATCGGCCGCCATGCCGCCGAGCGCACTCTGGCGCGTTTGCAGCCGCGTTCGCTGCCCACCGGCCAATTGCCGGTGCTGTTCGCACCGGACGTGGCGCGCTCGCTGGTCGGCCATCTGCTTGGTGCGGTCTCCGGTGGCGCGCTGTATCGCCGCGCCAGCTTCCTGCTCGACAGCGTGGGCACCAAGCTGTTTCCAGACTGGTTCAACATCGAGGAGCTGCCGCATTTGCGCCGTGGCCTGCGCTCTGCCGCATTCGATGGCGAAGGCGTGGCGACGCGGCGTTCGGCATTGATCACCGACGGCGTGCTGCAGCGTTATGTGCTGGGCAGTTATTCGGCACGCAAGCTGGGCCTGCAGACCACCGCCAATGCCGGTGGCGTGCATAACCTGCAGGTCACTGCCAACGCAGGCGATCTGGCATCGATGATTGCCGGCATGTCGCGCGGCCTGCTGGTCACCGAACTGATGGGCAATGGCGTCAATCCCGTCACCGGCGATTACTCGCGCGGCGCCGGCGGTTTCTGGATCGAAAACGGCGTGATCGCCTACCCGGTCGATGGCCTGACCATCGCCGGCAATCTGCGTGACATGTTTGCCGGCATCGAAGCGGTGGGCAGCGATGTCGACCCGCGTTCGCACGTCAAGATTGGCTCGGTGCTCGTAGGCAAGATGACCGTGGCCGGCAACGAGTGAACGAACCAACGCCTGAAGGTCCATTCGCGCACGACGAGGGCACAGGCCACGGCACGACCGACAGCCCTGCCTCCATCGAGGAGCGCACGCTTGCGGCGGTTGCGCATCTTTCGCTGTGGATCGGCCTGTTCGTCGCGGGCGCTGTCAACATGGGCTTCGCGCCAGGGTGGTGGCTGTTGCTTTGGCTGCTGCCCGGAGCGATATGGATGGCCATGCGGGATACGCTGCCGTTCGCTGCGGAGCACGCCCGGCAGGCCATGCTGCTGGGCGGTGGGCTTTCCACATCGACATGCTGTTGCTGGCGCCTACGTTGGTGATCTTTGGCGCCGGAATAGTGTTAGGGGCGATCCTGAAACCGGCGTTGCTGGTAGCAATGGTGTTGTCTTTACGTGCCGCGATAAAGGCGGCGTGCGGTGAGCGCTATCGCTATCCACTGCATTATGGCGGTGCCGCGATACCGCCACTGCTGTGCGCGTGACGGCGCCGCATGGTGGCGCAGGCTTTGCAGCCATGTCACCGGTTAGATGCCCTGTCTTTCCGCACTGGTGGCTGGCTGAATCGTTGCTATAGTCCGCCGCACCACAACCATGCATGGGCACACATGATGAGCGAATTCGAATCGCACGCCGCACCGCCACCGCCGCCGGTCGGTACCAGCACACCGTCGGAGGAGCGCACCCTGGCGCTGGCTGCCCATTTGCTTGGCATCGTTAGTTGTTTCATCGGCGCGTTAGTGATCTGGCTGATCAGCAAAGACGCCAGCCCGTCCCAACCCTTTGCCACCGATCAAGCCAAGGAAGCATTGAATTTCCAGATCACGGTGACGCTAGCCATGATCGCGGCTGTCATTTTGGCTGTGGTGACGCTTGGTGCGCTGGCCTTCCTGCTCACTCTGGTTTGGATTGCCAGCCAGGTGTTCTGCATCGTTGCCGCCGTCAAGGCCAACAACGGCGAGTACTACCGCTATCCGTTCGCGCTGCGCCTGATCAAGTAATCGGCGCGGTGCGAAACACAAAGGCCCGGCATCGCTGCCGGGCCTTTGTCGTTTCAGACGATGATGCGCTCAGTTCTGCGCTTGGGTGTTTTCGGCAAAGTACTCGTGGCTGTCGGCATTGGTGATCGCCTGGGCCGGATTGCTTTGGGCAAGGCTGCGTGCGCCGGACTGGCCGTAGACGCGGTCCTGAGTGCCGGCCACCACGGTGAAGTGGCTGGTCTCGTGCACCAAGGTGACGGCCTTGGAGTCGGTGCCGGTGGTCGATGCACTCCAGAACGCGCCGCAGACATGGATCTCGTACGGCTGGTTCGGATTGACATAGGTGTCGCATACGCATCCGCCAGATTCGCTTCGCAGCTGCAGTTGATCCTCAGCTGGCCGTTGTTCTGGTCCAGCGCGTTGTCGATGTTGACGAAGTTGGAGCTGACCCGGCTATAGCGTAAGGCGTTATAGGTGCCGAACCAGGTGGTGTAGCGCGCACCGGTGCTGCCGGCGTTGAGGTAGTTGCGCGCGGCAGTCACCGCAGTGCCTGCCTGGCTGGTGCGGGTGGTGCTGCAGTTGAGGTAGTTGATGCCGTTGACCACGGCGGTCGGGCCGACGCTGAGCTGGCGCTGCACGCCACGGCGTGCGCCGTCCAGCCACACGGTGATCGGGGTGCTGGTGGCCACGGCCGGCTCGCCGTTGGCGGCCTTCATCAGGCTACCGTCGGAAAAGGAGGCGTACTGCAGCACCGAGCGCACCTGGATGGTGTAGTTGCCGCTGGTAGACAGATCGTAGGCGCCGGCCAGATCGACCTCGCCCTTCGCACTTTGGCCCGGCTGCAGGATGGTGAAGTCGGTCGCCTTGGGCAGGCCGCGCTTGACCAGGCGCCCGATGTAGTCCACCGGCTTGCCGTCGCGGCTCACTTCCAGAATGCCGTTGTCCAGCGACTTCAGTGGCAGCTGATAGGTCGGCACGCGTGCGACCTGGCTGCTGTTGTTGGTGACGGTGACGGCGATCTTGCCTTGATGGCGGCCAGCCTGGTCGGCCACGGGCGACAGTTCGATGGTCAACGCAACTGGGCCGCGCACGGACTGCGCCTGCGCCGATCCGAGTACGCCAACAACGGCCAGCGTGCCTGCTGCAAACGATGCGGGAAAAACGTTCTTCACCAGTGATTCTCCGACTGATCGGGGGACCTGATTAGCCCCGACTTTCAGCAACAGCACCTCCGCGCTTATCGCTAAACCGGCCCAATGCCAGGCCGCCATGGGGTCCTGGCTGAAAGAACTTCGCACCGGCTCCTCGCATCAGCAGCGCCAAGATCAGACATCATGGAACACATCGGTAAAACGAAGCTATTTGCAGGACTGCAACAAAAATCCAGCTGAGGGTCAGGGCTAATCAGGTCGGGGGATGTCCGCGGATGCGGACAATCCGAATCTAGGCAGAACAAAGCAGACGCGACAAGTCGTTTCATTGGGTATATTTTTGGCCTTGATTGGATTCTGAGCAGTACTGAAATGTATGATTTTCCGATAATCCAGCATTAAAGTATGCAGTCCGTCACTTGTCGGCGGTTCGCGCGTGTCAGTTGCCGACACAAACGCAAGCAAGAAAAGTTCCGATATGTGATCAAGTTCTCTGGCTGGAAAATCCCCCTGCAGGCGTTGACCGTGCGCTGGCGCATGGAGTGCGCAGATCGTGCCCTGCGCGGCCGGTGTTATGTCACGCATGGCCGATATGTGGCCATACGGGAGACGGAATGCCATGGAGTCTAATTGGACGCCGAAGATCGATTCGGGTCTTGGCCGCAGCCGCTCACTGCGGCGTGTAGCCGCATTGCCAACTGCGCCTAGTGCGCACGGTCCACCGCAAACCGGCCCAAGCTGGCCAATGTCTCGCCGGGTTGCCCGTAGGGCTGCAGCACGTCATGCATGCGCGTGGCCAGCTCGGCCAACTTCGCCTTGGCGCCGTCCATTCCGAGCAAGGCGGGGTAGGTGGATTTGGATTGCGCCGCGTCCTTGCCAGCGGTCTTGCCCAACTGCGCCGAGCTCGATTCCACGTCCAGGATGTCGTCGCGCACCTGGAAGGCCAAGCCAAGCGCGTCGGCAAATTCGTCCAGACGTTGCTGGTCGGCCGTTGCAGCGCCGCCGGTGAGCGCGCCCATATGCACCGATGCACGGATCAACGCGCCGGTCTTGAGCGCATGCATGCGTTGCAGGTCCTGCAAGGGCTGCAGTTGCCCGGTCGCATCGATATCCAATGCCTGGCCGCCGCACATGCCGGCCGCGCCCGCAGCCGTTGCCAGACTCTGCATCCAGCCCACGCGCAGTTCGGCGCTGGCAGAGGCAGCGGCCAGTAATTCGAAGGCGCGTGTCTGCAAGGCATCGCCGGCGAGAATGGCGGTGGCTTCGTCGAAGGCGATATGCACCGTGGGCTGGCCGCGGCGCAGCGCGTCGTCGTCCATCGCCGGTAAGTCGTCGTGCACCAGCGAATAGGCGTGGATCAGTTCCACCGCCACCGCGGGCGTGTCGAGCTGATCTTCAGCCGCGCCGAACAGTGCGCCGCTTGCATAGACCAGCAGCGGACGCATGCGCTTGCCACCGCCCAGCACCGCGTGGCGCATCGCTGCATGCAAGCGATGCGGCGCACACGTGGCGCTCGGCAAGCCGGCTTCCAGGTTGCGTTCGGTACGGGCGATCCAGTGGTCGAACAGCGCCGAACTCACCTCAGCCGTCCAGCGACGGCGGTTCGAAGGCTTGGGCAAGCTCGGGGCGGGCAGGGTCGGTCAACAGGCGCACGCGCAGTTCTGCCTGTTCCAGCGCCTGCTGGCAATCGCGGTACAACCCGATGCCGCGCTCATAGGCCGTGAGCGATTGCTCCAGGCTCAGATCGCCGACTTCCATCTTCTGCACCAGTTGCTCGAGTTCTTCCAGCGACTGTTCGAAGCGGGCAACCGGGGACGTTTCGTTCAAGGACTTCTTGGCCATCGCTAAAGTGTGCGGCGCGCGCGCAGGCGGGTCAATTCGCATCGGCAGCTGCGCACCATTGCAGCGCTGCGGCGTTTGCTTGCAACCATGCGTCCAAACTGCCGGAAATGATGCGATCGCCGGCGGCAAGCACCTGCGTGCCTTCCCACAGGATCGGTAGGCGCGCGCGTTCCCATGGCGGCAGGTCCAGCGCCTGCAGCAGATGTTTGAGTTGATGCGCATGCGTGCGCTGCGGCAACACGATGCGCTCGCCGCCCCGGCGCGCGCGCGCCAGCAGCGGTTGCGCAAAACGCAGGCCGGTTGCGCCCAGCAACCGCAACTGCGCACCATCGGGCAATTGCAACGGCGCTGCGCCATCCCAAGCGGCTTGCCAGTCTGTTGGCCAGGCTGCAGCGGGGCGATGTAGAAACAGGCGCTGGCGCCAACGGCGTACTTCCACCTGCTGCCACGCGAAGCACGCCTGCCGATCTGCGGCGTGATTGTCGATTTCGCGTTCCAGTGCGGCCACGCCTTGCGCCGGCAGCGGCGGTGCATGCGCAGCGCTCACCCACGCGCGCAACAGCCGTGCCCTTCGCTCGATAGGCTGCGCACGCAACGCGTGCAGATCCAGCGCGCCGCTTGCGGTACACACGCTTGGCAATAACGCCATGTCCTGCTGCAGCAGTAATGCGCTGGCATCGGCGCTCAGTTGCGCACTGCGCGCCAACGCATCGACTGCTTGCGGCCAGCGTTGCTGCAGCAACGGCAAGACCTGGCTGCGCAGGAAATTGCGGTCGTGGCGTGGGTCGGCATTGCTGGGATCTTCGATCCAGCGCACCTCTTGCGCGAGCGCATAGGCGAGCAGATCGGCGCGGGAATGCGCCAGCAACGGGCGCCACAGCGTGCCGTCGGCGAACGGACGCTGCGGGCGCATCGCTGCCAGCCCTTCCGGGCCAGAGGCGCGCAGCGCACGCAGCAGAAATGTTTCAGCCTGATCGTCGCGATGGTGCGCCAGCGTCAGCCACTCGCCAGCGGCAAGGGTGTGCGCGAATGCAATATGGCGCGCGTTGCGTGCTGCAGCTTCCAGGCCGAGGCCGCTATCGCGCTCGACCTGCACCCGCACGATCTGCAACGGCACCTGCAGCGCATCGCAGCTGCGCTGGCAATGCGCGGCCCAGGCGTCGGCATCGGCATGCAACCCGTGATGCACATGCAGCGCGCGCAATCCTGCTTGGCGGTAGCGCGGCGTTGCCGCCAGCAACTGCAGCAGCGCGCTGGAATCCATCCCGCCGCTGTAGGCCAGCAGCACCGGGCCGGGCGGGATGGCAGGCAGCCGTAGCGGGGTGTCGGTCAGCACAAGCGCGATCCTGCGGCCAATACTGCGCGCGCATCAGCGCTTGACCGCAGCCTCGAAGGTGGTCGGCTTGGGCAACTCCACCGGCACGCCGGCGGCATCGCAGGTGCCCGCCTTGCACAGGTGCGCGCGCAGGCGCGGGGTCGCCTGGACGATGACGTGGTAGATCACGTTCTCCTCTAAGGTGCCGCGGAACGCGGCGCTGCCGGGGCCGGTGGCCCAGATGCCGACATCTTCGCCGCCGTGGCTTTCGGATTTGGTCGGCACCAGCGCTTCCTGCATGTAGCTGGGCGCTTCGGTGTCGACGTGGGTCAGGTCGGGGCGGCCGGACGCCGGCTCGCTGCTGCTGGGTTCATGCGGATACTTCTTGGGGCCGGCCGGCTGCGCGTTGCTGGCACCGGTGTAACCGGGGCCGTTGGCGTCGCTGAGCGTGGTGTAGGGCTGGCAGGCCAGATCTGTAGCCAGCTGGCTATGGTCGCCTTCTTCGCCGTCGGTACCGTGCACCTTGCCCAGGATCTGATTCCCGCGCAACGGGTAGCCGACGAAGTTGAGCGTATGCGAATGGTCGGCGGTGACGATGATCAGCGTGTCCGGCGGCGCGGTCTGCACGGCAACGCGTACGGCATCGGACAGCGACACCGTTTCATCGAGCGCGCGGTAGGCGTTGCCGGCGTGGTTGGCGTGATCGATACGACCGCCTTCGACCATCAGCACGAAGCAATTGGCGTCGCGCGACAGCGACTGGATCGCGTTGCGGGTCATCTCGGTCATGCTGGGCTCGCCCTGCGGGGTGCGGTTGCGGTCGTGATCGAACTGCATGTGGTCAGGTTCGAACAAGCCCAGCAACGCCGGCGCGCCGGCCGCGGCCTTTAACCGCTGTTCGTTCCAGACATAGGCGCCCTGCGGGTGCGCCTGTTTCCACTCGGCGACCAGATCGCGGCCATCCAAGCGCAAGCCCATCTTGTCGTCGTATTCCGGGTCGCGTTCCTGCACGCTCTGGAACTGGCTGCGTCCTCCCCCCAACACCACCTGCGGGCCACGGCCGTAGCGGGCGGTGGAGAGCACTTGCTGGGCGATGTCCTGGCAACCGGCAGCACGCGCCGATTCGGGAAGGTCGGTGTCGTTTTCCCAGTTGCGGTCCGGCGAATGCGCATAGGTTGCCGCTGGCGTGGCATGGGTCAGGCGCGTGGTGGTGACGATGCCGGTGGCCATGCCGGCGCTGTCGGCCAGCTGCAGCCAGCTCAACAGGCCCTTGTTCAAGCTGTCGGCGCAATCGCTGCGGTGACCGCTGCTGACCCCGATCGCCCCCATATGCGACTTCACGCCAGTGGTGATCGCGGTCATGGTGCCGGCCGAATCCGGCGTCTGCGAGTCGGTGTTGTAGGTCTTGCTGAAGGCAGTGGCGGGGAATTGCTCCCACGATAGCAGGTTTTCTTCGCCCGGCCCGCCCTTGCGCTGGCCGTCCAGGATGCGCGCGGCGGCGACCGTGGTCAGGCTCATGCCATCGCCCAGGAACAGGATCACGTTGCGTGCCTTGCCGGCCATGGCGCCATTGCCGGCCGCGTGGGCGGCGCCGGAGCGGTACCACCACTGCGGGGTTTCGCCGGCCGGGTGCGTCACCTGCGGCACCTCTACGCGGACCGACGCCGGTGCGCAGGCGCTGCTCCCGGCGGTGGAGGCGCAGGCGGCGACGCACAGCGTGGTCAGGGCGGCGAGGGCAGGCAGGCGGTAACGCATCGGCATCGAACTCGTGGCTCAATCAATGCCCATTATGCCGCGCTGGGTGGTGTCACACCGATGACACAGCGCTGTTCCAGCTGTGGTCTCGCGGGCGGCGCGGGCCTGGGCTATGGTGCATGCACTCTCCCCCCGGAAGATTCGACGACATGAAACTGGTTGCGGCCTGGTTGCGCATTCCGTTCTGGCAGCGCGTGGTGGCCGGCTTTGCGCTGGGTGCGATCATCGGTGCGGCCATGGGCCCGGCAGCCGATGTGTGGTTCGGTCCACTCGGCGATCTGTACGTCACCCTGATCAAGATGATCGCGATCCCGCTGGTGTTCTTCGCGGTGATCAATGCGATCTCGTCGTTGCACGGGCAAAAGTCGGTCGCCGCCCTCGGTGGACGCACGTTTTTATGGTTCGTCATCACCGCGGCATTGGCGGTGGGCGTGGGCCTGGCTGTCGGCACGATCATGCAGCCGGGCGCCGGTCATTTCAGTTTGAGTGTGGATTCGGCCTGGAAGCCGCGCGATGTGCCCAACCCGATCCAGGTACTCCTGGACGTGGTGCCGTCCAACCCGTTCTACGCATTGACCGGCATCGGCACCAAGACCAACGCGGCCGGCGAAACGGTGCTGGCGGCGGGGCGTGGGTCGATCCTGCCGGTGATCTTCTTCGCCGGGTTGCTGGGGTTTGCGATGGTCAAGCTCGGCGAGCGTGTGGCCGAGGCGCGCAAGCTCACCGGGCAGATGAGCGACATCATGATCCAGGTCACGCGCTTTGTGCTGGAGATGACCCCGCTCGGGACGTTCGGCCTGATTGCCAGCCTGGTCGGTAGCTACGGTTTTGCGAAACTGCTGCCGTTCGGCAATTTCGTGCTGGCGCTGTATGTGGCCTGCGCGATCCAGATCCTGGTCGTCTATAGCAGTCTGTTGCTCGCACATGGGCTCAACCCGTGGAAGTTCTTCCGCGGTGCCGCGCCCGGCATGCAGGTGGCGTTTGTGAGCTCATCGAGTTTCGCGGCAATGCCCGTGGCGATGCGTTCGATCACGCATAACCTGGGTGTCAGCAAGGACTATGCCGCATTTGCGGTACCGCTGGGCGCCAGCATCAAGATGGATGGCTGTGGCGCAATCTTTCCCGCCTTGTGCGCGGTGTTCATTGCGCAATACACCGGCGTGCCATTGACCGCCAATCAGTATTTCGTGGTGCTGATCGCTTCGGTGCTCGGCAGCTTCGGCACGGCCGGCGTGCCGGGCACTGCGGTGATCATGGCCACGGTGGTGCTGAGTGCCGCCAATCTGCCGCTGGAAGTGATCGGCTACCTGTATGCGATCGATCGCATCCTGGACATGATGCGCACCATGACCAACGTCACCGGACAAATGCTGGTGCCGGTGCTGGTGGCCAAGGAAACCGGACTGCTCGACAAGCGCATCTACGACTCCGCCTCCACCAAATGTGGGACTGGAAGAATCGCCGGCTGACAGCGCCAGGCCAATGCGCTGAGGCGGCTTGATGCGTGCTGGATTTCCCATGCTGCGCGAACGGCTGCAGCAACTGCCCGGGCTAGAGAGCGTCGATGGCGTGTTCGTGCAGCGCGGTTTGGCAGACGACCCGTTCGAGCAGCACTACCTGGAGATCCGGCGCAAGGAGGGCCGGCTGTACACCGATGCGCAGGTGCGCAGCCTGCCGCGTCCGGGCGGAAAACTGGGGCAACGCTGGAATGGCGCGTGCGCGCGCTGTTGAGCAGTTTGCTGGTGCAGCACCTGGGCACGCATGCCGGCGAAGGCGCCATCCTCTAACTCGGTTGCGGCAATGGCTGGCTATCGCACTTGCTGGCGCAGTCGCTGCAACGCGAGGTCTGCGGCATCGATGTCAATCGCACCGAACTTGTCCAGGCCGCACGCGTCTTCGGCCACGAGCTGCGCCTGAGTTTCGTTGCTGCCGACATCCAGACCCTGGCGCTGCCACGCGATGTATTCGACGTCATCCTGCTGCCGGCCTGCGTGCAGTATTTCGCCGACCCTGCCGCATTGATCGTGCGCTTGCTCGCCCAACTGCGCGAGGATGGCGAGCTGCATATTCTCGACAGCCCGCTTTACGCCACGCCGCAACGCTGCCAGGAAAGTGCCGCGCGCAGCCTGCGCTATTTCACCGAGCTGGGCGTTCCGCAACTGGCCGCGCATTACCACCAGCACACCTACGCGACGTTCGATCGCTTTGCCGTGCAGTGGTTGTTCGACCCGCGCCGCTGGAGCGCCCGCGTGCGCAAGACGCTCAGATTGCCGCAGCCGCATTTCCCGTGGCTGCGTCTGCGCAAGCGGGACAATGTCAGGGCGATTGGCAGTTGAGTGCGCGTGTTGGCGTTGTCTGATAATGCGGGGCAGCGTGAGTCAGGCGATCTGATGACGACGCTTCTCAGGCTCGCGCGATGCATTTCAACGCATCCAGCATCTTGGCTGATGGACAGGTATGAGGTGACGCTTGCCGATGTTCGTAGCGCGCTCGCCTCGACCGATACGGTGAGGGCGCTGCAGGTACGCCGAGTCTCCACCCACATGGCACACTTCCAGCTCATCCATTGACGAGGGCGGGCGGTGATTGGCCAACAGCGTGATCTGACATTCCGTTTTCTGGCCGAGCCCAGCGACGTCAACTTCGGCGGCAAGGTGCATGGCGGCGTGGTGATGAAGTGGATCGACCAGGTTGGTTTTGCGGCGGCCAGCGGTTGGAGCGGGCATTACTGCGTCACCGTGGCGGTGGGCGGCATCCGGTTCGTGGCGCCGGTGCGCATCGGCGATCTGGTGGCGGTGTCGGCCAAGCTGGTCTACACCGGCCGCAGCAGCATGCATTTGGCCATCGACGTACGCGCGCGCAGTCCGATGGGCGGCGATTCGCGCCTGTGCACGCATTGCATCATCGTGTTCGTGGCGATGGACCCGGACGGCGTCACTCCGGTCGAAGTGCCGTCCTGGCGGCCCGACACCCCGGAAGATCAACGCCTGGCCGACTACGCGCTCAAGGTGATGGAGTTGAGCAAGGGCATCGAGGACACCATGGCCCATTACAGGGCAGATACCTCGGGGTAACCGGCGCCACGGCGCAGGTAGGTCATCTGCCCGATGGCAGGCGATGTGCTGAAGGCAGAGTAGCGCCCGGCTCGCTTGTCCCTCAAGCCGGTATGCGCGAGCACATGCCGCGCAGCGTGCACATTGAAGTAGCCACCCCGCACCGCGCAACAAAAAAGGCCGCGAGATCATCGCGGCCTTTCATGACGGAGGCGAAGCAACCGGGCGTTACAGCACCCGACGCGCTTGGATGAACTTCTCGCTCCAGTAGCCGCTCGCCAGCGAATCCACGCGCACGTCCTTGCCGCGGCTGGGCGCGTGCAGGAACTTGCCGTCGCCGACCACCAGGCCGACATGGTCGATACGACCGCGCTTGCCGAAGAACACCAGGTCGCCAGCCTTCAGCGCGCTTGGGTCCTTGATCAGTTCGGCCGATTCGTCGCGGGCGATGTCGCGCGAGACGCGCGGCAGATCAATGCCGAGCGCAGTCTTGAACACATAGCCGACCAAGCCGCTGCAATCGAACCCTTCGGTGGACTCGCCGCCCCAGACATACGGAGTGCCGAGCAGGGCCATGGCGCGCTGCAGGATCACCTGCACGCGGCTGTCGGCCACGGCGTTCTGTGCAGCATTGGCTGCGCTCTGCGACACGTCGTAATTGGCAAGCAGGCGGCTGAGATCGCCGGCGAACATTGCCGAGCGGTCCATCAGCGGAATGGCGTCGTTTGCAGCCAGGTGCGGAAGCAGGGCGGCCAGCGTTGCAGTGGCAGCGGCATCGGCGCGGCTGCGGGTTGCGGCTTTCTCGGCGGCGACGGTGCTGTCAGGCGTGGTCGTCTGCGGAGCGGATGGCGTACTGCTGGCGGTCTGCGCGAATGCGGGAAGTGCTGAAATCAAGAGAGCGGTGGCGCATAGCAGGCGGAGCGGTTTCCGGGGCGGAAGCGGTGCGGCGCCAGTTGTGGTCTGTTCGTCGTTCGTCACGCGGGAATCACAGTTCTGCTGTGGATGCGCGATAATGCCCTGGTGAAAGAATCGTTACGTTCAAAAAAAGTTAAATTTCCGTTTTATGACTTATGATGAAAGTGACATTTCAGTGCAAAACCCGCTTTGAACCTGAATAGTGGTCGCGCCAGTAAGCTCCATCAAGAAAATCCAAGCGGACCGTACCGCCGGTGGTGGGGGCATGGACGAAGCGACCTTCACCGACATAAATGCCAACGTGGGTCACGCTGCCGCCGGAGCCGAAAAACACCAGATCGCCGGTGGCAAGCCGCTCTGGCGGGATGCGTGGGCCCTGGATCGCGGCCAGTTCGCGCGAGGTGCGTGGCAGTGCCAGCACATCCTTGTACACATAGGTCACCAGCCCGCTGCAGTCGAAGCCGGTCTCTGGCGTATTGCCGCCGAAGCGGTACGGCGTGCCCACCAGCCCCAACGCGCGCATCAGGATGTTGTTGGCGGCGGCCGGGTCGGCCGGTGGGACCTGCGGCCACACGCGCGCTGCCGGGGGCTGTGCGGCTGGACGCCGGACCGGCGCTTGCGACGAACAACCGCCCAGGAGCAGCAGGACCAGCAACAGGCTGGCCGCGACGCGTCGGGGGCGAGCGGCGAAAACTGGCGTCATGTGCATGGAGCCGGGATAATGGCCGGTTCGGAAGGTCGCCATGATGGCGGCGCACCCGGCGGCCGACAAGCCGTCCACCACCCTCTGCCACCGGGCAGCCTCATTCAGAGCTACGCATGAAGATCGAAAAAGACAGCGTCGTCCGCTTCCACTACACCGTTTCCGAGATCGGCCAGGAGCCGATCGAGAGCTCCAAGGAGCGTGACCCGTTGGCGATCATGATCGGCCACGGCAACATCATCCCGGGCCTGGAAGCGGCCATGATGGACAAGGAAGCCGGCGAGAGCTTCGGCGTGGACGTCAAGGCCACCGACGCCTATGGCGAATACCGCGAAGGCCTGGGCCAGCGCGTGCCCAAGAAGCATTTCGGCGCCACCAAGCTGGTGCCCGGCACCCAGGTGGTACTGCAGACCAACTTCGGCCCGCGTGCGGTCACCGTGCAGAAGGTCGGCATGAGCGTGGTCGATGTGGACCTCAATCACCCGATGGCCGGCAAGGATCTGCATTTCGACGTGGAAATCGTCGAGGTGCGTGAAGCCACCGCCGAAGAGCGTGACCATGGCCATGTGCACGGCGATGGCAGTCATCACTACTAAGATCGGGCGGGCATCCGGTTGCGCGGTGTTCGGGTCAGCGGTGCGCGCGTGCGCAGCTGTCGCATGCCGGTCTTGGGGCGCTGCGATGTTGCCAACGCCCCACGCGCCAGTCGGCTCGCCGCGTATGGGGCAGAGCGTGTGCGATTGCTGTTCCTGACGGCCCGCCCCCTCGGTGGGCCGTTTGCATTCTGCGGCGCGCGCCGCCGCATCTGGTTGCCTGAGCCGTGATGACATCCCGCGACATGCTGTTCCCCATTGCTGCGACCGAGCGCATCGTCGTGCTGGACGTCCTGCGCGGGGTGGCGCTGCTGGGCATCCTGCTGATGAACATGGAAGCCTTCGTCGGGCCGCTCGATCTGGCCACGACCGGGGTCGATCCGCATTGGCATGGTGCCGATCGTATCGCCGATGCGCTGGTCTACGTGTTCGTGCAAGGGAAGTTCTACACGCTGTTTTCGTTGTTGTTCGGGATGGGCTTTGCGGTGATGGCGCAGCGCGCCGCGCAGGCTGGGCGCGCGTTCTTCGGCCTGTATCTACGTCGCACCCTGGGGCTGTTGGCAATCGGCCTTGGCCATGCCTTGCTGGTGTGGTCCGGCGACATTCTGGTGATCTATGCACTGCTGGCGTTATTGCTGCTGAGCGCGCGCAACGTGCCAACGGTCACGCTGCCATGGTTCGCCGCGTTGGTGTACCTGTGCGCACCTGGGTTGGCCCTGCTGTATGGCGTGGCCGGCGAATTGGCGCAGGCCGATCCTGCCGCCGCGATGCAGTGGAAAGCGGATATGGCCGATGCCGCGCAGCAGGCACTGGCGAATGTGCAGGCGCAGCGCGCCGCATTCGGCAGCGGCACCTATCTGCAGGCGACGGTGCAGCGGTGGCATGACTTTCAGGCGGCGATGACCGGCCTCGGCATCAATGGCCCGTCCATGTTCGGCATGTTCCTGCTAGGTACTTGGTTCGTACGTAGCGGCGCGATCGCCACGCCCGAGCGCTTCCCGCGCTTGTTTGCAACGATGCGCTATGCCGTGTTGCCGCTCGGGCTGTGCGTGATGCTGGCAAGTTATGCATTGGAACCGTGGATCGATCCGGCGCGGCTGGACATGCGTCTGTCCGGCGCCTTCGCGCTGTCGCTGATCGCCGGGCCGCTGATGTGCCTGGGCTATGCCGCATGGGTGGTGCGCCTGGCACCGCGTCTGGCGTGGGTTGCGCCAGCGGGGCGGATGGCATTGAGCAACTACCTGCTGCAATCGTTGGTGTGCACCGGCATCTTCTACGGCTATGGGCTGGGTTATTTCGAGCAGTTGCCGCGTGTGTGGCAATTGCCGTTCGCGCTGGGGCTCTTTGCGCTGCAGGTGCTGCTGAGCCGGTGCTGGCTGCACTGGTTCCGCTTCGGACCGATGGAATGGCTGTGGCGCAGCGTGACCTATCTGCATGTGCCGCCGATGTGGCGCGGCGCCAAGCGCGCCGGGTAGCGCCTGCATGCGCGCCGTTCGCGACGACGTTCTGGTGATTGGTGCGGGCGCGATTGGCCTGGCCACCGCGCTGGCACTTGTCCAAGCGGGCCGGCAAGTGCATGTGCTCGATGCCGGTGCGCCGGGTGCAGCGACTTCTTACGGCAATTGCGGCACCATCACGCCGAGCCATGCACCGCCGCTGGCGGCGCCCGGCATGCTTGCGCAGGCGGTGAAATGGATGTTCACCCCGGATGCGCCGCTGTATATCCCACCACGTCTGGATCCCGGCTTATGGCGCTGGCTGCTGCGCTTCGCACGGCGTTGCAATGCGCGCGATTGGCAGTCCAGTGCGCAGGCGCGCGCGGCGTTGTTGCACGATGCGCGGCAGCGCTTCGACGAGTGGGTGGCGCGGTATGCGCTGGACTGTGAATTTCGTAACGACGGACTGGATTACGTGTTTGGCGATGCGCGCTGCTTTGCGCAATACCGCGATGAGTGCGCGCTGCTGGCGCAGTGGGGTATCCGGGCCGAGGTGATCGAAGGTGCGGACTATGTGCGCCAGGATCCGGCATTTCGCAATGGCATTGCCGGCGCGATCCATTTCCCTGGCGATGCGCATCTGCGCCCGGAGCAATACACCGCTGAGCTGGTGAGAGTGCTGCGCGCGCATGGCGTGGAAATCGATGCGCACTGCCGTGTGCAGGGACTCACACCTGATGGAGCTGGAACCTGCGTGCAGACCGAGCACGGCAAGCGCTATGCGCGCGAGGTGGTCATTGCGACCGGACCATGGTCGCCGGTGCTGGCGGCGCAGTTTGGTCTGCGCTTGCCGGTGCAGGCTGGCAAAGGCTATTCGATCACCTACAGCGCGCCACAGGTGATGCCGCATCGCCCAGTGGTGCTGAAGGATCGCTGGGTGTTCGTGGTGCCGTGGCGCGACCGCCTGCGCATCGGCAGCACGATGGAATTTTCCGGGCGCGATACGCAGCTCAATGCCACGCGTCTGGCTGCATTGGAACGTGCAGCGGCCGAGTACCTGCATGCGCCTTGCGGTCCTGCAGTGATCGAACGCTGGTACGGATGGCGGCCGATGACCTGGGACGATGTGCCGGTGTTGGGCGCAGTGCCGGGCCATCCTCACGTCTGGCTCGCAGCCGGGCATGGCATGCTCGGCATCAGTATGAGCACTGCAAGCGGACAATTGATGGCCGACCTGATCACGGGCCGCGCACCTGCGCTGGACCCGCATCCTTACCGGGCGGAGCGATTCGCATGAGTGCGCGTTACGACTACGACGTGGTGATTCTGGGCGGCGGTTCCGGCGGCCTTGCTGCAGGATTTCGCGCAGCAAAACATGGCGCGCGCGTCGCGATCATGGAGCCCAACGAATTGGGCGGCACCTGCGTCAATCTCGGCTGCGTGCCGAAAAAGGCGATCTGGCTGGCAAGATCGAGCTGGCGGGTGCGCTTGGATTTGCCGTGTTGCGCCCGACGCTGGCGTGGCAAGCGCTGGTCACGCATCGGCAGGGGTATATCGCCTACATCCACGCCAGCTATCGACGCCGTCTCAATGAAGATGGTGTGGCGTTGATCCCGCAGCGCGGCGTGCTGCAGGACCGCCACACCATCATGGGCAGCGACGGCGTGCCGGTGACCGCCGAGCACATCGTGATCGCCACCGGGGCACATCCGCTGCGTCCGGACGTGGAGGGCGCAGGGCATGGCGAAGTCTCCGACGATTCCTTCAACCTCTGTCATGCGCCTGAGCAGGTTGCGATTATCGGCGGCGGTTAATCGCCGTAGAAATCGCAGGTCTGCTGCAAGCCTTGGGGAGTCGTGTGCATCTGTTCTTGCAAGGCGAGCGCTTGTTGGAGCGCTTCGATGCGGAACTGACTTTGCAGTTGGCCGACAACCTGCGTCATCTGGGCGTGCGGCTGCATTTCGGTTTCACCACCACGGCGTTGGAGCGCGATGCGCAGGGGGCGATGCGCGTGCGTGGTCGTTCCGTGCATCCGCGCGAGCAGGGCAACGACGTTTTCGACAAGGTGTTCTTTGCGGCAGGCCGCCGCGCCAATACCGCCGGGCTCGGCCTGGATACGGTGGGTGTTGCGCTCGGCGACAAGGGCGAAGTGCTCGTGGACGACGGCCAGACCACCAACGTGCCGAATATCCATGCGATCGGCGATGTAGGCGGCAAGGTCGGGCTGACGCCAGTGGCAATCGCTGCGGGCCGCAAGTTGATGGATCGTTTGTTCGGCAATGAGCCGGATGCACGGATGCACGGATGCACGGATGGACTACGAAGGCGTGCCCAGTGTGGTGTTTTCGCACCCGCCGCTTGGCAATGGCAATGTCGGGCTGACCGAAGAACAGGCGCGTGCGCGTTACAACGGGGCGGTACGCGTTTATCGCAGCAACTTCCGCCCGATGCTGCATGCATTGGCCGACGTTCCGCAGCGCAGTTTGTTCAAGCTGGTACCTGATTAGCCCCGACCTTCAGCCAGCAGTCGGAGGATCTGCGCCAGGCGGGGGTGATGGTGCCGTCACCTGACGTCAACGAGGTGGCGAGATGAGCATCAACACTTTGCAGTTCCAGGCTGGAGTGTCGATGCCTGAGTTCTTTGTGTCCTACGGCACCGAGGCCAAGTGCTACCGCGCTCTGTACAGATGGCGGTGGCCCCAGGGATTTCGCTGTCCGTGCTGCGCGGGACGAGCGCGCTCGCGCTTCAAGCGCGGTGGCGTCATCTACTACCCGTGCAGCACGTGCCGGCATCAGACCAGCCGGATCGCAGGCATGATGTTCCAGGGCACCCAGCTGCCACTGCGCACCTGGATGCTGGCGCTGCACCTGTTGACCTCGACCACGACCAACATGGCTGCGCTGGAGCTGATGCGTCACCTGGGCGTCAACTACAAGACCGCCTGGCGGATGAAGCACAAGACCATGCAGGTCATGGCCGAGCGCGAAGCCACGCGTCGACTGTCTGGGTTCGTGCAGATCGACGATGCCTACCTGGGCGGGGAGCGCAACGGCGGCAAGGCTGGGCGCGGATCGCAGAACAAGCAACCGTTCCTGATTGCGGTGCAGACCGATGCCAGCCTCACGGCGCCGAGCTTTGTGGTGATCGAGCCGGTGCGCAGCTTCGACAATGCCGCGCTCACGGACTGGATCGCCCGTCGCCTGAGGCCAGAATGCGAGGCCTACACCGACGGGTTGGCCTGTTTCGGCCGCCTGGAAGACGCCGGCCATGCACACACCACACTGGACACCGGCGGCGGACGCGCAGCCACAGAGGCCGCCGGCGCCCGCTGGGTCAACGTGGTGCTTGGCAATCTCGCGCGCGCCATCAGCGGCGTCTATCACGCCATCGCGCAAGGCAAATATGCACGACGGTATCTGGCCGAGGCCGCCTACCGCTTCAACCGCCGCTTCCGCCTGTGCGAGATGCTGCCACGATTGGCCACGGCGATGATGCGTTGCAAGCCCTGCCCGGAGCCGGTCCTGCGTGCTGCCAGCAATTTCCATGGCTGAGGGTCAGGGCTAATCAGGAGCTGGTATGCGTGGGCGAAGAGGAGCGTGTGGTCGGCGTGCATCTGCTGGGCGAGAGCGCCGACAAAATGCTGCAAGGCTTTGCGGTGGCGGTGAAGATGGGGGCGACCAAGCGCGACTTCGACGAGACCGTGGCGATTCATCCCACCTCGTCTGAAGAGATCGTGTTGATGCATTGAGGCCGGTGTAGCGGATGAGAGACGTCAAGGTGCTGGTGACGTCCTGATCAGCGCGCTATCGACGTCTGATGAAAATAGCGGCAGCAGCGGACCATGCCGCGAGCTAGCTTCGAGCTACCGGCCGTGCCCTCATCCGGCGCTGCGCACCATCTTCTCCCGATGGGAGAGGGGCTTGTAGCTTCCCTTCACGTGGGTTGGGCGATGCGCACATGCACGCACAGCAGCTGGCATGCTTGCGCGATGTCCAAATCTCCCCAACCAACGACACGCCCCTCTGCCAGCCCTGCTGCGCGTGCCGGCTCCAAGGGTCAGTCACTGTCCGGCGAGCAGGCGCGGTTGCGGATTCTTGAGGTGATCCGTGCGATTCCCGTGGGCGAGGTCGCCGGTTACGGGGACGTTGCCCAGCGCGCCGGTTTGCCGGCTCGTGCGCGGCTGGTGGCGCGCGTGCTTGGCGGCAACGACGACCCGCAGCTGCCGTGGCACCGCGTATTGCGTAGCGATGGCCGGATCGCCTTTCCTGGTGGCTCGGCGGGCTATCGCGAGCAATGCCAGCGGCTGCGCGCCGAAGGCGTCCAGGTGGCACAGGGCCGTGTGCGCCGGGCCAGTGCCGCGCAGCGTCTGGATGCGGCCGTGTGGGGGCCTTCATAAGCCTACCGTTATCATCGGCAGCATTCCGAAGGATGCCGCCATGCCTCAACTGCCACCCATCACCAAAGCATTACTGATCGCCAATATCGGCTTGTTCCTGCTGCAATGGGCAGTGGGCGACCTGAGTGCCGGCGTGTTGCCATCGGACAGCGTGTTGTCGTGGCTGATGTTGTGGCCTCTGTCCAACGGCTTCGATGCGTTTTCGCCGGGCGCCAGCTTCATGCCCTGGCAGCTGCTGACCTACGCGTTCCTGCATGGCGGCTTCAACCATCTGTTTTTCAACATGCTGGCGCTTTTCATGTTTGGTGCGCCGTTGGAGCAGACCTGGGGCCAGAAGCGCTTTCTGACCTATTACCTGGTGTGTGTGGCCGGTGCCGGCGTGTGTCAGCTGTTGATTGCCTGGTTTACGCAAAGTGGGGCGCCGGTGGTGGGCGCGTCGGGCGGTGTGTTCGGCTTGCTGCTGGCCTACGGCATGTTGTTCCCGAATCAGCGCGTGATGCTGCTGTTCCCACCGATTCCAATGAAAGCGCGCACATTCGTGATTGTGTTCGGTGCGATCGAACTGTTCCTCGGTGCAACCGGCTGGCAGCCCGGTGTTGCCCACTTCGCGCATCTGGGGGGCATGCTGTTCGGCTGGCTGATGATCCGCTACTGGCGCGGTCAGTCGCCATTTGGCGGCAGTGGTGGAAAGAAGGGCGGTGGCAAGGGACGCAAGCCACCGTTGCGCGTGGTGCGTTGATACAGGCAATGCTGCGTCGTTTCAAGAGCGGCTAACAAAACGTCCGCGCCCACCTGACAGCTGCGCGCCACGTTTTGTCAGCCGCTCCAAGTGATCCATAGGAGCGGCCTTGGCCGCGATGGGCATTTCATCGCGGCCAAGGCCGCTCCTACAAGGATGGTCAGTACAGAGGCCAGCACGGATCGCAGATGACACGCCTTGCCGCTGATGCCATAAACAAAAAAAGAGCGCGGAATCCGCGCTCTTTTTGATTGCCCGACCTTGCGAGGATCAGCGCCAGAGTTTGATCTGGTCGGCATCCACGCGCTGCATCGGCTGGCCGGCCTTGCAGCTGAACACCGCACCGAATTCCGGCAGGTTCGACAGCGGGCCATTGGTGCGCCACTGGCCTGGTGCGCGGATGTCGGCGCTTGCGCGCTGCACCGCTTCGTTGGGCGACAACTGCTGCGCCCACAGCCCGGCCCAGGCAGTGAAGAAGGCCTGTTTGTCCGCCTCGGTGGCTGCCGGCTGGGCCTTGCTAAACGCCTGCCATGCCAATTCGACACCGGCCAGGTCGGCCAAGTTTTCTTCGGCGGTCTGCGCACCATTGACCTTGGCGTTGGGCACGCCCGGGTACGGGTATGCCGAGAACTGTGTGGCGACCTTGTCGGTCAGCATCGTCCAACTCGCCTTTTCGGCCGGCGTCCACCAATTGCGTAGTTCGCCCTTGGCATCCACCAGCGCGCCCTTGGCATCGATCGCACGGGTGATTTCGTGTGCGACCAGCGCACCGTAGGCACCGTACTGCGCGGCCTGGCTACCGCCGGTGGTCAGCACCGGCGCCTGCAATACGGCGGCGGTGACGATCAGGCGGTTCTGCGCGATGTCGTAGGCCACCGCCGGCTGCTGCGGCAGTACGTCCCAGCGGCGGTCGGCGTTGCCCTTGCCGATGCGCTTCATTTCTTCGCGATGACGCCAGGTCGAGGCGATCAGCATGTTGCCGCCGAAGCTGCCGCGGCCCATCGGCTGCACGGTGTAATCCAGGTCGCGACGCGGCGCGCCGACTTCGATCTTCATCGCAGCCAGCTTGGCCTTGGCTTCGGCAACCACCTCGCCGTTGCCCCAGCCAGCACGCGCCAGCGCGGCCACCTGCGCGTCGCGGACCTGGTCGGCGATGGCTTCGGCCTGACGGCGGGTGTCGCTGCTCAGGTAACGCGACAGGTATTCGCGGCCCAGCATCGGGCCGGCAGCGACGTTGATCGCGTCCAGCACCTGCTGCCAACGCTGCGGTGGCACCGCATCGCCACGCAGCAGACGGCCGCGGAATTGGTATTCGGCATCGTGGAAGCTCTTGGACAGGTACGGCGCCATGGCATCGCCCACGCGCCAGCGCAGGTAGGCCTTCCACTGTTCCGGCTTGATGCTGACGATCATGCTGTCGAGCTGCTTGAACATGGCCGGGTCGGCCATCGATACCAGATCGTCCTTGACGCCCTGTGCTTCCAAAAAGTCGCCCAGACGCAGGTTCTTGTACTGCTTGGTCAGTTCCTTGGTGGCGATCGGTGCGTAGTTGTTGAACGGGTTGTTGATGCCCTGCACCGACTGCGCACTACGCGCCAGCGCGGTTTCGATCTGCAGCACGGAGGCGGCATCGGCGTCGAGCTTGTCGGCGGCGGTGCCGGTGAGCGCCAGGATCTGCTTGACGTAGGCGCGGTAACGTCCCATCAGCGCCTGGGTGTCGGCATCGGTACGGGTGTAGAAGGCCGGGTCGGGCAGGCCCATGCCGCCTTGCATGAAGTAGCCGATGTGGCGATCGAGCGCCTTCAGGTCCACGTCCGGGCCGAAATTGAAGCCGACCGGGATACCGATCTGATGCAATGCCGCGATCGAAGCGGGCACATCCTTGGCCTTCTTGATCGCGTCGATGCGCGAGAGCAGGGGGGCGATCGGGTTGGAACCGTCCTTTTCGACAGCCGCTTCGTCCAGGCCGCTGGCCCAGAAATCGCCGAGCAGCTTCTGCACGTTGCCTTGCGGGGAATTCATCGATGCATCGAGCAATTCGCGCTGCTGCTGCAGGGCGTGCTCGGACAATTGGCCCAGCGCGGTGACGGCGCCGGCTTGCGGCACGGGGTTGGCCTTGAGCCAGCTGGCGTTGGCGTAGTCGTAGAAATTGGTGCAGGCCGTCGAGACGGCCGGAGCCTTGGGCGCTGCCGCCTTCTTCTTGCGAGCGGCGTCGGCGTCGGGGGCGGACAGCAGCGAGATCAGGCTGAAGCCAAGAGCGAGGGCAAGCGGACGAATGGTGGGCATCGAGAAGAAGGGGGGCCAGAGTAAAGTCGGCGGAGTTTAGCAAGGCTGCGTGCCGTGCAGGCGGGCCGCAGCGCCCATTCGTCCGTGTCCTGCGGTGCCGGCATGAATGCGACAGGCCCGCCCGTGCGGGCCTGTGCCTGGTGCCATCGTACTGAAAGCGCTTGCAGCCAGTGGCTGCGTCGGTTTACCAGATCACCACGCGGTCTTTCTCGGGCCGCACCATGGACTTCAGTCCCGAACAGATTGCCGGTCGCACCGGCTTGGCCAGTCACGCATGTATCTATCGGCACATCGACGCCGATCAGAAGCGCGGTGGTCAGTTGTTCATGCATCTACGCAAACGCCGCCGCAAGCGCCGTCGGCGTGGCGTGCGCGATGGCCGCGGGCAGCTGACGCATCGGCGCAGCTGGACACAGCGCCCCAGTGTGGTTGAGCAGCGAAGCCGTATCGGCGACTGGGAGCTGGAGACCATCAGGGCCTCGCACGGAAAGGGCGTGGTGGTCAGCATGACCGAACGCCGCAGTCGCCTGCATCTGCTGGCTTACTCGCCCGACGGCACCGCCGAGAACGTGCGCAACGCCATTGTCCAGCGACTGGGTGGCCTACGCCATGCAGTTCACACGCTCACCGCCGACAACGGCAAGGAGTTCGCCGATCATCGGCTCATTGCCGCATGCCTGCAGAGCGATTTCTATTTCGCAGATCCGTACTGCCCATGGCAGCGCGGCAGCAACGAGAATGCCAACGGATTGACACGCCAATACCTGCCACGACAGGCCGATGTCAGCACCATCACCGATGCGCACCTGCGATGGATCGAGCCGCGGCTCTACAATAGTCCGCGCAAGATACTTGGATTCAAAACGCCCCTCGAAGTCTTCACCGAGGAGGTCCTCAACAGCGTTGCGAATCGGAGTTGAATTCGCCGCACAGTTTTCGCATGTGGACGATGCGACATTCGACGACCGTTGGAAGCTTTTGCTGCGTAGCGGGACGCAGACGCCGCGCGACTTGTATACGGTGCATCTATGGGGGCGCGGTTACTGGATCTGGGTGATCCGCTTGTCGCAGGACAGGATCAGTGTCGGTGCGACCTTCGATCAGCGATCACCCCCCCGGAGAGACGCCGTCATAATCCTGTAATCTTGTGTCGATTTTCGCGAGATTTGTTGCGAATTAGCGCGCGTTGGCGTGCGCGTCGTCTGGTGCTGGCGAACAGGCAAGCTGTCTGTAGCCCAGCCGGTACACTTGCCTCTTCTTTTGACGCAGCGCAGAGGGATGTGTGAGTCGCGCGCGCGGTGGCACACGATACGTCGGGGAGGCGATGAACAAAATGGTGGAACGTGGTTTTGTGGCTGAATTTGTACTTGCGCAAAAGGTGTGCGCATGACCGGTGAACGCAGAGTTGCTGCGCATGCGGTGCAAGGTGCGCTGGCGCCGCACGCGCGCATCCGCAATGTGATTGCGGTGGCCTCGGGCAAGGGCGGGGTGGGCAAGTCCACCACGGCGGTGAATGTGGCGCTGGCGTTGTGTCAGCTGGGCGCGCGGGTGGGTGTGTTGGATGCCGATATCTACGGCCCCAGCGTGCCGGCGATGCTGGGTCTGAGCGGTCGCCCCGAGAGTCCGGACAACAAGTCGATCGAGCCGCTGCGTGCGTTCGGGATCGAGGCAATGTCGATCGGCCTGCTTGTCGATCAGGACACGCCGATGATCTGGCGCGGGCCGATGGCGACCTCCGCTCTGACCCAGCTGTTCAACGACACGCTGTGGGGCGATCTGGACTATCTGCTGATCGACCTGCCGCCGGGCACCGGTGACATCCAGCTGACCCTGTCGCAAAAGATTCCGGTGGCCGGTGCGGTAATTGTCACCACGCCGCAAGACATTGCGACGCTGGATGCGCGCAAGGCTTTGAAGATGTTCGAAAAGGTCGAGGTGCCGGTGCTCGGCATCGTCGAGAACATGGCGGTGCATACCTGCAGCAACTGCGGCCATCGCGAGCATCTGTTCGGCGAAGGCGGCGGCGAGCGCATGGCAGCGCAGTACGGCGTGCCGTTGCTGGGGTCGTTGCCGCTGGAGATCGCGATCCGCGAGCAGGGCGATGCCGGTCAGCCGGTTGTGGTGGCCGCGCCAGAATCGTCGGCGGCCCTGGCCTATCTGGCGGCGGCCACGCGGCTTGCCGAGGAACTGGGCAAGCGACCGCGCGCCAGTATCCCGATTTCGGCATCGCTGCTGTAGCGTGCCGGCCCGCTGCGGATGTCGGCCGCTGGTAGAATCCGCCGTCTTCGCGCGGGCCGCTCGGCCCGCCTTCCGTCTTCAAGGAACACCGCATGAGCATCAAGAGCGACCGCTGGATCAAGCGCATGGCCGAACAGCACGCGATGATCGCGCCGTTCGAGCCCGGCCAGATCAAGCACGATGCTGCCGGGCAGCGCATCGTCAGTTTCGGCACCTCCAGCTACGGGTACGACGTGCGCTGCTCGCGCGAGTTCAAGATCTTCACCAACATCAACTCGACGATTGTCGACCCGAAGCGCTTCGACCCGGGCAGCTTTGTCGATGTCGAATCGGATGTCTGCATCATCCCGCCGAACAGCTTTGCGCTGGCACGGACAGTGGAGTACTTCCGCATCCCGCGCGACACGCTGGTGGTGTGCTTGGGCAAGAGCACCTACGCGCGCTGCGGCATCATCGTCAACGTGACCCCGCTGGAGCCGGAGTGGGAAGGCCACGTCACGCTGGAATTCAGCAACACCACGCCGCTGCCGGCGCGTATCTACGCCAACGAAGGCGTGGCGCAGATGCTGTTTTTCCAGTCCGACGAAGTCTGCGAAACCTCGTACAAGGACCGCGGCGGCAAGTATCAGGGTCAGACCGGCGTGACGTTGCCGCGCACGTAAAGCAGCTCTTGAGGCAAGGGCGCTGCTGTGACTTTCAGCAGGTCGCGGCGGCCTTCTCGCGGTAGCGCAGCACTTGGTGCACGCCCGCGGCAATGAGAAACATCGGCCACCAGGTCGCGATCAGGTGGCCGACATCCATATGGGCCAGGCCCAGGTTGTCCAGCAGGAACAGCGCGCCCAGGACGATCAGGAACAGGGCGGGGATCAGGCGGTAGTTCATGGCGATGTCCGGGTTGGGTGTGAGGCCATGCTGCGCCGGATGCGCCCGCCGATCAGGTGCCGGAAGTCAACAATGGCAGATGACAAACGTCATGTCGGTCGCCGCGTGCGGCGGGACGGGCGGTGGCGGGGGTGTGGGTGCTGCCGGTGCTGGCTAGCCGCGTCCACGCGATAACCAGCGCTGATGGGGACCGAGCATCGCGTTTTGACGTGGCATCGACAGTGCACAAGGCTTCGCCCGTACCCTCATCCGCCCCTTCGGGGCACCTTCTCCGCCATGAAGGAGGACAGTGTCGCAACGCGAGAAGAAGACTGCGGGCCGGCGACGGGCTGTGGCGGTTCCAGATCGGTGAGGCGCCAAATCCGCCCAACTTCGTGGCGACCGATGCCTGCGGTCAGTGTACAAGTGTAAATAAGAGATCGGCTGGCAAAACGAAACGCTGCGCGCGCAGTCGGCGACCGCGCCACCCGGGCGCAACGCCGCACATCAACGCGCAAGCGCCAATCCCGCCCGGCCGCTGGAACATCAGTAGCGCCAGCAGCCCGCTCTAACCAATCCCAACTCCCAACTCCCAACTCCCAGCCCCACCTAATTGCCGCGCCCGAATAGCATGCCGACTCCGCAAGCGACCAGCGCGGCGGGCCACCAGGTAGCGATCAGGCGACCAATACTCAGATTGGTCCAGCCCAGGTTGTTGGCCAGGAACAGCAGGCCGACGAGGATCAGGATCAGCGCGGCGACGACATTGGATTTCATGCGGGAGACTGGTTGGAAGACAGGCGCCTATCGTAGCCGCTGCGCCCACGCTGCGACATGCTGCTGCAACGTGTCGGACGCAAAGCGCTGCGCACTGCCGCTGCCCCAGACCGGCCCCGGCCAGGCCGCATCGCCGTGATGACGGCCAACCAGGTGCACATGCAGCTGCCGCACGATATTGCCCAGCGCGCCGATATTGAGCTTGCTCACCGCAGGTTCGGCGCGCAGCAGCTGCGAGAGCTGGTTGATTTCGGCCAGCAACAAACGCTGCTGGCCGCCATCCAGATCGATCCACTCACTGACATCGGCCACCCGCGGCACCAGCACCAGCCACGGGAAGCGCGCATCGTCCATCAACCGCACCTGCGACAGCGGTCCGTCGGCGACGAACACGCTGTCCGCCGCCAGGCGCGGATCGAGTTGGAAATCGGCCGCAGGCATGCCTGGCACGCTGCCGTTCATCCCAGGTGCGCTGCGAAGAAGCACAGGGTGCGCTCCAGCGCACGCTCGGCGCTATCGGCGTCGTAGTGGGTCGGATCGATGCTGCGGTTGAAGGCGTGCCCGGTCGGGTACACGAAGGTCTCCATCTGCGGCAGCTTCTCGCGATGGGCCTGGATCGCCTTGGGCGGGATGCTGGCATCGCGCTCGCCGAAGTGGAACATCACCGGAGCCTTGGGGGTTTCGTCCAGCAGCTGGGTGTTGCGGCCACCGTAGTAGCTCACCGACGGCAGGCCCAGGCGAATCGCCGACAGCAGCGCGACCGAGCCGCCCCAGCAATAACCCACCTTGCCCACCTTGCCGGCACGGGGCAGCAGGATGGCGGCGGATTTCACCACCTCCATGGCGCGCTCCAGGCCCACCGCATTGGCCAGCGCCAGGCCGCGCTGGACGCTTTCCTGGTCGTACGGCAGCTGCACGTCTTTTTCTTCCAGATCGAAGAAGGCCGGTGCCAGCACTTCATAGCCGCGTGCGGCGTAGTCGTCGGCCACCGCGCGGATGTGTTCGTTGACGCCGAAGATCTCCTGAATCACCACCAGGCCGCGCGCGAGCTGGAAGCGGGTGTGGCGTGCCAGGCGGCAACCTGGCCGTCGGGGGTGTCGAGCGTGGTCCAGTGACCCATGGAAACTCCTGCTGCGGTATGGCGGAGGCGCGCATTATCGACTGGATTTGCGGGGCTGAAGGTGAGGGTTCCGCTAAAATGAATTCGAGATGAGTACGTGTGTGCTTTGGGGTGGTATCACAGTAGAAATACAATTAGCCACCTTCGATGCCGGCATGACGGACGGAAAAAGTTAAATGAAATCAATAGATTACGTGAATCCAGTGAAGAATCAAGTGCCCAAAGTTGGCTTCGTGTCACTAGGTTGTCCGAAGGCGCTCGTCGATTCCGAACGCATCCTCACCCAGCTGCGCGTGGAGGGCTACGACATCGTGCCCAGTTACGACGCTGCCGACGTGGTGGTGGTCAACACCTGCGGCTTCATCGATTCGGCAGTGACCGAGTCGCTGGACGCGATCGGCGAGGCGATGAACGCCAACGGCAAGGTCATCGTCACCGGCTGCCTGGGCAAGCGCCCGGAGCAGATTCGTGAGGCGTACCCGCAGGTGCTGGCGGTGTCCGGCCCGCAGGACTACCAGAGCGTGATGGAGGCGGTGCACGCCGCTTTGCCGCCGCGTCACGACCCCTTCGTGGATCTGGTGCCGGACTACGGCATCAAGCTGACACCGCGCCATTACGCGTATCTCAAGATTTCCGAAGGCTGCAATCACCGCTGCAGCTTCTGCATCATTCCCTCGATGCGCGGCGATCTCGTCTCCCGTCCGGTCGATGAGGTGCTGTGCGAAGCCGAGCGGTTGGTGCGCGGTGGCGTCAAGGAATTGCTGGTGGTGTCGCAGGACACCTCTGCCTACGGCGTTGACCTGAAGTACGCCGAGCGCCCGTGGCGCGACCGCATGTACCAGACCCGCATGAAGGCGCTGTGCGAGGGCTTGTCGGAGCTGGGCGTATGGACGCGCCTGCATTACGTGTACCCGTATCCGCACGTGGACGATGTGCTTCCGCTGATGGCCGAAGGCAAGCTGCTGCCGTATCTGGACATCCCGTTCCAGCACGCCAGCCCGCGCATCCTCAAGTTGATGAAACGTCCCGGTGCAGTGGAAAAGACCCTGCAGCGCGTGCAGCGCTGGAAGGCGATGTGCCCGGAGATCACCGTGCGTTCGACCTTCATTGTCGGTTTCCCCGGCGAAACCGATGCCGAGTTCGAATCTTTGCTGGACTTCCTGGATCAGGCGCAACTGGACCGCGTCGGTGCGTTCGCGTACTCGCCGGTCGATGGCGCCAGCGCCAATGCACTGCCGGACCCGGTGCCGGAAGAAGTGAAGCAGGAGCGCCTGGCGCGCTTCATGGCCAAACAGGCGGAGATTTCTGCGTTGCGGCTTGAGGCAAAGATCGGCAGCGTGCAGCAGTGCCTTGTTGATCTGATCGAAGACGACATCGCCGTGGCGCGCTCACGCGCCGATGCGCCGGAGATCGATGGCCTGGTGCATATCCAGAACGGCGGCGAGCTCGGGTTGAAGGTGGGCGATCTGGTCGATGTGGAAATCACCGACAGCGACGAGCACGATCTGTTCGGCGATGCGCTGCCGGCGAACGTCGTACCCCAGCAAGGGCGCGCGTTGAATCTGCAGATGGTGTAACTGGCCACGTGTCCGGACACCGCGTTTCGTAGGAGCGCGCTTGCGCGCGAAGAGGCGTTATCGATAACGCCCCATCGCGCACAAGTGCGCTCCTACACGTCAGCGGGTGGCGATCACGCGGCTACTGGCTCGTGTAGTCCACCGACACCACCACGAAGGTGTGCTTGCCTGCCGGCAAGTGCGCGTCGAATTCGTCGTCCACGCGCTTTTTCAGGAGTGCGCGCGCCAGCGGCGAATCGATGCTGATCCAGCCGCGCCCGGCATCGGTCTCGTCCGGGCCGACGATGCGGTAGCGCAGCAGCTCACCACTGTCGGCATCTTCCAGGTCCACCTGCGCTCCGAAGAACACCGCATTCGGGTCGGTGGGGGCGGTATCCACCACGCGCAGCGCTTCCAGCCGCTTGCTCAGATAGCGCACACGCCGATCGATCTCACCGAGCTGCTTCTTGCGATAGGTGTACTCCGCATTTTCAGAGCGGTCGCCTTCGGCGGCCGCCGCCGCAAGGGCACGCACCACTTCGGGCCGGCGCACACGCCACAAGTCGTCCAGCTCGGCCTTGAGGCGGGCATGGCCTTCGGGCGTGATCAGCGCAGTGCTTTTTTCGGCAGGTGGGCGCCAGCGGCTCATGGGGCAGGCAGATTCGAACGGCGGGGCCGCGATGCTAGCGCGCATGACGTGCGTGCGCATCTGCCGCCGCACGGTGACGTTTTGCGCCATTCTCGGACACGGGCGTTGTCATGCTGATCATGCCGCTGCACAAACCCTGGTCGCGCCAGAACATCCCTTGGGTGACGCTGCTGCTGGTGCTGATCAACGTGGCGGTCTACCTGGGCTACCAGCGCAAGGACGACAGCCTGGTCGAGAGCGCCGTGCACTATTACGTGCAGTCCGGACTGGGCGCTCTGGAGGCCGACGCGCATGCGCGCTACCTGCAGCAGACCGCCAACGCCAAGCTGCGCGCGGCACGCCAGGCAAACTGGACCGCGTGCGTAAACCGCAGCGCATCGCCTATCTGGCGCACCTGACGATGCATGATGTCGCCTTCGAACAGGCGCTGCGCAGCGGTAGCTTGTTCAAGGACGAAGAGCATCTGCGCGAATGGCGTGCATTGCGCGCGCCTTACGACACGTGGCTGTCCAAGATATTCACGCTGCGCCATGTGCAACGCAGCTTCGAATGGTCGCCAGTGCGCATGCCGACCGCCACGTTCCTGCATGGCAGCTTCGATCATCTGCTTGGAAACATGCTGTTTTTGCTTGCGTTAGGCACCTTGCTGGAAGGCGCGATCGGCAGTGGCTGGTTCCTGCTGCTCTATCTGCTCGGCGGATTCGGCGCCAGCCTGGCAAGCCTGTGGTGGCGTTGGGGCGAGCCCGGTGGCGGTTTGGGTGCCTCCGGTGCCATCGCCGCCTTGATGGGCGCGTTTTGCGTGGTCTGGGGCAGGCGCAGAGTGCGTTTTTTCTACTGGCGGCTTCAACTCTGGATCGCAACACCAACGGTTGTGAAGTGATCCAGGCGACCTGACCTGAGCGACTTCACTACCAAATGGAGTTGCCCATGTCATCCAGCCGGCTGGACCTGTCAGAACGATACCGCCTACATGCGTTATATGAAACCGGGATGTCGATGCGCGCCATCGCCGATGCAGTGGCGCGTGCGCCCAGCACGATCAGTCGTGAGCTGCGCCGCAACCGGCACGCGGCGAAGTATCGGCCCGATCACGCGCAGCGCATCAGCGAGCATCGGCGCACACAGGCCAGCCGGCGTCCACGCATCGACGCTGAGCGTATCGGCCAGATCGAGGACCTGCTGAGGGAGGACTTCAGTCCCGAACAGATTGCCGGTCGCACCGGCTTGGCCAGTCACGAATGGATCTATCGGCACATCGACGCCGATCAGAAGCGCGGTGGTCAGTTGTTCATGCATCTACGCAAACGCCGCCGCAAGCGCCGTCGGCGTGGCGTGCGCGATGGCCGCGGGCAGCTGACGCATCGGCGCAGCTGGACACAGCGCCCCAGTGTGGTTGAGCAGCGAAGCCGTATCGGCGACTGGGAGCTGGATACCATCAGGGCCTCGCACGGAAAGGGCGTGGTGGTCAGCATGACCGAACGCCGCAGTCGCCTGCATCTGCTGGCTTACTCGCCCGACGGCACCGCCGAGAACGTGCGCAACGCCATTGTCCAGCGACTGGGCGGCCTGCGCCATGCAGTTCACACCCTCACCGCCGACAACGGCAAGGAGTTCGCTGATCATCGGCTCATTGCCGCCTGCCTGCAGAGCGATTTCTATTTCGCAGATCCGTACTGCCCATGGCAGCGCGGCAGCAACGAGAATGCCAACGGATTGACACGCCAATACTTGCCACGACAGACCGATTTCAGCACCATCACCGATGCGCACCTGCGATGGATCGAGCAGCGGCTCTACAATCGTCCGCGCAAGATACTTGGATTCAAAACGCCCCTCGAAGTCTTCTCCGAGGAGGTCCTCAAAAGCGTTGCGAATCAGAGTTGAATTTGCCCCTATCGGAACGATACCGTCTGCATGCGTTATATGAAACCGGGATGTCGATGCGCGCCATCGCCGATGCAGTGGCGCGTGCGCCCAGCACGATCAGTCGTGAGCTGCGACGCAATCAGCACGCTGCGCGGTACCAGCCCGATCACGCGCAGCGCATCAGCGCCCATCGGCGCACGCAGGCCAGCCGGCGTCCACGCATCGACGCCGAGCGTATCGGCCAGAGCGAGGTCCTGCTGAGGGAGGACGTCAGTCCCGAACAGATCGCCGGTCGCACCGGCTTGGCCAGTCACGCATGGATCTATCGGCACATCGACGCCGATCAGAAGCGCGGTGGTCAGCTGTTCATGCATCTACGCAAACGCCGTCGCAAGCGCCGGCGGCGTGGCGTGCGCGATGGCCGCGGGCAGCTCGCATCGGCGCAGCTGGACACAGCGCCCCAGCGTGGTTGAGCAGCGAAGCCGTATCGGCGACTGGGAGCTGGAGACCATCAGGGCCTCGCACGGACGCGCCGTGGTGGTCAGCATGACCGAACGCCGCAGTCCGGGTGCCCGAGCTGGCCATACAGGTCCCAGAACACTACCGAGTTGGCGGCCGGGGCGTAGTCGGCAATGCCCATATCCTTGGCGCGCTGCAGCACGCCGGGCGCGCCGTCGCCTGCCACGGCCAGGCCGGCGACGTCGCCTTTTACGTCCGCCAGGAACACTGGCACGCCCAGCCGCGAGAAGCCTTCGGCGAGGGTCATCAGGGTCACGGTCTTGCCGGTGCCGGTGGCGCCGGCCACCAGCCCGTAGCGGTTGCCGAAGCGTCCTTCCAGCGCAACCGGGATGTCGTCGGTGATGCCTTTGCCGAGCAGGAACGAGGCCATTGCGCAGATCCGGTGGGAAAGTCCGGATTCTAGTGGGCAATCCCGGCGGGCAATGCCAGCCTGCACGTCAGCAGCTTCCTGTCCGGCAGCCTGGATCGCACAGGCCAATCATGCGCAGGCCACGCTGCAGCCGCAGGCTTGGTCACTCATCGCCCTGGCGAGCCGGTTTGCAGGTGCTGCATGCATCGATCACTCCCCCCAAGCTAACGGCCCACTGACCCCAGCGACCTCGCCGCCTTGCCCCGGTGTCGCCCCGGCGGCTACCCTGCCTGCCTTTCCGCTGTACTGCCTACGATGCCGCTCGCTCATTTTTGTTTGCGCCCATGGCCGGTTCTGGTCGTGGTTGCGTTGATGTCTGTCGTCCCCGCCGCCCACGCTCTCTCCAAACGCGACACGGAGAAGGCTGCCGCGCTCGATGCGCGCATGGCCGCCGCCGAAAAGCGCTATCGCGATGCGCTCGTGCTGGTGAACAACTCCGACCCCAAGGGCACTGCCGAAGGCGATGCCGCGCTGGAGGACATGGAAGACATCATCGATGCCTGCATCAAGCAGCGCGGCTGCCTGGTTTCCAATCAATTGGCCACCTACAAGCGCCTGCTCAAGACGCGCGCCGATGCCGAGGCGCCGGCCGCTGAAGATCCGGAAGACGACGACACGCTGCTGCAAGCCGACCCGGACCATCTGGGCCCGGCGTCGAACGGTATTCCCGAGGCCGCGCGTGCCGCCACGCTGCTTAACGACCAGCGCCACGACTTCGACAAGATGGTGCAGTACAACCCGGCCGTGCAGGCCGGCATCCGGCGCTGGCTCACTGATATGCGCCCGGCGCTGCTGACCAGCTACGAGAACTACAGCAACCTGCGCGGCGTGATGTGGCCGGAATGGCAGAAGCGCGGCCTTCCCGAGGCGCTGCTGTTCGGCATCATGGCCAAGGAATCCAATGGCAAGGTGCACGCCAGCTCGCGCGCCGGCGCGGCCGGACTGATGCAGTTCATGCCGGCCACCGGGCGTCGCTTCGGGCTGGGCCCGGACGGCACCGGCTTCGACACACGCTTCGATGCACGCAGCGCGGCCGAAGCCAGCGCCGCCTATCTCAACGAGCGCATGGCCGGGCTCAACCGCAGCATCGAACTGGCGCTGGCCGCCTACAACGGTGGCGAAGGGCGTGCCGCGCGCGTGTTCTCGCAAAGCGGTG